>CAZCUM010000012.1:0-68654 GCA_964502015.1 uncultured Robiginitomaculum sp. | reverse complement strand
CTTTGGAAATCGCAGACGAGAAAGAAGCTGTGGCACAATACGGCTCCACCGATTCAGGTGCCTCACTTGGCGATATTCTTGGTGCGGCCCTCAAGACCGACAAAGAATAGCACGCACTTTTTACATAATTTATCTTGAAAACCCGCGCTTTGGCGCGGGTTTTTTTATAGGAAGCAAACTCTAAGCTAGATTTATTCGGCGGGATACTCTAAATCATGTTTCGTTACAAACTAACAGGTTGGCTATGGTGAAATTTATTACGGATATCCCGTTTTTTTGGGGATTGGTTATTGTCAGCATATTGACGGCAATATTTGCGCTGCGCACATGGCTGCAAACTCGAAGGGTTGCGCAAGACGCCCAGGCGGATTGGGATTACCGGGTGACAGAAAACATGCAGGACTTACGATTGACAAAAGACGCCTATGTGCGGGCTTACACAAAAGCCAACGCGCCGCGCGCCGTTAAATATATAACCATGACGCTTGCGGCCGTTTTGGTGTTGACCATTCCCGCCTTTGGCGTGCTGCAAATAGCCATGCACGGGATCTGGCAGATCAGCGGGCAATCACGAACCTTCGAGCCTCCTTTTCTCGTCTATCAATTTGCCATTTTCTTTGGCATTATTGGTCTGTGGATTGCGCTCATCGGCTGGTTTACCAAGCGTTATTACCGGGATGCCCCAGGCTTGATGCGCGACGAGCTTATCTATGAGCGGGCCGGGTTTATGCCGGTCGTCAAGCTAACTGTTGGCCCCAACCCGGCTCATATTGATGCTAAGTCTTTCAGTGATAATTCAGCTGATGGCCGAAAAACCGGCCAAATAATATTTGAAGATGCGCTGGGTCTTACAAAGAAAACCGATGAAAACTGGCAAGACAGCGGCCATATTTGCGATATTTATTCTGACGGGTCGAACATGAAAATTCAAATTCATGCCAGCACCCATGCAGACGGCTTTACCAAGGACGCTCATCCTTTTTTCTTTACCCGCGATTACGATAAAGACATCAGATACACCATCATATTATTAGCTCCCAATGCCTATGAGGCATTTGATAAAATTCGAGGGACGGGTATTCAGATGGATAAAATAACAGGCAGTAAAACCAGCCGCATGTGTAGTTTTTCTTGCGGTAAAATGGATATGTTTATTTATGACGAACGGGGTTAGTCAGCAGGTTTGGTTTTATCCCTATATGTACAAATATCCTCAATCACACAATTTTGGCACATGGGTTTGCGGGCTTTGCACGTATAGCGCCCGTGCAGGATCAACCAGTGATGGGCGTGGAGCGCATATTGCTCGGGGATAACTTTAAGCAGGTTTAACTCTACCTGAAGCGGGTTTTTACCCGGTGCCATGCCCGTGCGATTTCCGACCCGGAAAATATGAGTGTCCACCGCCATTGTTGGCTGTCCAAAAGCAACATTTAGAACCACATTGGCGGTTTTGCGACCGACACCTGGTAGGCTCTCCAGATCGCTCCGGTTATCTGGCACCTGCCCGCCGTACACATCCACCAGTCTTTGTGACAGTCCAATGACGTTTTTAGCTTTGGTTTTATAAAGCCCGATGGTCTTGATATATTCCCGAAGCCGTTCCTCGCCAATCTCCAACATTTTCTCTGGCGTGTCCGCGACAGCAAACAAAGCTTTGGTGGCTTTATTGACGCCAACATCCGTAGCCTGTGCCGACAGAGCCACTGCGACCACCAATGTATAGGGGTTGTGATAATTAAGCTCGGTCTCTGGTTCCGGATCCATTTTTTGCAGACGGGCGAAAATCTCGGCAATTTTTACGCGGGTTAGCCTTGGCCTTGGTAATTTTAGTTTTGCCATTATGAGCGGTCGATGGCATTGAGCATTTGTGTGACCAATTTTGTTGCTCTGCCCAGTGTCCGCTCATCTGCGAACTGACCGCCCGCGTTAAAGGCTTGTCCGTAACTGCCAACACCCAATTGGGTCGGCACAATATGTGCGCCGAGCCGCGCCAAAATAAAATGCAATTGCCGTAGTGCCATAATCCCCGACAACGGCCCCGGTGATGCCGCACCAATACCGTAGACTGGACGGGAAAATTGTTCCAGCCCGACCCGGCTGGTCCAGTCAATAGTGTTTTTCAACAAGGGCGGCATACAGCCATTATATTCAGGTGTAGCAATGAACACGCCGTCGCAGGTCAGCAAGGTTTCGATCAGCCGGTGCGTAGCGTCCGGTACGCCGTGTTCCTCTTCATAGTCGCCGTTATAGAGCGGCATGTCGTAATCGTTTAAATCAATGATTTGCGCTTTGGCCCCTGCGTCTGTAAATACATTGGCCATTGCGGCGACCAATTTACGGTTCATGGAGGCAGAGCGCGTACTGCCAGATAAAAGTCCGATAACGGGTAGGGCCATGGTTTCTTCCTATAATGCTGTAGGTTTTATTTGTTTTGGTATAGGTTAAAAATTCCAATAACCAAACAATATTTACGCACACAGGATTTACGCAGATAGGAGAACGCTATATGGATTTTTTGCACACTATGGTTCGCATTCGCAGCATAGATGATAGCTTGCGGTTTTATTGCGAAGGGTTGGGTTTAACAGAAGTGTACCGCAGGGATAATCAGGCAGGCAGATTTACCCTGGTTTTTTTGGCCACGCCAGCCGACATCAAGCGTGCAAATCTGACGGGACAAGAAACCGGATTTGTCGCCGGGCTACCATTATTGGAATTAACCCACAACTGGCCGCCTGCTGGCGAGGGAAGAAATGCCGAAGGAGAAACCACCAGACTGGATACGGAAGTTTATACCGGCGGACGCAATTTCGGGCATCTGGCCTACCAGACGGATAATATCTACGAAAAATGTCAACATTTGATGGACATGGGCTACACCATTAACCGCCCGCCCCATGATGGCCGCATGGCTTTCGTGCGCTCCCCGGACGGCATATCGGTAGAGTTGCTGCAAAAGGGCAATCCACTTCCTGTACAAGCACCGTGGGCAAGTATGCAAAATATTGGGGCGTGGTAATTATAAAATTAGGGTCATAAAAACACTAAATGTTCCGTCCTTATAGTCTGAAAACGGGCCGCATGTTTCAAACCCGAATTTCCCGTACAAAGCCCGCGCAGGCTTATAGGCAGCATTATTACCCGTCTCCAGGCTCAAGCGTTTGTAACCACGCCCGTTGGCTTGCGTGATGATATGAGTGAGCATTTTGTTTCCGACACCGCGTTTTAACGCGTGCGGTGCAGTGCGCATGGATTTTATCTCGCCGTGGGTTTTATCCAGTTCTTTAAGCGCACCGCATCCTAATAGAACATCATCGTCCCACACAGTCCAAAACGTAATGTCAGGGTTTTGCAAGGCCGTTAGATCCAGCGCATAGACACTGCCGGGCGGGGAGTTAGCATGAGCATCTGCAAGATGATCGCGCAATAATGCCTGGATTTGTGAACCCTTTAAATCGTCTTCCCTGATCTGCATTAGCCGTCAGGAAATCTGTCATAGCTAGGCACACCGTCTTTGATGTGGTAGTACGCACCCTTGTTTTTGCAAAAGATATGGCGGGTTATAACACGGTTACGGCTATCGTCCAAAGACCCGGCGGATACATCTATCTGGTCTTTTAATGACCGGTAGCCAAAGCCGTGCCAGAACAGGGTGCTGCCGCAGGTCTTGCAAAACCCGCGCTTTGCTTTGTCGGAAGACTGAAACCACTGCACATTGTCTTCGCCTTTGGTGATGCTAAATCCGGATATTGGCCCAATTAGGGACGCCCAGTGATGGCCACTCCAACGGCGACATTGTTCGCAGTGGCAGGCGGTGATACCGTGAATGGTTTTGTCTGTACCGCCAAGCATATATTTCACGGCCCCGCACAAACAACCTCCTGTGTAGATTTGCGCGCTCATAACCCAAGCACATCTTGCATATCATACAGCCCCTTTTCCTGCCCTACGGCCCACAGTGCCGCTGTGAGTGCGCCTTTGGCGAATACGGCCCGGTCTATAGCCGTGTGGGTCAGGGTTATGGTCTCCATATGGGAGCCTATAAACACACTATGTTCGCCAATAACGCCGCCGTGGCGCAAAGATGCTATATTTGTTGGTTCTTGCCCGCCCGCCTCCAAAGCCCGCCCAAGCATGAGGGCGGTCCCGGACGGGGCATCTTTCTTCCGGTTGTGGTGGATGTCCAAAATATCCGCGTCCCAGTCTTTGGGCAGGGCCGCTGCCGCTTTGGCAACCAGGTTCTCCAGCACACAAATGCCAATGGAAAAATTGCCGGATTTAACCAAGGTAATGTTATTGGCGGCGCGCTCCAGCGCTTTTTCTTCGGTGGCGGAATAACCTGTTGTGCCAGTTACGAGAGTTTTGCACGGCGTACCAAACATCATCAATGCGGCATCTATCGCGGCTTTGGGGCTGGAAAAATCAATCAATACGTCGCAAACATCTAGTGCCGCTCTTATATCAGATGTAAATTTCACACCCCCTGCATCGCTGCCCGGTACATCTGAGGCCAGCATATGCGAAGTTGGCGCGACCATGGCCGCAACCAGCTTGCACTGCCCGGATTTAGCAATTTCAACGCATAGGGCTTTGCCCATACGCCCCGCCGCTCCCAAAACTCCGATGTTAATCATGGGCACCGCCCCGCTCACTAGTTAAATGTGGTTGTACCACCTGCCGTCTGGGCGCGGCGCATCATTTCCTCACGAAACATAGCAGCAAAGTCCGGCGGCTCCAACAAAATAGGCGGATAGCCGCCATTTTGTGTCAACTCGGCCATAACCTGACGCGCAAACGGGAACAGCAGGCGCGGGCATTCGATCAAAATCATTGGCTGGATATGCTCTTCGGCAATATTACCAAAGGCAAACAGGCCAGCATATTCCAACTCGCATAAAAACACAGGCTTGCCATCGCGTTCGGCCTTGGCGCCCAGCATCAACACCACTTCAACCGTGTTATCATCCACCATCTGGCGGCCGATCTCGATATTTATGCTGATTTGCGGGGCGTCTTGATCTGTACGCAGACTATCAGGCGCATTGGGGTTTTCGAAGCTGGCGTCTTTTATATATTGCGCCAATATTCGCAACATGGGCTGGGCTACATCACTGCCGTTTTCTTGTGGTGCTTGCTCCGGTTCTGAAGCTGGTGCTGGCGTTGGGGCTGGTGTTTTTGCCTTTGGTGCCTTCGCTTTTGGTTTAGCGGGCTTCTTCACCGGTTTTTTTGCGGCTTTTTTAGGGGCTTTTTTACTCGGATTTTTATCTGTATCGTCATTTTTCTTCTTGGCCATTGGTCTCTCTCGAAATAAGTGTAAGTTTGATTTGAAAGTTTGTGCGTTGTCGTTAACATGGTCAAGAGCGGGTGGCAATTCAAGATGCGCCCATAAGCATTACATTTGGAGCATTACATTCGGCGCATTACATTCGGCGCATTACATTCGGCGCATTACAATAGGAAATAACAATAGGAAGTAATTTTCATGCAAGCAATAATACTATATGCTGTTTTAACCATCATTGTCGGAGCAATGTTATATTCAGTTCTGGGCAAAAATGTTGGACACGGGCCTGAAAAAGCCGTCAACCCAAAAGATATTCTCGATAAACTGGATATGGAAAAAAAACCAAAATCCAAAGGTCAAGAGTTTACGGGCCCAGCCGCCGTGGGGCTTGAGCAAATTGCCGCTTCGGATCCGGGATTTTCATTACCCGAATTTCTCGACGGTGCCAAAGGGGCTTACGGCATGATTTTGGAAGCTTTTGCGGAAGCCGACAAAGATACATTGGCCGGTTTGCTAACTGACGATGTTCGCGATAGCTATTTCACCGCCATTGACGAGCTTGCGGACAAAGGCCTGACACAAGTCACTGATCTGGCGCGCCTGATTGATGCTGAAGTGGTCAGCGCCGAATGTGTGGGTAAAGTTGGAAAAATCCGCGTTGCCTATTTGGCCGAATTGGCCACAGCCTTGACCAACAAGGACGGGGATGTGGTTGAAGGTGATCTCGACATGTTGTCGCGGGTGCGGGAGGTATGGCATTATGAGCGTGATCTTAAGTCCAAAAATCCGAACTGGAAACTGGCCGGGGTTGAGCCACACACCTCCAACACTCCTGACAAAGCCAACAATTCGAGTAAAGCCAACAATTCGAGTAAAGCCAACAATTCGAGTAAAGCCAACAATTCGAGTAAAGATGGGCCGGACCATTCTCCTGATACGCAATAAGCTTGCTCTCGTTTCTGTCGGGCTGGTTCTGGCTGCCTGTGCGACCACCAAAACGCCTGTGCCAGTTTCTGATCCCGACCCTATAATTATAGCGGATGCACCCATAGCCCACCCCGAACCTGAACTGCCAGATCATCCACCCGAGATAGAGCCGGTCATGCCGCCTGTTGCGCAACCCGCGACACCCCCCGAAACATCACCCACAACGCCCGAAATTCCTCCCCATAGCGGATTTACCCATCTGGCCTATTGGCAAGAGGCCGACCCAAGCCCGGCGCTAAAGGCTTTGCAAAAAAACTGCCGTCTTTGGGGCAGGCGCCCAGATGATAAATGGCTACACAGTAAATTGCCGCAATTTGGCCGTTACCGCCATTGGCGCCAAGCTTGTCATGCTGCCAAAAAAATCACCGCCACCAAAGACAGTGCTTTTCAGTTTTTCCAGACATTTTTTGAACCTGTTGCATTTGAAAAAACAGACACCACCGGACTATTAACCGGGTATTACGCGCCGGACATTTCTGTACGCCGGATTGCTGATAAGGAATACTCCGAGCCTATTTTGGCCAAACCCGATAGCGCAAAAGTACAAAAATTACCGCGCAAAGATTTAAATGCCCGCTCCGCCAAAGTCCTGGCTTATGGCAAGCCTATTGATGTTTTCTTTTTACAAATCCAGGGCTCGGGGCAAATACGGTTTAAGGACGGGACTATATACCGTGCCGCTTTCGCGGGCCATAACAGCAAATCTTACACATCTATCGGCAGCGTGTTGATCAAGCGTGGTGAAATGACCAAAGATGAAGCTTCAAAAAAATCCATAGAAAACTGGATGGCGAAGGCCGGGTACAAGCGAACCAAAGCCTTGATGAACGAAAACGCCCGCTATATATTCTTTAAAACCGAATATCTGACGCCGGATGAAGGGCCAAAAGGCGCGATAGGTATTCCGCTCACTGCAATGGGTTCATTAGCGGTGGATCCCAAACATTATCCTTACGGCTCCGTGATTTGGGTCGAAGGGAAATTCCCGGCTAAAGGCGGCGATTACCGGGGCGCAAAGACCGGAAAATTATTTATAGCTCAAGACACTGGCGGTGCCATTAAGGGGCATATGCGCGGTGATGTGTTTTTTGGCAGTGGCCCAAAGGCCGGAGCCAAAGCCGGGGTGATGAAACATCAGGCCAGATGGACTTTACTATTGCCGATGGAGTTGGCGTTGTTGCTTAAAGAAAACATCTCATGAAACCCGGCCAGGGTCTGAGTGAGACGGACAAGCTAATTTGGCAGCAGGTCGCCCGCACCGTCATGCCGCTGTCTGCGTCCAAATTACCAACTAAACCGCAAACCCACATCCATTTGCCGCCCGCACCCGCCTCTGTTATTCAAAGCAAGTCAAGTGCTATCCAAACGCGTTCCGACAGAAAAGTTCGTAGGGGACAAGTGGAAATAGATCACACCATCGATCTGCATGATTTGACCAGAGACACCGCTTATGCCGTCCTTAAACGCCGGATTCTACTGGCCCATGAATGCGGCAACCGCACGGTTTTGGTCATCACCGGCAAAGGGGCCAATTTGCGAGGCGTATTGCGCCAAAGCCTGCCCACATGGCTCACCGACCCGGCTATTCGCAACATAATTTCCAGCACAGCGCCTGCCCATATCAAACACGGCGGTACCGGTGCGCTCTATGTGTTTTTGAAACGGCGATAATGCCCTATTGAGACTCCACATCTAGAGCGCTCTAGGCTCTACCCGCCACCTTGTGACAGCCAGTATAAAAGACCAAAGCCGAGGGCGAGGCGGTATAACATAAACGGCAGGAAGCTAATGCGCTCTATGAGTTTCATAAACAGGTAAATTGCAAAATATGCGGCAATGAAGGACAGGGTGGCAACGATAAGTCCGTCTTGCCAGGTGGCTGCGTCTGCTGTCGTATTGCCGTTTTTTAGCAATTTTAGAAACGCATAACCGCCGCCTGCCAGAATAACCGGGATGGCCATCAACATAGAAAACCGGGCTGATTCCGAGCGGGTAAAGCCAAGGGCTCGCGCTGCCGTCATGGTGATGCCAGAGCGCGACGTGCCTGGAATAAATGCCAATACTTGCGCCAGCCCGATGACAACTGCCGCTTGCCAGTTCATGGTTTCGACCGTCTTGGTGCGTTTGCCCCATATGTCGGCCAGCCACAATACAATACCAAACCCGATCATGGCGTAGGCAATAATCTTGGGTGAGCGTATCGCCTCGTCCCAACCTACGGCACTCATGGCAAACCCGACAATCAGGGCCGGAGGTGTGGCAATACTGATATATAGTGCCAATTTTGCCCGGCTGGTGTTTTGGCGTTCCGGTTTAAAACTGATGAGGTCAAAGCCACCGTAAATGATCCGCACCACATCTTTGCGGTAATAAAGTAGCACCGCACCAAGGGAGCCGAGGTGGGCCATCAAATCGATGAGCGGGCCTTGGTCGGGCCACCCGAAAATTTTGGCTGGCAAGATCAGATGCGCCGAGCTGGACACGGGTAGAAATTCTGTAAGTCCCTGGAGTAAGGCCAGTAAAATATAATGAAGCCACGTCATGGTGTTCCCTTAGTCTGATCGAAGTAGCAATACAAGCGCACGGTGCTGGTTCCACAAAAAAACCGCCCAAACTAGAGCGTTCTAGGGGCGGTTCTTTATACGTGTGGTGTGTAATCACATACCGTTGCGCTGCGCGTTGGCCTGGCAGTCGGCTTTAGATTTATAGCTCTCAGAGCTGGCACCTGTGACTTCGCCGTTAACGGCCTTACGTCGCCAACGATGCTCACCGCGTTTGTCTTTATAAAGTTCCCACTTGTCTTTGCCGCCCAAACTCTTTGGGTTGCCATTATAACCGTGGCGTTCGGCATTGGCGGTACAGCTGGATTTGCCAGTATAACCTTCACAAGACGAGCCGACAATATTACCATTACTGGCAGTACGTCGCCAACGGTGCTCCCCGCGTTTGTCCTTGTAAAACTCCCATTTATCGTTTTCACCTGCCATGAAAATCCCCGTATTTAAGTGTTGTCACCGGATCTCATGCCCGGGTGCGGGGATAGGCATACACGAAAAATAGCGCGTTGAAAAGTAGTAAGACAGAATTTTTTCCAAAGGACTATTTGGCAGCTTTTTGCGGCCCGCTCGATACGGCGACCATGGCTGCTCGCAAGGTACGGTCTCCCAATGTAAAACCGTTTTGCATGACCTGCGCCACATCACCCTTGGTCTCGTCAGACGGGATTTGCGCAACGGCCTGATGTATATTGGGATCGAATTTCGAGCCCTTTCCGGGCACTGGCTTGATGCCGTGGCGCGAAAACACGGCAATCAAGTCTTTTTCTGTTAACTCCAGCCCGTCGAGCAAATGCTTGGCATTTTCCCCAAGTGCGCCTTTGGCGCTGTCATCTATTGTTGACAGTGCGCGGGCGAGATTGTCAGATACAGTCAACATGTCGGCGGCAAAGCGCTCGACCGCATAAATGCTGGCGGCGCGAACTTCACGTTCCGAGCGTTTTTTGATGTTCTCGGTTTCTGCCATCGCCCGTAAAGTCTGGTCTTTGGCGCTGGCAAGCTCGGCCTCAAGCTGTTCTATGCGTGCAGCGCGTTTTTCAGCTTGGCTAAGTTCAGGCACGGCAGGTTTAAGAGTTTCATCCTTTTCTTCCCCATTATTTTTTTCCCCATCCGTTTTCTCTCTGCCTTCCACTGCTTTTGCCGCCGCATCAATTTGGGCTTGCAAAGCGTCCAGTTCGTCATTTGTGGGCATTGTGTCAGTCTTTATGTTTGGCGTCGTCTTTTTTATCATTTCGTTTCCTTCACTTATCCATTTATTTTTGGTCCATTTATTTCTGGGCCATTTATTTCTGGTCCATTTGTAACAGGCGGCCAATCACTTCGGCCGTGTAATCGACCATAGGGATGACCCTTGCATAATTTAATCTCGTTGGCCCTATGACCCCCAGTGCGCCAATAATATTTTGATCTGAATCCTTGTAAGGGGCAACCACAACCGACGAACCGGACAAGGAAAACAACGGGTTTTCCGCACCGATAAAAATCCGCACACCTTTGGCATCTTCCGCCTCGTCCAGCAATGCGATTAACTCTTCCTTACGTTCCAAATCTTCAAATAAAAGCCTTATACGCTCCAAATCGGATTGCGCAGCCTGATTGTCAAGGAGGTGAGCGTGTCCACGGACAATTAAAGTGCGTTTTTGTGATATTTTTTTGCTATCCCCCCATTTAGCGCTCCATTCGGCGATGCCCTGCTTGACCAATCCGGCGGCGGAAGCTTCCAGAGCCGCTTTGCCGGTCTCGATTTCCGCCAAAATATCGGTACGGGTTTCTGACAATCTTTTGCCCTTAAGTCTGGCGGAGAGAAAATTGCCAGCCCGCTCCAGGGCCGCAGGCACCAGGCCTGCCGGCACATCCATAATCCGGTTTTCCACATGTCCGTCCGCATAAACCAGCACGGCCAGAGCCTGGCCTGCGTCCAGCCCGACAAATTCCACATGGCGCAAAGCCCCAAAATGCACATCGGATCGGGTTTTTGACATATCAGGGGCCAGCACCAGGCCTGCTCCGCCCGCCAGCCCGGCTAAAGACCGCGATGCTTTCTCAAGCACGTTTTCAAGGCGCATGTCGCGCCCGGCCAATTGCGCATCTATGGACTTGCGTTCACGTGCGGACAAATCACCGATTTCCAAAAGACCATCAATAAACAATCTCAAGCCCTGGTGGGTCGGCATCCGTCCTGCACTGATATGGGCCGAACTTAGCAGACCAAGCGCCGCCAATTCGGCCATAGTATTGCGAATGGAGGCGGCTGACAATCCCGCCTCGCCCGCATTAAGCCGCGATAATGTACGCGATCCTACAGGTGTCCCCGTTTCGAGATATGTCTCGACAATATCCTTAAATACAAAGCGCGCCCGTGCATCTAGATCAGACAAGGATAAGGATGTGGATTGAAAACTCATGGAGCATTTTTACCCTACGCAGTGCACAGCGCAAGAGTTTTTGACAATTCCTTTCATAAGGCTTATGCCGTCCCCTCATATAAAAAGGATCACCTATGCCCACCAGCCCGCGCCCCAACAACCGCGCTCTTGACGCGCTTCGCCCTGTCTCAATCGAAACCGGGGTTTCGCCTTATGCGGAGGGGTCTTGTTTGATCAAATGCGGCAATACCCATATTTTATGTACGGCCAGTGTGGATCCGGGTGTGCCGCGCTGGCTTAAAGGGCGGGGCAAGGGCTGGGTGACGGCGGAATACGGCATGTTGCCGCGCTCGACCCACACCCGTATGCGCCGAGAGGCGGCACGGGGCGGCCAAGGCGGGCGGACAATGGAAATCCAGCGCCTGATCGGTCGTTCTTTGCGGGCCGGGATTGATCTGAAATTACTGGGTGAGCGGCAAATCATTCTGGATTGCGATGTTATCCAGGCCGACGGCGGCACCCGAACAGCGTCTATCACCGGCGCATGGGTGGCGCTCAAACTGGCCATCAATTATTTACTGGAAGAAGGTGTCATTGAAACCGACCCCATAACAGATCAAGTCGCCGCCGTATCGTGCGGTATTGTTGCGGATACTTGTCGGCTTGATTTGGAGTATTTGGAAGACAGCGCCGCTGGGACCGACGCCAATTTTGTTCTCTCCAGCACGGGCGGCATCATAGAAATCCAGGCCAGCGCTGAAGACAGCCCGTTTGCCGCAGACGAATTTACCGAATTGATGCGTTTGGCCAATAAAGGCGTGAGCGAGTTATGCGGCGCACAATTGATCGCGATTAAAGCCTAATTTACGCATGCTGCTAGATAGACATCACGGTTATTAAGGGGGGCACAATTTTTGGCCAACAAGTTTTCAATGCGCATTACCCGTTCTTCCAATGCTTTAACACCGCCGAGCGGGTTATAATGGTTTGGGCCAACCAGCATGGCGGATAGGCGTAAAAACTCGCCCCTACTCAAGTCTTCAAACTCTTTATCAAAGTAACAACGAGCGGCTGGGCGAAAACCGTGGACGGGCCTACCCCGACAAGCTCCCAAATAAGCAATGCTGAAAAATGCCAAAATTTGCTCATCTTTACTGATGGCCGGATGAACGGCAAACCGGGCAATCAGGCTTTGCTCCAGCTTGGCAAAACCTGGGTTGAAGTTTTTGAAAAACAAACGCTTGGTCAATGCCTGACTGATCGTTGTCAATCCTGCGCCGTGGGTTTTTAAATCAATGCCTTTATGGTTGTAAAAATTCGGATCTTCAATTTGCAATAAAGCATCCAAACGGCCTTTCGGAATATCAGCTATAGAAACAAAGCTGTCTTCTTGTTCCAATATGGTTTTAAACTTTTCATCTACCGTTTTTTGCGCAGTAATTACGCGTACCATTTCATATAAGACCAAAGCCAATAACAATAAAGTCATTCCCCATATAACAGCCTTAAAGATTTTCCGAATTACGAATGTCTTGGGTGAATACAAATTCCCCTCCTATAGGATTTAATATTTAGCCCGGAGCATTCCATTCTCCGCTAAACGCACAACTCTTTGAAACCTAAATAGGGCAAAATTAAGGGGCAGGTTTACCGCCGCAGCTTTGCCGTATAGTTGGCAAAGCTACCCGTAACCGCCTTAATAACGCTTCTGCGCAGGAGTAGCGTCTATTAACAAAGCCAAAACCATTTGCTCTCGATAAAACGGTGTATGCCTTGCATTCTCATGCCTGTCATCTTGCTGCGTAAATGCATCCGGCAGGTGTTCCCTTGTAAAGCTGACATTTGATAATTCCAAGATTGTAAAATTATAACTCATGACCAGATCAACAGGCAAATTATCAGAGCAAGTTCTTAGTGCTTTACACACCTATAAGGAGGACAACCTATTGAGGTTACACAGTTAGCCTCTTGGCGTAATCCACCTTACAGGGCTTGTTGTAAAGTGCCCGTCATCCCACCTGTTCATTCAAGAAATCTTTTAGTAATTCTGCGTAGGGTTCGCTGCCCCCGCCCCAGTGGGGAGTGATTTGGGTTAGGGCTGTGTACACGCCTTCGTGGATCATGGCTTTGGGGTTATAGTTGCCTTTGTTGGCACCGATACCGCGCAAGGTGGCATAGGCTAACCAATAGGTGAAATGCTGGGTAAGGCGCTCAGATAATATGTGTTTCTCGTCGGTGCGAAAGTTTAGATGCCCGCTGGCTTCAAGGCCAGCGAGTAAACGTTCAAAGGCGGTTTGCATCAAGGATAATAACCGCTTGAACTTTGGCTTTAGCTGCGGGATGCGCTCGAGAAGAGATGTCAAATTAAGATAGAAAAACCGGAAATCATAAATCTCCTCAAAGATGATATATAGATAAATCCAGTTGTCTTCCAAAGCCAATGGCTTGGCGACGGGGGCGGCCAGAACCTGCCTGATTTCGGTTTCGAAATCCGCAAACAGCTCGGTGATGATAACATCCTTGCCTTTGTAATGATAATATAAGTTACCGGGGCTGATGCCCATGACGGCGGCGATGTCCACCGAATTTATTTGGGTATCGCCCTCATTGTTGAGCAGGGCCAGCGCCGTGCGCAGAATTTTTTCTTTTGTTTTGGAACGAACCGCCACCACTTATTTTTTGGCCTTGGGTGCAGATTTTTTTCGAACGGGTGTGGGTTTTTTAGCTGCGGCTGGTTTGGGCTTTAAGCGTTTCAGCACTTCGTCCAATTTGGCTTCGATAGCGTCCAGGCGGGCTTCCATATCATTGTTATCATCACTGCCGCCATAACCACGTTTGAGACGTTCGCGCATTTTGGCGATACGTTCATCCACATCAAACCCGTCGCCCATTTTGTCGCTAACCTTGTCAAAAGCTTCTTTGCCTTTATGTGTGACGATAGTTTCCAGTACTTCGCCTTTTTGTACAAGCTCATCAAATACTTTGGATGTGGATTTGCCCGCTTTGGACAGGCCTTCTTGCACTTCGCTAAAGGCGCGGCCATAGGCGCCGATACCGGCCAGCCAGATTTTACGGGCTGTGTCGGTAGATTTGTTTTTATTGTCGCTCATAATGCTCTCCTTATGCGCCTTTTATGCGGCTACGTTCTTTTGCAAATTTTTCGGGACTTTTAGTTTTTTTAATTTACGCTTTTTGCGGGTTGGGAGTTCTACCTCCGGCTCATCAAAGAAATCGCGGATGATCTGCACGCTTTCGTCGCGCTTGGTCAGCAAGAACAAATGCCCCGCATCTTCAAATTCGTGCAATCGGGAATCCTTGATCATGAATTTCAGGATTTTGGCATTGGCCAATGGCACAATATGATCCCGGTCGCCAGCAATGATTAGGGTCGGCATTTTGAGGAAAGGCAAGAGCGGCAGGCTTGACCAGCCGATCATACACAAAAGCTGATACCAATAGCCCTTGAGGCTGGGCGCGGTCATGTTTTTGGCAAATTCCCCGGCCCCTTCTTCGCCGTCGCCGTACAAAGTCTCGAAATGTTTTTTGAGATACTCCCGGTCCCTATAGCGTTTGGGCGAGCCCATTTTGGTGATAGCGCGGATGTCGCCCGGCACCATAGTTACACCTGGCGCGGTGGCGCACAGTACTAATCTGTCAGTCATAGCGGGATATTGAAATGCGAATTGTTGGGCCATGCCGCCGCCCCAGCTTACGCCCAGAACATCAACTTTATTATAGCCGTTTTCCAGCAATATTTGCTTGGCCGCCTTGGCTGCCCACCACGGACGGTAAGGGATGGTCGGATCCGGTGAGCCGCCAATGCCCGGCATGTCAAATGTGATAATATCGCGGCCGGTAAATTTATCGGCGAATGCTTGTGCGATTTCCAGATTGGCACCAATGCCGTTGAAAAACAGGAGCGGCGTGCGCTTGCCCGCTCCCTTGTCTGTGCCTTTCCATACTGCGGTGCGCAGTTTTTGGTTGCCGACTTGGGTAAAACGAATATGGGGAGCGTTGAGCATTGGAGGCTTTCTTTTCTAGGTGAACACATATTCGCCGGGCGCTTTGCACAGCGGCGGAAACGATTTATTGCCCTGTTTGCGCGGTGCCGCTTTAACTTCGCCGGAACGCCTCTTGAGCCAGTTATCCCAATGGGGCCACCAGGAACCAGCATTTTCAGACGCCCCGTCGAGCCATTGGTCGCAAGTTTCCTCGATTTTCTTATTGGTAAAAAATTTGGCTTTTGGATTGCCTGGTGCTGTCAGCAAGGACTGAATATGCCCGGAACTGGCCAGCACGAAATCTATCTTGCCGCCAAACAGGGCCGTATTGCGGTAGCTGGCCCGCCAAGGTGTAATATGGTCGGTGACGCCGGCTAGCATGAAGCCGTCTACTTTGACATTTTTGAGGTTGATCTCATTGTCCATGAAATTAACCCCACTACCGGGCACAAACCGTTTGTCGGCAAACATATCAAGATAGTCTGAATGCAGTTGCGCGGGCAGATTGGTGGTGTCGGCATTCCAGTACAAAATATCAAAAGCGGGCGGGTCTTCGCCGAGCAGATAATTATTGACCACATAATTCCAGATCAGATCATTGGGCCGCATCCAGGCAAACACTTTTGCCAATTGGTCGCCGGGCAATATGCCTTTACGCCTGGACATTTTACGCGCCGCCTCAATACCGGCTTCACTGGCAAACAGGCCAATGTCGCTGTCGGATTTTTTCGGATCCAGAACACACACCATAAGCGTATAAGAATTGACCCGCGTATCACCCCGTGCGGCAAGCTCGCTTAAGAACAAAGATAATGTGGCGCCGCCCGAACATGCGCCGGAGACATTGATCTTTTTGCTATTGGTAATTTTCATAATCACGTCCGTGCCTTCGATCAGGGATTGGACATAGTTCTCCAAGCCCCAATGGGAATGTTGCCGGCTTGGGTTGCGCCAGCTTACGGCGAACATTTGGTAGCCTTGGGAGGCGAAATATTTGATGACGCTGTTGTGGTCGGACAAATCATTGGCGTAAAATTTGTTGATCTGCGGCGGAATGATCACCAGCGGGGTTTTGTAGACTTTGTCGGTCAGCGGTTTGTACTGAATGATCTCCAGCATCTCGTTTTTAAACACCACACTGCCTTTGGAGGTGGCCAGGTTTTTGCCAACTTCAAATTTGGATTTATCAACCATGGACGGCATGCCGCCATTTGTGCGCAGATCCTCATAAGCATTTTTGATGCCCTTAACTACGGACATACCGCCGGATTCGTACAAGCGTTTCATGGCGGCAGGATTACCAAGTAATGTATTGGTCGGGGCGAAACTATCAGCTAAAATATCCAGCACAAAGCGCGAGCGGGCTTTGTCGGCATCAGCAATGCCGCTATCAGCTATCCAGCCCTCAAAGCCCTTGCGGGCAGCCAACCAATTTTGCAGACCAGCCTTATAGAGGCGGTTGTAGCGCCAGGTCGGATCCATGAAACGGCGGTCGCGGCGCTCAGGTGCCAACTCGGATTGGCCTTTGGCAATCTTGACCAATTCCTTGCCGTATTCGCCCAGGTTTTTGGCCAAAGGTTTGGGTTGTCGGGCAGCATTACCGACCAAAATGCCAAGGGACTTCAAAAGTTCCGCCCGCCTGATCCCGATCATGGAGTTCACCGAAGTGGTGGACTGGGCCGCCTTTTTCTCTAAATCTTCAATTTGTTTAGCCATGACGTGTCTCCCGTTTTCCCCTTTATAGTTTCTTTATGCCAAACAATCTGTGTAATTGCCAATACAATTCTCGCATCAGCTAGTCTGAGTGAACGCAAAACATAAAAAAGGCGCATTTAGGGGGGATAAATGCGCCTTTTTCGAGCTTAAATTTTCGTGTTTTTAAGCTGCTTTAACGGTTTCCACAGTCTTTTTTGCGACCTTTGTCACAGATTTTGCAGCCTTTTTAGGCGCTTTTTTTGCCGTCCCTTTAGCCGTATTTTTAGCCAGTGTAACAATTTTCTTGTTAAGCTTGGCAATCTCTGCTTCTAGCTCGACGACCCGGTCATTCGCGGCCTTTGGGAAAAATGAGCGAACTTTAGCGGCGCGCATTTCATAACGCTTGGAGGCAAATTCAGAAACGTTCTTGCTGGCATCTTTAACGAAAGAAGTTGCAGAAGTTTCCAGCTTCTCACCGCGAGCGGCGTAGTTGTCATAATTCTTGGCAGCTTTTTCAAATACAGGTACGGCACGCTCGTAGGCGGCACCGAACAAGCCGACATAGGCGCGAAAACCCTTTTGCACAGCGGCAGGTGTTTTGAATGTATATTTAGTGGTTTTCTTTTGTGTTTCTTGGGCCATGATTAAATCCTTTGTTTGGCGGGGCGCTCCATTTTTGATTAAATGAAGCACCGTTTAATTTGATAATGGATAGATAAGCACAAACATTAGAAACCGCACCCTAATTTGGATTTGGTTTGGTTTGGATTTGGTATTTAACATGATTTGACAGGCGGCACGGATTATGGTTATAGGCTTTTTATGAGAAACCGTTTTAGTCATAATTTTAGCCGTAGATTGACCATTGCCGCCCTTGTTGGCGCATTTGCGCTTGGGGCTTGCGGGATCAAAGGCAAGCTTGATACGCCGCCGCCGCTATGGGGTGACAAGACCAAAAAGGTAGAAAAGAAACAGGAGAGCAATAACTAGCTTGCGATTAAAGCCACTTGCTCAAAGTTATTGCTCGGTAAAATTTATTTCCCACCTACAACCGTTTTCTTATTTTTGGATATTTTTATGCGACATTTTTCACCTTTAGACGGCCAAATGATGGCCGAGCACGTTTCACTTGCGACCGTAGCCGCCGAAATTGGCACCCCGGCCTATGTTTATTCCGCCGCCACCTTCACCCGTCATTATCAGGTTTTTGCAAAAGCGGTTTCTGCAATGGACAGTCTGATCGCCTATTCGGTCAAAGCCAACTCCAATCAGGCCGTATTAAGTCTGTTGGCAAAGTTAGGTTCCGGTGCTGATGTGGTTAGCGGTGGTGAATTGGCGCGAGCTTTGGCGGCCGGTATTGCGGCGGATAAAATTATATTTTCCGGTGTCGGCAAATCAGCCGAAGAAATGCGGGCGGGCCTTGAGGCGGGTATCGCTCAGTTTAACATCGAATCCATGCCGGAGTTGCAGCAGCTTAACGCTATTGCTCTGGATATGGGAAAAATTGCGCCGGTTGCCGTGCGCATCAACCCGAATGTTTGCGCCGGAACCCACGAGAAAATTTGTACGGGGCGGGCCGAGAATAAATTCGGCATTGATATAGCGGATGTGGACGCGGTGTTTGAGCGGGCGCAAGACATGCCCGGTATTCGTCTGCAAGGCATTGCCATGCATATTGGCTCCCAGATCGACAGTCTGGCACCGTTTGCCTCGGCTATCACTTTGGCGGCTGGTTTGATTGAGCGATTGCGCAAGCAAGGCCACAAAATCGAAACCTTTGATATTGGTGGTGGTCTGGGCATTTCCTATGCGGGCGGGGACACAACACCGCCCACGCCAGAAGAATACGGGGATCTGGTCAGGCGGCTGACCCAGGATTTGGGTGTGCGCATGATTTTTGAACCGGGCCGAATGATTGCCGGAAACGCCGGGGTTTTGCTGGCCAAGGTTCTTTATGTCAAACACGGCGGGGCGCGTAATTTCCTGATCATTGATGCGGCCATGAACGACCTTATCCGCCCGGCTTTGTATGATGCTTACCACGATATTGAGCCCGTAAACGCACCGGACGCAGATACACAGATGATCAGCTATGACGTGGTTGGCCCGATTTGCGAAAGCGGTGATACCTTCACCCAGCACCGCATGTTGCCAGAAATGCGCGCCGGGGACTTGATTGTCCTGCACACCGCCGGCGCTTACGGTGCCGTGCAAGCCAGCCAGTATAATTCCCGACCCCTAATCCCCGAGGTTCTGGTCAAAGACGATAAATATGCCGTCGTGCGCAAACGCCCAAGTATTGAAGATGTGCTAAAGACGGAGCATGTCCCGGACTGGGTTTAGTGTCACTGGAGGATAAATCGGGATATATTTGATTTATCCTTGACGCAGTCTATTTGTTCGCATTATGTTCGATAACATGTAACATCGGGGAGTGGGTTTGTGCTAGTACAGAAGAAAAACCAAATGCTGGAACAGCTTGTCCCTTTACCCAATTTAAAGGTAATCTCCAATAAAACCTATAATGTTATCTCATTGTTTTCAGGGTGTGGAGGCATGGATTTGGGTTTTCGTGGAAATTTTACATTTTTAAAAAATGTTTTTGGCCCACTACCCTTTGATATTATTTGGGCCAATGATTTTAATCTTGAGGCATGTCGAACATACAAAAAAAACCTCAACCACGATATAGTTCACGGCGATGTTTGGGAGCATATTGGCAGTATTCCTCAAGACGCCGATGTTGTGATAGGCGGATTCCCTTGTCAGGACATTTCAGTCAATGGCAAAGGTGCAGGTGTTGATGGCAAGAAAAGTGGTTTATATCGCGCGATGGTAGAAGTGGTTAAGCGAGTTCAGCCCAAAATTTTTATTGCAGAAAATGTCAAAGGTCTGCTTATGAAGCATAATAAGCAATCGCTGAAACGTGTAATTGATGACTTTTCAGCACTTGGCTATGATGTATCTTACAGGCTTTACCATGCGGCTGAATTTGGTGTTCCGCAAACCAGAGAACGCGTGCTTATAATTGGAACCGCACCGGGTGTAGACAAATTTATGCATCCCGCTCCAATTTATCCACCAGAAATGTGGGTTACAGCGGAGCAAGCCCTCAAGGATTTGGAAAAACGTGATTTAGACCCCTCGATAAACCATATCTGGAGTCTTGCAAAGAAAAGCCCCGAACAGGGGTCACGTAGGTTGAAAGCAGGTCGGGCAGGATATACGGTGCGTGCAGAGTGCCACGGGAATATACATTTTCACTATAAGCTTGATCGCAGGATTTCTATGCGTGAAGCGGCGCGAATTCAGTCATTCCCGGATAATTTTATATTTCAATCAAAATTACGCGAAACAGAGCGGCAAGTGGGTAATGCAGTACCGCCGGTGTTGGCGTGGCATATTGCCAGAGCCGTCTGTCAAAGCCTGGGGAGTTGAAAAAACTTCTATAGAATTGATGCTGAAAACTTATTGGCTCTTAAAATAAAATAGGATTGCCCATTTGACCAATTTTGAAACATTTCTATCACTTGTCGTAGATAAATTACGGCTTGAAACCCAAGCACAAATTTTTAACACTGCTTCGGGATTTGAAACCCGCATCCGTGAAATTATCAATGAGATGGGTGGTTATAATGGATTACTGGCTGACCTTAAACCCCATCCACATGCGTTCCCGGATATTTCAGTTGGCAATAACGGTATTGAAGTTAAACATACTCTTAAAGATACTTGGAGAAGTGTCGCCAATAGTATTCTGGAAAGTAGCCGGGATCAGGCGGTACACAATATATACGTGATTTTTGGAAAAATGGGAGGGATGCCAGATGTGAAATGGCAGAAATATGAAACTGCCATTATCCATGTAAGAACGTCTCATGTCCCCAGATTTGAATTGGAAATTGGACAAAAACGATCACTATTTCAGGAGATGGATATCACATATTTCGATTTCCAAAAACTTGATATCGAAGGCAAAATGCAGCATGTAAGAAAATATGCAAAAGCGCGGTTGAAAGAAGGCCAGAGACTTTGGTGGCTCGGTGAAAACCAGAATGCAAGCTTGTCGCCAGAAATTAAGGTTTATATGGATCTTTCCCAAGACCAGAAACGCATGTTACGGGCAGAAGCTTCAGTGCTGTGTCCGCAAATTTGCGGGAGTGGGCGTAAAAGCCGTAAATACTACGATGTCTCATCTTATCTTCTTCTCGCCCATGGAGTGCTCGCACCACAAACCCGTGATCTTTTTACGGCTGGCAGTGTTGGAGCAAAAAGCGGAGAACGCGGGGGTCGCTATCTTGTTCGCGCCCTGCAAGATATAGAAACAGAAATGCTAAGCGCCTTTGAGTATTTGGATGACCATTTGTTTGAGGAATACTGGGGGTATATTCCCTTACGCCATGAAAGATTACCCGAGTGGCTTAAACTTGCCGATACATTCGCTAGTTCCTGGGTGCCTTCAAAGGTTTTTTTCGACAATTTTGCGAGACATACAGATGTTAAACCACCCCTTTCATGAACTATTCCGGCTTTTTCACCCTGCGGCGAAATGTCCATTTGTGGGCTGTTGATTTATGTGTTGGCCTCGTGCAAACGCCAAAAATTGGGTATAGCTATTATTCATACAGCTATGTAAAAGGCCGGGCCAGATAAAATCCGAAATGACATAACTGAACATGAAAACACCCGGTACTACAAACGCTACGAATAGCACAAGCAGCACGCCCGGCACCACATTCGGTTTCGGGCTCGTGCATTTGGAGCCGGGGGTTACGCGCTGGAATACCCGCACTTATTTATTCTCGGCCTTTTGGACGATCGGGTTTTTGTCCATTATCAGCTTTTTGCAAAACTATGTTCTCAAAGAGCATTTGGGCATGGCCGATAACGAGCTTGGTCGCGCCGTAGGCAATTTGGCCTTTGTCGGCGAAATCGTGTTGTTGACCGTGGCCCCGTTTTTTGGGGCTTTGTCGGATAAAATTGGACGCAGACCCATATATACTATGGGTTTTTTGTGGATTGGCGCCGGGTTTTTACTGTACCCGCTGGCCAGTAGCTTCGGTATGTTATTGGTTATTAAAGCCTTTATGGGCGTGGGTGCGGCGGCGCTTGCGGGCATGATGGCGACCGTGCTTTCGGATTACCCGCAAAACCGCTCACGGGGCATCATGGCCGCCATGAGCGGTCTATCCAACGGGTTTGGGGCGCTGTTTATGATTTTGATATTAAGCCAATTGCCCAAGCTTTA
Source organism: uncultured Robiginitomaculum sp. (assembly GCA_964502015.1). GTDB lineage: Bacteria > Pseudomonadota > Alphaproteobacteria > Caulobacterales > Maricaulaceae > Robiginitomaculum_A. The sequence continues at coordinate 46,515 of CAZCUM010000012.1, read as the reverse complement.
TGCGTCCCAAGGCATGAGCGCCCAGGAAGCCGGAACATTTACGTTTTGGACTTTGGCTTTGATGGCCCTCGTCACAGCCGGCTTGGTGTTTAATGGTCTCAAGGCGGGCAAGCCAGGTAAACCGCAAGCCCGCAAGAAAGTCCGGGTACTGGTCAAAGAAGGGTTCGGGGCGGCGAAGAAAAACCCGCGCTTGCAACTGGCTTTGGCGGAAAGCTTTATCGCCAGAGGCGACATTTTGATGATCGGCACGTTTTTGTCCTTGTGGCTCATTCACACAGGGACAAATATGCACGGGCTCGAAATTACAGAAGCCACCAAACAGGCCGGGCGCATGAGCGGTATCGTCCATGCATCGGCCTTGTTATGGACGCCAGTATTTGGTATCATACTGGACAAATTTGACCGAGCCTCGGTGGTGGTATTTGCTATGGCTTTGGCCGTGGTTGGCTATGTAGGGATCGGGCTGGTGCCAGACCCAACCGCACCTGAGGCGATACCGCCTTTGATTTTGTTGGGTATTGGCGAAATGTCTGTTATACTGGTCGGGCAAACTTTGGTGGCCCAGGAAGCCCCCGTAGATGTGCGCGGCTCGGTGTTTGGTGTATTTGCGTTTTGCGGCGCGATCGGGCTGATTGTCGTCAGCCAGATTGGCGGGTATTTATTTGATAAAGTTAGCCCTGGTGCGCCTTTCGTTTTGATCGGATTGGTCAACGGGCTGATTATGCTGTTCGCTATTTATGTGCGTATCAAGACGGGCTATAAGTCGCCTAGAGAAAAATAATAGAAAAGAAAAAGTAGAATAGGGAAGCTAGGAATATGGTCAATATGAAACACATGAGCTTGATGATTGTAGGCCTAACTTTAGGTTTGGCCGGATGTGCCAAAGAGGCACCCATCGAAACCGAAACCGTAGAACTACCTATGACTGATTATAATTTGGTAACGCCGATGGTCAGGAACGAGGGGGAATTGCCGGTTTGGAAAATCCCGAACCTGCCCGAAAGCGCCGAAGCCTATTACGGCCCGGACAGCTATCATATTATCGCCCAGGTTCAGGACGAAAACGCCGTCCCGCCGTCCCATGCGCGGGCTGCGGGCGGGGCGCTGACCTGGGTGTTTAGCGATGACGGCAAGCATCAATGGGCCGCCAATGACCGGGGCCAGGACGGGTGTTCCTATATCATGCCGGACGGCAAACGCATCCTCTACACCTCGACCCGAGATAACATGGATATGCCGGTGGGCAATTGGTCAAGCGAAGCTGATTATCCCCAAGGCGCGGAACTTTACATGGCCGATATAGACGGTAAAAACGTCAAGCGCCTGACCAATAACAAGGTTTATGATGCGGAAGTGGCGGTTTCTCCAGACGGCTCAAAAATCGTCTTTACCCGGCAAATCGACGGTATGCTGGATTTATGGATGATGAATTCGGACGGAACGGGCGAGAGGCAAATTTCCTTTACCGAAGATTGGCAAGAGGGCGCGCCGTTCTTTCTACCCGACAACAAGACCATCACCATGCGGGCCTGGAAACGCAAAGACCCGAACGAAAATCCTAGCCGGAAAATGACGCTGATGACGGTGTTTACCGTCGATACGGACACCAAGGTAATCACGCCAATTACGGACGATGCATGGATGAACTGGGCACCCTATCCAACCCCGGACGGCCAGCATTATGTATTTGTGCGGCCTCTCAAAGATAATCCGCGCAATTGGGAAATATTCCTGGGCAAGATCGCAGGCGGTGAACCAGTTCGCTTGACTTTTAATGACAGTTTTGACGGCTTCCCGTCCGTGTCGCCGGACGGCAAGAAAATGTTGTTTACGCGCAGCACTGGCGAACGGTTCATGTCCGATCTCTATACCCATGTCATGGACATATCATCTCTAAATGTAGGGCCAAAACGACAATAACACCTAAACAATCACAAAACGAAACACGACCAAAATAGCCCGCAATAGGAGGGGGCTGGAATGAACACTTATAAAAAATATTTGATAGCTACAGGCACGGTATGTGGTGTGCTTGCTAGTTTAAACAATGTATCCTTCGCACAAACTACTGACGACAAGCCGGAAGTAAGAAGATTTGACGAAATCATCGTCACCGCCCGCAAACGCCCGGAACATGTTCAGGAAACCCCTTTGTCGATCACGGTTTATACCGATAAATCCATCATAGCTGCGGGCATTCGCGACATGGCGGATATTGCCAAATTTACCTCCGGGTTCTCACTGGACGAAGAATTTGGCCGCACCAATGGTGTGCGTCCGGTGGTGCGCGGACAGGCGACAATTTTGGGAGCGTCGGGTGTTTCGACATTTGTTGACGGTATCTTGCTCAATGGTTCACTACTTGATTATGATCTCAGCGATGTTGCGCGCATTGAGGTGGTCAAGGGGCCACAGTCGGCGCTTTACGGACGCAATACTTATTCCGGGGCCATCAATATTATCACCAAATCTCCGTCCGAAGATGCGTCTGGCGATATAAAACTGGACGCTGGCAGTTTTGGCCGCTTTGAGCTTGGCGGCACAATGCGCGGGCCTGTCAGCGACACGGTTTCCGCCAGCCTGCACGGTCGATTTTATACACGCGGCGGGCCGTTCACCAATGAATTTGACGGTAGCGAGGTTGGGCAGCAGAAATCTATGGCCGCTTCTTTGGGTCTGTTTTATGAGCCGTCCGACCGCTTTAATGCCCGCGCACGTTTGAGGCTTTCAAAACTCAGCGATGACCAAATGCGGTTGTTTGCCACCGATCCGTCCGACAACAATCTGTTCCCCGACAATGGCGGTACATATCTTGGCAATGGCCGCTATTTTGGCGGCGAGATCACGAGCCGCCCCATTGCCTATGATGATGTGCGGCTTTTGGACGAGAAAGGTTATGAGGATGTGGAAAGTCTGCAAGCCAGCCTGACCATGAATTACAAGCTTAACGAACAATTTGACGTGGAATTTATCAACGGGTTTAACGGAGAAAACACCGACGCGAAATTTGATTTTGACCATACGGCTGAGAGCCTGGTTCCCTTTGCCACCTATATTGATCTGGGCCCGGCAATCCCCATTGGCCCCACACATTTTTTTGATGCATATGTCATCGGTGACCCGGCGGATTTTGCTTCTGTTTTGGTGGGAAAATCCAATGATTTTTCCAGCGAAATCAGGCTTAAATATGACGGCGACACTATACAAGGTTTGCTGGGCGGGTATTATTATCAAGGTTTTTCAAGAAGCCAGGGCACCAGGCAGGCCCCGTCCGCTTTACCGGAAATGTTGGCCGAGGGTTTTGCCGCTCAGGTGGCACGGATGAATGCAGAGTGTGCATCGCGGGGGGGCGATCCCTTGCCGTGTTTTAGCTCACCGTTTTTCACTTCTTTGATCAATTTTGGCAGTGAGCTGGACGCGCTACAATTCTCCGCATACCGGGGCATCGTCAAAGACAAAAGGCGCAATCTCGCGGTCTTTGGCAGTGTAGATTTTAACTTGCTGGACGACCTGACCTTGAGCGTAGAAGCCCGGTATAAATCGGAAAAAATTACAAATAACACTGTGGATAAAAATGCCGTCTATAATTTTCTCGGCGCATTGGTGTCTTTAACCGAACAACCGCAAATCATCCGCACCGCCACATTCAACAGCTTCAATCCGCGTTTTTCTGCTAAGTATGCTCTGAGTGATGCGACAAATATTTACGCCATCGCGGCACGGGGCGACAAGCCGGGCGGGTTTAACAATGCCAATGCCGAGGCCCTCGGGTTTGGTGATTACAACGAGGAAGCAGTGTGGGCGTTTGAGGGCGGCATCAAAAATACCTTTATGGATGGCCAATTTCTGTTCAATTTGGCCGCGTTCAACAACACCATCTCGGACTATCAACTCACCCAATCCTTGACCTTACCCAATAATATCACCACAACGGTGATCTCCAATGTGGGCAAGGTCAGGGTGATGGGGTTTGAAGCCGAAATGATTTACCGGGTGCCGACCATTCCGGGTTTTGTCATCACTGCCAATTATGCCCTGGCAGATTCTGAAATCCTTCGGGGTACCGATCTCAATGAGGGTCGTAATCTGGATGTAGCGGACGACGGCCTGCTCAATTGCTCTATCGGCTTGCAAGACCCGTCCTTGCCGTGTAGCTCGGAAAATACATTGTTTGGCTCTATCGTTGGACGGCAATTACCGCGCTCACCCAAAAACTCTTTCAACGCTGGCATGAGCTATTCGCGGCCACTTAATGACAAATTGGAAGTGCATTTCAATGCCAATGTTTCCCATGAGAGCAGGAAATTTGTGCAAGTGCATAATTTAGCCTGGGTTGGTGCCAATACTTTGGTCAATAGCAGTATCGGTTTTTCTTCGGACAGTATGAGTTTGACCATTTGGGGACGCAATCTGACCAATGAAGACGCCGTGGTTTCGGCCCAACGTTTCGCAGATCCAAATCGGTCTTTTCAACGGGTATTCCTCGGCAACCCGCGCTTGCCCCGGGAATATGGTGTCACCTTGCGCAAGACGTTTTAGGCGGCTAGGGTCTATCTTTTATACGGAGAAAATATGCGTTTTATGAAAAATATTACCTTGTTTGCTGTACTAACTGTTTTGGCGGCCTGTGCCAGCACGTCACCACAAAAACAGACCGTGCAAGTAAACCTGTCCCAGGACGGCAAAACATATACAGTCTCCACCCCGATCAATAGTTTTTCAGACTTTATATTGGTCGAAACTCAGATGGGTGATCTGTCGCCGCGCGTGGTTGATTTGGATATGGTGGTCAGGGATTTCTCAAGCTATGACGCGGTCTTTATCGGCGAGGCCCACGGTCATGTGGCCAGTCATTATGTGCAATCGAAAATATTCTCTGGATTGCACGCCGTAAACTCTGATTTGGCTTTGTCGATGGAACAATTTGAACGTCCGGCCCAAAGCGTGGTCGATGATTATCTGGACGGAAAAATCGGCGAGGAAACCCTTGTCCATGACGGCAAGGCCTGGCCCCATTACCGCTCGTCCTACCGACCATTGGTTGAATTTGCCAAAAATAACGACCTGCCTGTAATAGCCTCGGAGATACCGGGCAATATGGTGTCGTGTATTGGTGAACGCGGCCCGGATTTTCTTAAATCCCTGGACGGTGAGCCCCGCGCCTGGGCCGCCGAAAAACTACATCTGGAAGACGGGGATTATAAAGACAAATATTATGCTTTCCTGGCCGCAGTGCCAAGCCACCGGGTTGGGGGCGATATAAGCGAGGCGGAAAAGGAAAAGAAAAGATTTTACCGCTACGCTGCGCAAGTCTCACGCGACGATACTATGGCCGAAAGCATTGCCGTTCACATGAAAGCCAATCCTGGTCGCAAAATTATGCATATAAATGGCAGTTTTCATTCCGCCGGTATGCTCGGCACACCGGAGCGTCTGGCCATACACATGCCCGGCGTCACAATGGCCAATCTGCATCCGATCATTGTGGACGACCCCAACAACCCGTCTTTCGATGCGAGCAGTGTTGGCGAAGGGCAGTATTTGCTCTTGATATACCCCATGCCAAAACGCTTCGTGCAGATGAAAAATATCAACGCTTTTATCAAACGGACAAAAGACAAAATCGACGAAAACAAATGCGCTTATTAGACTAAACCTCCTTCGGTGAACTCATGGCAATATAAGATGTGATACTACTTAGCTCGGGGCAGGTGCCGAGGGTTTCTGTGTGGAATTTTTTATAGGCAGCCAAGTCTGCGACCTCTACTTTGAGAATATATTCTATTGAGCCCGAAACATTGTGACATTCAATCACTTCAGGTGCCCTTAACATAACTCTTTCGAATGCTTCTTGGTCACTTTTACGCTGTTGAGATAGCCCAACCGCAACAAAGACGATAAAGCCGCCGCCCAGCTTAGAGCGGTCAATGACGGCTTTATAGCCCTTGATGATGCTACTTCGCTCTAATTCCTGTACCCGCCGTAAACATGCAGATGGTGACAGCCCGACCCGTTCGGCCAACTCAACATTGGAAATCCGCCCGTTGCGTTCTAATTGGTACAGAATATTGCGAGAAATATTATCTATAGTATGCATAATTGCAAAAATAGCATAACAGACGGTAATTTCACAACATAATTCTTGTAAATTCGGCGTATTCTTGCGTTATTACACAACACAACAGGATATAAAAATGACGCAAATTGCAAATAAAACCACCCAATTAAATGAATTTGGCGCACTGCTAGATCAGGCCCGCGAATATGCGGGCGAATATATCAATGCGGCCCACGAGCAGTCCTTGAACCCTGGTGCGGCGGCTTTGGCGCGGCTTTCGGAATTTGATATTCCGTTGCCCGTTGGCCCGACGGATGCCTCCGAGATGTTGGCGCAACTGCACGACATAGGTAGCCCAACGACCTTGCCCAGCACGGGCGGGCGATATTTTGGCTTCGTCAATGGCGGTGCCCATCCGCCCGCATTGGCCGCCAAATGGCTCAGTGATATTTGGGATCAAAACGCGGCCTTTTATGTGATGTCGCCGATTTCGTCGAAACTTGAAGAAGTGTGCGAGCGCTGGATTGTCGAGTTGCTTGGTCTGCCCAAAGAAACCGTCGTAGGTTTCGTCGGCGGTACGTCTACCGCCATTGCAGCCGGATTGGTGACGGCGCGAAATGAACTGCTGGCAAGACAGGGCTGGGACGTGGCCGCTCGCGGGCTTTTCGGTGCTCCTGAAATTCGTGTCGTGGTCGGCGCGCAAGCCCACGGTGCCGTGTATAAAGCTTTGTCTTATATCGGGCTTGGCAGGGATCGGGTTGAGATTGTCCCCGCCGATGACCAAGGCCGCATGATTGCCGAGGAAATGCCTGAACTGGACGCCCATACATTGGTTGTGGCCCAGGCGGGTGATGTCAATTCCGGAGCCTTTGATCCGTTGGATGCCATATGCGACAAAGCACAAAAAGCCGGGGCATGGGTGCATGTGGACGGTGCCTTTGGTTTGTGGGCTGGGGCTTCGAAGAGCAAGCGCCCATTATTAAGCGGGTTTGAAAAGGCCGATAGCTGGGCGGTTGATGCTCACAAAACCTTAAACGCGCCCTATGATTGCGGCATTATCCTGTGCCGTCATCCAGAAAAATTGGCCAGCGCCATGCAAGCCAGCGGTTCATATTTGCAGCGCACGGACGGCGAGCGCGACGGCATGTATTATGTGCCCGAAATGTCGCGGCGGGCGCGGGCAACCGAGCTATGGGCCTTGCTCAAAACCATGGGCCGCTCCGGGGTGGAAAGCCTTGTTGATCAATTATGTGCGCGGGCTGAGAGCTTGGCTGGCGGTCTGAAATCGCACGGGTTTCAGATTAAAAACGATGTTGTGTTCAATCAGGTGCTAGTCGCTTGCGAGACGCCGGAGCTAACCCAAGCAACGCTTGCAAATATCCAGCAAGGCGGCGAAATATGGTGCGGCGGTGCAAGCTGGCACGACAGCCCGGTAATAAGAGCCAGTATCTGTTCATGGGCCACCACACAAGCCGATATAGAGCGGGCACTGGCCGCATTTTGCACGGCACGGGAACGGGCGGGCTTACAAGTTAAATAAAATAAATAATAAAAATGACATAATAAAATATATTGACAATATAAATATAATCGCTATAGTAACCTTTCAAACGAAAGGAAAGCTAATTATGTCAATGTTGATGGAAGAACAAAAATTTGAGGCGCGGACAAGCAAGACGAAGCGTGTTTGGGAAATTGCTGACGAGATAACCCGTAAAACACAGCAGGTTGCCAACCGTAAAGATGTTATTCACGCTTACGGGGCTGAAGGCGGCAATGTTAACACGGCCTCGACGCAATATTCACAATGGAAAAAGCATTATCTGGGCAGGAATGACGAAAAGGCTTTCATGCCAACATCGGGGAATGTAGCCCCACTTAGGTTAAACGTCGGTGCGGATGGGCGCTTGCTCATCCCCGCATCTTTGCGTGCTGCCATGATGTTGGACGATATGGGTACCGTCACCGCTTGGGTCGTGGACGGTGAATTACACGTCATCACGCCTGCTTGTGCTGTCGAGCAGTTGCAAAACCTCGTGGCCCGAGCAGACAAGGGGACAGGGTCTGTCGTTGACGAGCTTATCAAGGAACGCCGAACTGAAGCCGTGCAAGAGGGACAAATTTGATGATGGTTCTGGATAGTTCTGCCATTTTGGCCTTGCTATGGAAAGAACCGGGCGCAACAAATGTCACAAAAATATTGGGCATAGCGGTCATGAGTACCGTAAACGCATCGGAGGTTATTGCAAAATTGGTAGATCGTGGTTTTGATGATGCTACGGCAGAGAAAATACTAATGACGCTGGGTGTCGAAATTATCGATTTTGACACACCTGCATCTATTTTGGCGGGTCAATTGCGACGGGACACAAAATCCCTTGGCTTGTCCCTTGGCGACAGGGCCTGTATCGCGCTGGGCATGAGTTTGAACAGCAAAATTATGACCGCTGACCGGGCATGGACTTCGGTCTCTTTGGATGTCGATATAGAACTGATCCGCTAAAACCTAGCCTTGAACCCCACATTAACCGCGTGGGCGGTTACGCCGTCGTCGGAGACCAATTGCGGGGCGACGAAGGGGATGAAGCCTTTGTTGAAGACATATTCGACGCCGAAATCTAGATAGTCACTGACCGGGTATTGAACGCTGAGCGCATGTTGTTGGTTGTTCTTCCATGTGGTTGGCTGGCCGCCCAAACCGACGCCAACGAAATCATCACCAATACTACCCCAACTGCCAACGGCGGCCAATTGCAGGCGGCGACCATTTGGCATCATAGGTTTATATCTTGCCTGGGCTGTGATCACACTGAGTTTTTGGTCAAAATTGATATTGTTAATATCGTCCGGCGCGCCCAGAATATCAATGATATAGGCCGGGTCAACAAAACCGTCTGCGTCCTGGGGGATCGCCGCCCCCCAGGGCTTGAGCGTTGTGGTATATTCCACCATAAAATCCCAGGCCGGGCTGTTATATTCCGCAAAAGCATCAACGGCGCCGTTTCGGTAAGAGATAAAATTGGCAGGCGGCGGCAACGACCCGATTAAGCCAAATGTATGGGCCGTGAAATTGTTACGGTAGATGGTGTCGTGAAGATAGCTGGCTCCGACCGTAAACGCGCCGCCGTTTCTAAACCGGAATTCTTTTTCGGCGCTGGCGGCGAAATTGGCGATTTTATTTTCGTTGTCTGCACCTGCGTAAGCGGCGCGCAATTGACGCCCGCCGCTAAAGGCAGTGGCGGAAAATTTCAGGCCGGAATACATGTTATAATAGCCAAGCTCCAATACAGGTTGGTCACTGACGGCATGGAAATAATGCTGTGCCTCGGTCTGGGTGAAGGCGTTGTAGCCGTCGAAATTACCAAAATCGATGGTCTTGCGACCAAATGCCGCATAGAAAGGTGTCTTCTCCAGATTGCCAAAGACGACAAAAACCTTGCGGAGTTGAAATTCGCTTTGGCCGAAGAATTCGGTCTCGGAATATTCAGGCTGCAGGTAAAAACTTGTCCAGTCCCCAAAACTACCCGTAAAGGCCAAAGCGGCATTGTTGATAGCAAATACGCCCGAGGATGTTTCGGTGCCTGCGGTAAAATCCGGAAAGCGCGACAAGATTGGAAACTTCCCGGCCACAGACGTGGTCTGCCACATCAACCCGCCTTTAATGGCCCCGCCTATGGTCAGGGAACCCTGTGCCAAACTACCATTGGCCCGGTTGGTCAATAATGTCAGCGTTTTGCCAGTGGTGTTTTCCTGCCAGTCGAGCATGCGCCTGGTGTGCTTGACATTGGTGGTAACGCTGGTGCCTCCGAGCTGAAACCCGCGCTCAAAAACCCGGCTGGACCCACGTAAACCGAGCCTGTTTGCATATTGTGCGCCTGCGTAATTGTCTACAGGAATTTGCGGCTGGCTTTGTCTATATGCATTTGTGTAAACTGGTTGTGGATTGTTATTTGGCCCACCCGCATAATATGCCAGTCTTGGATTATATGCCAGTCTTGGATTATATGCTGGTCTTAAGTTATATACTGGTCTTTGATAATAGGCTTGCGCTTGTGGGGCCATATAGACGCCATTGGCATAGTGGCCGCCGTAAGCTTGGGGGACAGATTGTACCCCGCGCAAGCCTAACCCGTTATAGGCCAAAATAGGCGTTGAGATGGCCAGAGCCGCAATACCGGTCAGCAAGAATGTTTTGGTTGTTTTGAAACCCATATCATATTCCACACAAATTCAGCAATTCACAACACGTGATGCTGCGTAAATAATATGTGCGATTGTATTAAGCTTTAATAAATAAAGCGTCGGCTTTAAGCTATGTCAACTTCCCGCAGCCCGTTTTGTGTCCACGTTCAGTTCGTGTTCGCGGACTTTGCGGTACAGGGTTGAACGGCCTATGCCGAGGCGTCTGGCTACCTCTGACATATGGCCGGAATAGGTTTCGATGGCGAATTGGATTAGGTCGCGCTCTATGTCTTCTAGGGAGCGTAGATGGCCAGAGCGGTCGAGGAATTTATAGGCCTTGCCATTATTATCATTATCTTGTTTGTCGTCTGGTGATGCCTCATTTTCCTCAACCAGGCTAGCCACTTCTTGGGCTGGAATAACCGGGGTCAGGCCGGAGATTTGCGGAAAATCATGACTCATCAATGTGTGGCCGTCTGACAAAATCACAGCTCTAAACACCGCGTTTTCAAGCTGGCGCACATTACCAGGCCAGTCAAAAGTCTTGAGAATTTCCAGTGCCGCACTATCAACACCGCGCACACTGCGTCTTTCTTGAACATTTACCCGTTTGATGAAATGATCAAGCAGGGCTGCGATGTCTTCGCGGCGATCCCTAAGGGCCGGAATCTCGATGGGAAACACATTGAGCCGGTAATACAAGTCTTCGCGAAACACTTTGTCCGTCACCGCTTGTGCCAAGTCCTTATTGGTGGCGGAAATAATCCGTACATCCACTTTCACCGGCCGTTTGGAACCAATAGGGTCAACTTCGCCCTCTTGTAAAACCCGCAAGAGCTTAACCTGCATCTCAAGCGGCAATTCGCCGACCTCGTCCAGAAACAATGTGCCTGTATTGGCTTCTTGGAACTTGCCCAAATGTTTTGAATTGGCCCCGGTAAAGCTGCCCTTTTCGTGACCGAACAAAATGCTTTCGACCAGGTTTTCCGGAATAGCCCCGCAATTGACCGTGATAAACGGGCGGCCAACCCGCTCGGATGTGCCTTGTATGGCGCGGGCCACCACTTCTTTTCCGACCCCGCTTTCACCCGTAATCAAAATCGGAATATTAGCTTTGGCACCGCGTTCGCCCATGGCCACGACGCTGCGCATGGAGGTGGCATTGCCGACCAGATCGTCAAATGTCAACTTCCCGGCATTGCTTTTTTGCAAGCGCGTCACTTCGCCCACAAGGGTTTTCATTTCCAAAGCATTGCGCAAGGATACAATGATGCGTTCACGGCTGGCTGGCTTGACCAGAAAATCCCGCGCACCCGCTTGCATGGCGGTCACCACCGCATCAATACTGCCTTTGCCTGTCAATACAATTACGGGCAGTTCTGAACGGCGACGGGTTAACTCTTTAAGCGTGTCCATGCCGTCTCGGCCCGGCATCACCAAATCCAACAGCATCAGATCAATTTTCTTGCCGTCAGGCGAAAACGCCATTTCCAGTGCGGTATCACCATCGGATGCTTGTAATGTAGAAAATCCGCTTTTCTCGATCACCGCTTGTAATATGCGGCGCTGGGTCGGGTCATCGTCAACGATAAGTACCGTTTTAGCCATGTTTCACCTGTTGTTTTACACTTACAGCCTGACATATATCCGGGCCCATAAGCATGACGGCCAGATTATTCCGGCTCTCATTTATGTATTTCAGGTGGGAATATGACGCAAAGGCGTAAAAATGCTCTTAAAGCCAGACAATTTTATTTAAAAACAGACAAGTTTATTTTATTTAGCCTTTAGTTTCGTCTCTGCACTTGTGCGCGGTGTGATTCCCATGCTAATCGGGCACACACCACAGAGAAAAAGGAGACACACATGTCAGGGAATTCTGATTATATTCACGGCAATATGCCGATTGATGGACACAACAAAGTATTTTCAGGCTTTGTACGCCTATCCGCTTTTTTTACCGCTTTTTTCATCGTCGTCCTGTTGATGCCAACTTTGGTGTTTGGGGCTAATATAGCCTGGTTTCCGGCATTGATTGCTACTTTTATTGTTGGCCTTATTATTACGCCGGCATTTAAGCTTGGTGGCGGCTGGATTGCCACCCTTATCGGTCTTGCCGTCTTTACGGGCGCTATCGGCGTCTTGATATCTATCCTGAATTAAGGAAGACCTCTTGAAAATTGCAGTCATCAAAGAAACCGGAGCCTCTAAAAGCATGCGCGTGGAGGCCCGTGTTGCGGCCACGCCTGATGCGGTAAAGTTTTATGTGGCAGGTGGTCATAGTGTGAGCGTCACCAAGGGCGCTGGCAAGAAAGCCCATTTTAGCGACGCAGATTACAAAACCGCCGGGGCAAGCCTAAGCGCCAGCAATGAGGCCTGCATCAAGTCGGCGGATTTTATTATGTCGATCAATGGCGGCACCAAGGCATTGGTGGCAAAAATGAAAAAGGGTGCGGGCATTTTTGGCCTGCTAAACCCGACCGACCAACCTGATTACGCCGACGCTTGCGCAAAGGCCGGGGTCACGGCTTATGCGGCTGAATATATTCCGCGTATATCCCGGGCCCAGAGCATGGATGTACTTTCGTCACAGTCCAATTTGGCAGGCTATCGCAGCATGGTCGAAGCGGCGGCGATTTATGGCCGTTCCTTTCCGATGATGATGACAGCGGCTGGCACGATTGCACCGGCCAAAGCCTTTATTATGGGTGCAGGGGTTGCGGGTCTGCAAGCCATTGCCACGGCACGGCGCCTTGGTGCGGTGACCACGGCCACAGATGTTCGCCCCGCCGCCAAAGAACAAGTCGCGTCATTGGGCGCAAAATTCATTGCGGTGGAAAACGAAGAATTTAAAGAGGCGGAAACGACCGCTGGTTACGCCAAGCAAATGTCGCCGGAATACCAAAAGCTACAGGCGGAACTGACCGCTAAACATATCGCCAAGCAAGACATTGTTATTACTACGGCGCTGATCCCAGGACGTCCGGCGCCAAAATTGATCTCCAAGGCCATGATAAAATCCATGAAACCGGGTTCGGTTCTGGTTGATTTGGCGGTGGAGCGCGGCGGCAATGTTGCAGGCGTCAAACCCGGCGAAATCGTCGAGACGGCGGGCGGCGTTAAAATTGTTGGGCTGTTAAACTGGCCGTCCAGAATGGCGGCAGATGCGTCGGCATTATATGCGCGCAATATTCGCAATTTTCTGCCGTTGGTAACGGCGGAAGACGGCGCATACGCACCCGACTGGGAAGACGAAATCATCCAAGGCTGTGCTCTGACCAAAGACGGCGAGGTTATTCACGAGCGCTTGAGATAAGGAAATAATATGGAAATGATTATTATGGCTGGCGGCGTTGGGGTTTCTCCCGTTGTGTTTCAGCTAACGGTTTTTGTGCTGGCGATATTTGTTGGCTATTATGTGGTCTGGTCGGTAACGCCCGCCCTGCATACACCGCTCATGGCCGTAACCAACGCAATCTCTTCTGTGATTATTGTTGGCGCACTTGTTGCCGTTTCCTCTGCATCATTAGAGGGAGCAGCAAGCGGTATAAACCTGCCGAGCGGCTTTGGCTTCGTTGCGACCTTATTATGCGCCGTCAACATATTCGGCGGTTTCCTCGTCACCCAGCGCATGCTGGCCATGTATAAGAAGAAGGGGTAAGGGCCGTGAATTTCTCTATGACACCTAATCTTGCCGCTATTCTTTATGTCATCTCTGGCGTTCTATTTATCATGGCCTTGCGCGGGCTTTCGTCTCCGGCGACCTCACGGCGCGGTAATGTATTTGGCATGGTTGGTATTGCCATTGCTATCGTCACGACGCTGTTATACGCCAATGTGACCGGGTTTGCGTTGGTTTTGGTACTTGTGGCGCTGGTTATTGGTGGTTCTATCGGGGCGCTAATTGCCAAGAAAATCCCCATGACCGATATGCCGCAACTGATTGCCGGCTTTCATTCTTTGGTCGGTTTGGCGGCGGTTTTTGTTGCGGTGGCGGCATTTTTTGCGCCTGCCAGTTTCGGCATCGGCGAGTTTGGCCAAATTAAAGCGGTCAGCCTGTTGGAGCTGTCCTTGGGTGCGGCCATTGGTGCCATTACCTTTAGCGGCTCGGTTATCGCCTTTGCCAAGCTGAACGGCAATATGTCCGGTGCGCCCATCGTGTTTAAAGGCCAGCATTTGGTTAATCTTGTGCTGGGCCTTTCAGTGGCAGTTCTCATCGGCATGTTGATGAAATCCGGCGGTAATATGCCGGGCGTGTTTTGGGCAATCATTGGCATAACGCTGATCCTCGGCTTTTTGTTGATCATCCCCATTGGCGGTGCGGATATGCCGGTGGTGATCTCCATGCTCAATTCCTATTCTGGCTGGGCGGCGGCGGCGCTCGGCTTTACCCTTGGCAATATGGCGCTCATCGTTACGGGTGCTTTGGTCGGCTCGTCCGGTGCCATTCTTTCATACATCATGTGCAAAGCCATGAACCGCAGCTTCTTCAGTGTCATTCTGGGCGGCTTCGGGGCGGAAAGCTCTGGCGGCGGCGCGGACGATAAAGAACAGCGCCCGGTTAAACGCGGCTCTGCCGAGGATGCAGCCTTTATCATGAAAAATGCCTCCAAGGTTATCATCGTGCCAGGCTACGGTCTCGCCGTAGCCCAGGCCCAACACGCCACCCGCGAAATGGCCGACAAGCTTAAAGAAGAGGGCGTTGATGTGGTCTACGCTATTCACCCGGTAGCGGGCCGGATGCCAGGCCATATGAATGTGCTGCTGGCCGAAGCCAATGTGCCCTATGATGAGGTGTTTGAGCTTGAGGATATAAATTCCGAGTTCGCCAACGCCGACGTTGCTTTTGTCATTGGTGCCAATGATGTCACCAACCCGGCGGCCAAAACCGACCCGGAAAGCCCGATCTACGGCATGCCGATACTGGATGTGGACAAGGCACGGGCGGTTCTATTCGTAAAACGCTCACTCTCCGCCGGTTACGCCGGTATCGATAATGATTTATTCTACGCCGACGGCACCATGATGCTGCTCGCCGACGCCAAAAAAATGGTCGAGGATATTATCAAGGCTTTGTAGGTGGCCTTGGTTAAATGGATAATCTTAGGCGCGGCGGGCGTATACCTGGCCGCGCTTTTGTTTGTGTATTTTGCCCAGCGTAGCTTTATGTATTTTCCGCCGCGTGGCCCTATACTGGACGGGTTTATATCCGAGCATAATGTGCAAATTTTACCCATTGAGGTCGCGGATATTGGTACGCTCAAATCTATTTACATGCCGCCGCCCAGCGGTAGTGCGCCTGTTATCTTGCTTATGCACGGCAATGGTAGTGCGGTTTATCAACACGCTGCGCATTTCGAAGCATTCAAAGAATGGGGCGTAGGCTATCTGGCCGTCGAATATCCCGGCTATGGGGAGAACCCTGGCACGCCCAATGAGCGGGATATTTTGCGTACATCATTGGCGAATTATGATTTGCTCATTCAAAAGGGCATAATACCTGAGCGCATTATCCTATACGGCGACAGTTTGGGCGCGGCCAGTGCCGTGCATGTGGCCAGTGAGCGCCAAGCAGCCGGGCTGATATTGTCCGCCCCGTTTTTATCCATGCAGGCTATGGCTTGCAAACAAATGCCGTGGTTCCCCACATCCTTGCTCTTGAAAGACAAATACCGGTCTGATTTGAAAATTCCGTCTGTGGACGAGCCTCTATTGGTGATTCACGGGGACGCAGACAGAGTAATTCCGTTTACTCAGGGCAAAGCCCTGTACGACCTACATCAGGGCGATAAGGAGTTCGTCCGGATCAAAGATGGCGGGCATTATTTATGGAACACAGAGACGCCCACACATATCCGCGAGTTTGTGGCGGCGGTTCGTCCTTAAAGCTTGCCGTGGCAATGTTTAAACTTTTTGCCTGAGGTACAGGGGCAAGCGGCGTTGCGCGGGATGCGACCATTTTGGGCCACATAGGCATCAATGTCAAAATTGGAGCTAGCCGTTGCCGCATTTCTTGGTGCGGCCCCAGAAGCAGATTGCGCCAGCATGTCTTGGGGGGAGCGGGCCATCATGGGCGAGCCGGGAGGTGGGCGGTTTTCCAGCCTACCTTCTGGTTGCCCAACAAAGGCACCTGGATCAAAGTCGGCGTAATCGTCGGCATTAAACACATCTTTTGGTGCTGGTTCAGGTTCGCGGGCCTGGAATTGTAAATTCATCAACATGCGGGTCACACCCTCGCGTAGATTGGTCAAGAGCTGGTCAAACAGGGTGAAGGCTTCGGATTTATATTCATTCAGCGGGTCGCGCTGACCATATGATCGCCAGCCAACTACGGATTTAAGATGGTCAAGCTGCTGTAAATGCTCGCGCCAGTTTTCATCGATTACCTGGAGGAGCACCTGTTTTTCCACGGCTTGCATGGTTGGTCGATCAATTTTTGCGGTGCGGTCTTTAAAGCCTGCATCGGATGCGGCCATCAACCGCTCCAGCATTTCCTCGTCCGCAATGCCTTCTTCCGCCGCCCAGTCGGCTAGCGGCAATTGCAAGTTTAACAGGCGTTCGGTCTCACTGGTTAGGCCTTCAATATCCCACTGCTCAGCGTAAGCTTTTTTGGGGACATGGGCGTTAATAAGGTCTTCGCATATCTGGTGACGCATATCCTCGATCACGTCGGACACATCATCATCGGTCATGAACTCGAGGCGTTGTTCAAATATGGTTTTACGCTGGTCGTTTTGCACGTCGTCATATTTAAGCAGGTTCTTACGGATGTCGAAATTGCGCGCCTCGACCCGAACCTGGGCCCGCTCTACCGCCTTGGACATAAAGCGGTTGGTCAGGCTTTCGCCTTCTTCCCAACCCATTTTGCCCATCATGTTTTTCAGCCGGTCGCCGCCAAAAATCCGCATGAGGTCATCTTCGGTTGAGATATAAAATTTCGAACGTCCCGGATCACCCTGGCGACCTGTGCGGCCTCTAAGCTGGTTATCAATACGGCGGCTTTCATGGCGCTCCGTACCAAGTACATAAAGCCCGCCTGCGTCCAGGGCTTTTTGTTTGAGAAGGGCCACGTCTTTGGTCAGTCTTTCAATTCGCGCCTCGCGTGCTTTTTCGCTTTCACCCTCCACGGCTTCTTGTTCAATTCGCATATCCAGATTGCCGCCAAGCTGAATATCCGTACCGCGCCCGGCCATATTGGTGGCGATGGTGATGGTGCCAGGAACCCCGGCCTGGGCAATGATCGTAGCTTCCTGTTCGTGGTAGCGGGCGTTCAAGACCTGATGGCGAATATTTCTGTCGGTAAGGTATTTTGACAATAGTTCCGATTTTTCAATAGACACCGTGCCAACCAACATGGGTTGGCCTTTGGCCTGGCATTCACGAATTTCTACGATGATGGCGTCGAACTTTTCGCGCTCGGTGCGGTAAATCACATCCTCGTCGTCAATGCGGGTGATCGGACGGTTGGTGGGAATTTCCAGCACGTTTAATTTATAAATATCGTAAAATTCCGAAGCCTCGGTGACCGCCGTACCGGTCATGCCGGACAGTTTTTCGAACAATCGGAAATAATTCTGGAAGGTAACAGACGCCAGGGTAATATTTTCGGGCTGGATTTCAACTTTTTCCTTGGCTTCAATGGCCTGGTGCAAACCTTCGGACAACCGGCGGCCTTCCATCATGCGCCCGGTAAATTCGTCGATCAGCATGACCTGATGATCTTTGACGATATAGTCCTTGTCGCGCACATAGAGTTTATGGGCCCGTAATGCCTGGTTGATATGGTGGACGATGGTTACATTTTCCACATCATACAAGCTCTCGCCTTCCAAAAGACCGTGTTCGCGTAAAAGTCCCTCGATCTGCTCGGTGCCCTCTTCATTGAAAACCGCTGTGCGGGCTTTTTCGTCGACCTCATAGCCGTCTTCGCTAATCAGCGGAATAAATGTGTCTATACGCACATAGAAATCAGACCGATCATCCGTTGGCCCGGAAATAATCAGAGGTGTGCGGGCCTCGTCGATCAAAATACTGTCAATTTCATCGATAATGGCAAAATGATGGCCGCGCTGGGCCATAGTCTCGACCGTATATTTCATATTATCGCGCAAATAATCAAACCCGAACTCGTTATTGGTACCGTAGGTGACATCGCAGTTATAGGCTTCCTTGCGCTGGTTATCGTCCAGCCCGTGTACTACGCATCCTGTGGTCAGGCCGAGAAACTCATAGACTTCGCCCATCCACTGCGCGTCGCGTGTGGCCAAATAATCATTGACCGTAACCACATGCACGCCGCGCTGCGGGATCGCATTAAGATATACTGCCAAGGTTGCCACAAGTGTTTTGCCCTCACCCGTGCGCATTTCGGCGATTTCGCCCCGGTGCAGGGACATACCGCCAATAAGCTGCACATCATAATGGCGCTGGCCAAGTGTGCGTTTGGCCGCTTCGCGCACGACGGCAAAGCTTTCCACCAGCAAATCGTCCAGGCTCTCGCCGTCCTTGAACCGCTGGCGAAATTCCAGGGTTTTGGCTTTGAGCTGATCGTCGCTCAGGGCTTCAAACTGCGGCTCTACGGCATTGATTTTATCGACCGTCGGCTGCATTTTTTTGAGCTTACGGTCATTTTCCGTGCCAAACATTTTTTTCGCGATACCTAACATGGTGATCCTTAAACTCTGAGCGTGCTTAACTTGACTATTTGTAAGTATAGCCTGATGGTGACTTAATGACGACTTGGGTGTAAGTCAATAAACGGTGCATAGAATAAGGTGTAGATGTGACAAAAATGACATTAAAAATAGGTGTGTTTGCAGGACTGTTTGCCGGGTTGATACTTGTTGGATGCCAAAGCCGCGGCTCAATGGAGGAAAAAACACCCTTAAACACGCAAATTGTCCGCCTTGGTGATACTGTGGTTGCCGAGGTTGACGGCACTTCGATATTTTTATCCGATATTGAGCATATGGCGCTAGCGAAGGGCGTGCTGACGCAAAAACAATCTCTAACGCCTAAAAGTCCGGTATTTCAGGCTATTTTGGATGAGTTGATTGACCAGCGCCTGTTGGCCTTGGAAGCTTTGCGCCGTTCTTTAGATCAAAACGACGAAACCCGGCGGCGTCTGGCCGTTGCCCGCGAGCGTATTCTGGCTAATGTGGTGGTGGAAACCTTGTTGGCAGAAAAAGTCACCGAAGACAGCATCAAGCGCATGTATGCGGAGCAAAGTGCGTTGCAGAGCAAATCGGAACAAGTGCGGGCGCGCCATATTGTAGTGGCAACCCAGGAACAAGCTAAAGAGCTCAAAGGTTTAGTCGAACAAGGCGGTAGTTTTGCGGCTTTGGCTAAGGAATTCACCATAGACCCCTCGACCCAGGATTTGGGTGGAGATTTGGGGTATTTTTCGAAGAATGCCATGGAGGACGTTATCGCGGCGCAAGCCTTTGCCCTTGAAACAGGGGATATATCAGAGCCGTTTGAAACCAAATATGGTTGGCATATTTTGACGACCACAGACCGCCGGGCCATGCCGCGCCCGGCGCTTAAAACCATAAGATCCGAAATCGTCAGTTATATGACCTATGAGGAAATTCAAAAATTGCTGAAATCCTTGCGCAGCGCCAGTGCAATCGAACTTAAATTGGGGCAGGCAAGCACAACAGAACCCAAAGAAGACAAGCCCGATGCACCTTAAACGCTCACCCTTAGCCCCTGCACAATTTCCTTCTATGCCCGATATTGCGGGCGTACAGATGTGGAGTGCGCAAACCGAAGCCAAGTATAAAAACAGGCCGGATGTTTTGCTGGTTAAATTCGCCGAAACTGCACATGTTGCAGGCGTGTTTACCAAATCCAGTGCGCCGGGTGCGCCCGTGGAATGGTCACGGGATTGCCTCGCCCGGTTTGCTAATGGCGGGCTTTTGGTCTCGGCGGGCAATGCCAATGTATTTACCGGGCGCAGGGGGGCGGAAGATGTAGTGAAAATGGCAGGTTTTGCTGCTGGCGCATTGGAGTGTAGGCCCGAAGACGTTTATATTTGCTCTACGGGTGTAATCGGTGAACCACTGGATTTAGGCCCGTTTGAAAAATTGTTTGCCCGCAATTCGTTTATGCGCACACAAACAAGCTGGGAGCAAGCGGCCCAGGCCATAACCACCACTGATACCTATCCCAAAGGTGCCACGCAGGTTTGTGAAATTGACGGCACAAGTGTCGCCATTTGCGGCATTGCCAAAGGCTCCGGCATGATTGCGCCGGACATGGCCACCATGCTGTCGTTCATATTTACGGACGCCAATATATCGCAAGCTTTATTGCAAGCCCTGCTTGCTGATATATGCGAAACCAGTTTTAACGCCATTACCGTCGATAGCGATACTTCTACCAGCGATACGGTTTTGCTGGTGGCTAGCGGTGAGGCAGGCCATAAGCAAATCACCGAGCTTAATAATCCAAAACTGGCTCCGTTCACATCGGCCTTGCAAACCGTAATGCTGGACTTGGCCCACCAGGTGGTCAGGGACGGTGAGGGGGCCAGCAAATTTTTCGCCGTTCATATTACAGGGGCGCAAAACGACAAAGCCGCCAAAACCATAGGGTTAAGCATTGCCAATTCGCCTTTGGTGAAAACCGCACTTGCCGGCGCAGATGCCAATTGGGGCCGCATTGTCATGGCGGTGGGTAAATCGGGCGAGAGGGCTGAGCGCGATAAACTCACTATCCGGTTTGGGCCGCATTTGGTGGCCAGAGACGGGTTTCGTGCGCCGGGTTATGATGAAGATATACTCAGCACCTATATGCAAAACCCGGAACTTGAAATCAGTGTCGATGTGGGTGTTGGCACTGGAAAGTTCACTGTCTGGAGTTGTGACCTCACCCACGGCTATATAGATATCAACGCCGATTATAGAAGCTAGTTTTCTCTTGCCCATATTATTACAAGAATGTAGCAAGTCCCCATGACAAAAAAACAAAAACAGCGTCCGGTCTGTTTAATTACCGGGGCATCTGCGGGGATTGGCGCGGCCTTGGCGCGGGAATTTGCCAAGGCGGGCTGGGATTTGGCTTTAACGGCGCGGCGCAAAGAACCTATGGTGGTTTTGGCCAAAGAATTAAAACAGAAATATGGTGTGACCTCCCATATCATTGTGGCAGACTTGGCCAAGCCCGGAGCCTGTAAGGATATACTGGACAGGCTCGCCAAAAAGACCAGCCATATAGACGGTCTTGTCAACAATGCTGGTTACGGTCTGACGGGAAAATTTATCAAAAACGAGTGGCCAGCACATAAGGATTTTCTCACTGTCATGTTGGAAGCTCCCGTGGAGATGACCCATCATGTTTTGGCCGGTATGAAACAGCGCGGATTTGGCCGTATTATCAATGTGTCAAGCCTGGCGGGACATATTCCCGGCTCGCGTGGGCATACGCTTTACGGGGCGACCAAAAGTTTTTTGATCAAGTTTTCCCAATCTCTAAACCTGGAAATGAGCGGCAGTAATATCAAGGTTTCGGCCCTGTGTCCCGGCTTCACCTATAGCGAATTTCACGATGTCAACAAGACGCGCGATGCCGTCAACAAACTCCCTGACTGGATGTGGATGAGCGCCGAGGAAGTAGCCGAGAGCGGCTTTATAGCCTTAAAGCGTAACAAAGCCGTTTATATTCCCGGACGCACCAACAAGCTTATCGCCGCCTTTGCCAAATTAATGCCCGATACATGGGCACTGGCTTTGATGAACCGTAATTCCAGCAAATTTCGAAAAGTCAAAAAATGATAGCCGGCCCCATTTTGGCTGATCCGCGCCTTTATGTTGCACTGGATGTGCCGGATACCCAAAGCGCTCAGGCTATGGTGGAGATGCTCGGTGATGCGGTTGTGTCCTATAAAATCGGACTGCAACTCCTACCCGTAGGCGGCACGGAATTTGCCCGCGAGCTTGTTCGGGCTGGTAAAAATGTGTTTCTGGATTACAAATTACATGACATTGGCGCAACAGTAGAAAAATCTACCCGCTCAATTTGTGCTGTGGGCGCAGATCTGCTGACCGTTCACGCCACGCCGGATGTTATGGCGGCGGCGGTACGCGGACGCGGCGACAGTGCGCTAAAAATCATGGCGGTGACGGTGCTGACATCGCTGGATGACGCGGCCCTTAATGATATGGGGTATTTTATGCGCGTCGAAGAACTGGTCATGCACCGGGTTCGCCAAGCGCTAAGCGCAGGCGTGGACGGTGTAATTTCATCACCTCTGGAAGCCGCTAAAATCCGCGCCCAGGTTCCGGAAAATTTCCTGATCGTCACGCCAGGCGTGCGCATGAAAGGCGGCGATAAAGGCGACCAAAAACGCATAGCAAGCCCAAGAGATGCGCTTGCCAACGGAGCAAGCCATATCGTGGTGGGGCGACCCATAACCCAAGCGAATGACCCACGCAAAGCAGCGCTGGAGATATTGGCGGACATTAGCCAGGTTCCAGCTTAAAACCTCGGCAAACCGGGCGGCGCAGGTAATTTTTTTGCCAGCAATTTTGCGACAGGAATATCGGCCAGTTTTGCCATTAGCACGTCTTTGGCTGGCACGATTATATTGGCACCATGCAAGGCGGCTTTGCGGGCGATGCGGGCCGGGATTGTGTTGGTTGTGTACAGTCCCATCATTTTTTCAGTCATCTGGTAAAGCGGCCAGGTTAAGAGGCGGTGCTCGCGGTTATAGGCCCTCAAGGCTTTTGTGTTCCCCAAATCCAGACCAGCTTTATGAGCCCGGTATAGATGTTTGACCAGTATGGCTATGCCCTGAATACCGAAATTAAACCCGTGCGCCGTTACCGGATGCATACCAACCGCAGCATCACCGACAAGCGCCAGCCGCTCGGCGTAAAATGTTTGCCCATAGACGCCAACCAATGGATAGGCCACCCGCTTGCCCTTGCCCTGCAAACCGCCGAGCAATCCGCCAAGGCGCGGCTCTGTAGCGCGGGCGTAATCCCTGTCGTTCATAGCCATGAACCGAGCAGCGTGTTGGGCGCAAAAAGTCTGGACAATAGACGAGACATTTCCGTTTAGGGGCAATACGGCCATGCCGCCGTCATAGCGAAACAGCTCATAAGCGGTATGATTGTGCGGTTTTTCGTGAGCCATTCGCCCGACAATCATGGTCTGGCCAAAATCGTGCATATTGGCCTTAATGCCTGCGTCCCGGCGGATTTGTGAAAAGCGCGTATCGGCTGCAATTGCCAGTTGGCCCGTAAATACCGAACCATCCTGCAGCCGTACGGTGGCTGTGTTTGTGGTTCGGGTTAATGCGGCAACTTGCGCGTCCGTAAACAGGGTTATATTTGATTTTTTTGCCGCCACATCATAAAGGGCGCGGCGGATTATATGATTGGAGACAATATTGCCCAGCCTGTCCGCGCCTGCGCTTTCGGGGTTAAAGTGCAGGGCAAAAGGCGCATCACCGTCCATGACTTTGGCTGCGCGGATCGGGGAAATTTCTTTTGGATTGATTTTCTGCCAAGCACCAAGCCCGTACATGATTTTGCGTGAGCGCTCGGATACGGCAATGTCGCGGCCATCGTTTGTTGGCTTGGCCAGCGTAGTTTTGCTTTGGCGATCAAACAGGCCGACTTTAAGCCCTATATCCGCCGCCATTGCGCTAAATGCCAACCCGGCAGGCCCGGCCCCTATCACCAGCACATCAAAATACATAATTTGTCACCTCGCGCCTTGATCATATATCACCGAAACTATCGGCCTGACACCATGATTGCGCGGTGGTGAATTGTCGCACATGTCAATAATTTGTGACCTATTACCCATTGAATTTATGTGCTGACTGGGCCACATAGAGGCCATGACTTTACGCATAGCATTTCAAATGGACCCTATTGAGGGTGTGGATATTGACGCGGACACTACATTCGCCTTGGCCGAGGTAGCCCAGGCGCGTGGTTACTCGCTTTATTCTTACGGGCCAGATCAATTGAGCTATAATGCCGGCAGGGTCGAAGCCCGTGCCCGCCCCATGACGGTAAGGCGCGAACATGCAAACCATGTCAGCTTCGGCGCGCAAGTCGTGCTTGATCTGGCCAAAGACATTGACGTGGTCTGGATGCGCCAAGACCCGCCTTTTGATATGGGCTATATTACGGCGGCGCATATTCTTGAGATGCTGGCGGGGGACACTCTGGTTTGTAATGATCCCAAATGGGTGCGCTCTTGCCCGGAAAAAATCGTGCCGCTAGAGTTTCCCGATATTATTCCCGATACACTCATAACTCGCGACAAACTGGCCATAGATGCATTTCGTGCCAAACATAAAGATATTATCCTCAAGCCCCTGTACGGCAATGGCGGAGCCGGGGTGTTTTTGGTTAAAGACGGCGACAGTAATTATACGTCTTTACTGGAAATGTTTTTTGCCAGCTCCCGTGAGCCGATTATCGCCCAGGCATTTTTGAAGGATGTCAAGAACGGCGACAAGCGCATCATCATTATTGACGGAGAAGCGGTCGGAGCCATTAACCGCGTGCCGCTCAAGGGCGAAACCCGCTCCAACATGCATGTGGGCGGCGTGGCTGAACCTATTGAAATGAGCGACACGGATTTGGCGATTTGTGCGCGTATTGGGCCTATGCTGAAGAGGCGCGGCCAGATATTGGTCGGCATTGATGTCATCGGCGATAAAATGACCGAAATCAATCTAACATCACCGACGGGCGTACAAGAGTTGAAACGCTTTAGCGGCGTGGATGCTGCCGCTTTGTCCTGGGACGCTATCGAAAGACGCTTGAGTTCTTAAATACCTCCTTAGCTATTGTGTGCTAGCTAGCGGGAATGAAATTTAATGCAGAATTTTGGATTGGTGCAGGCTTGGCTTTATATGTGTCTGGCTGTGCAACATCTCCGCCTCCTGTTCGCCCGCATCCTGTTCGCCCGCCCCCAGTTCACCTGCCCCCAGTTCACCTGCCCCCAGTTCACCTACCCTCTGTTCGCCCGCCAGTAGAGACCGTGCGTCTGCAACTGCCCGATAGAGTTCAATTTTTACAAACTGACAGGCGCTGGGCCCACGAAACCCTTGGTGGCTCTAATGAAAGTCTAAAGAGCGACGGGTGTTTGGTAACGGCGGCGGCCATGGCTTTGGTCAATCTTGGTTTTAAAACCGACCCTGGAGATTTGACCTATAGGCTTAAAGCATATGGGGGGTTTACCAGTAATGGCTGGCTGGTCTGGCGCGGACTGGAGAAAGCCACGGCGGGCAAGGCCAAGACCTATTTTTATCAACGCAAAGATAATGCTGTGGTGCGTGCGTGTCTGGCTGCTGGCTATTACCCATTGGTCAAGTTCAACTTGCCGTCTACGAAGACCCATTGGGTCATGGTGGTTAAAGAGACCAAGAGCGGTTTTTACATACGCGACCCCATGATAAGTTCACGCACCCCCATCCCTTTGGCATCGCGTACATCCCAGATCGATGCGATAAGATGTATCGGGGTTCGGGTTTGACCTGTCTAAAATGTAACTTTACATTTTAGTCTCATTTGAGACATAAGTGTCTCATGATTAAAGCACAGCACTCTAAAAAAACATCAAAAACCAAAACTGCATTGTTTGAGGCGGCGTGCCTTTTGTTTGCAGGAGGCGCCAAGCCGTCCCTTGGGGAAATTGCTGTTGGGGCAGGGGTGGGGCGTGCGACTTTACACCGGCATTTTTCCACCAGAGAGCAGTTTTTAAACGAGATGGCTCTGTGGGCACTGCAATCTTTGGAACGCGCCGGCACCAATGCCAGCTTGAAAGCCAAATCCTTTGAACAAGCCTTTTGGTTGATCATAGAGGCTTTGATCCCGTTGGGTGACAGATACCATTTTCTCATGACGGAAAGCCAGACACTGCACCAGCCGATAATAAGTAAATCCATAGCTAAAAACGATCAGGATATGACAAGCTTAATCACCCATTTACAAGAGCTGGGCGTACTTAATCCAGAGCTTTCCCCCCGGTGGATAAATGCTGTCGTCGATGGGCTGATTTATACCGCCTGGGAGCAGATACAGGCCGGCGACCTGGCCCCCAATGCGGCGGGCTTGTTGGTGCGCCGTACACTTTTAGGCGGTTTGGGACTTAACCAAAAATAACCACTGACAATAAAGGAAAACACATGACAGATGCAATTGATTTGGCTTTTACACTGTTTGAAATACTGGGTGTATTGGACGGTACAGACAGTGCCGCCGTACACCATAGCAGTTCATTTTGGCTCACACAGGATCAAAGCGTTATAGAGATGCGCATGTGTGACAAGGAGCTTTGCGGATATTTGGCCAGCGATGTGGATACGGGGGATCCAAAAATTTCAAGCTGCGGCTTGCCAATTATCCTGGGTCTGAAAGCCCAAACGGCTAGCCAGTGGAGTGGGGGTTGGCTGGTAGACCCGGATACGGGCTGGGCGTTTAATGCCAAGGTGAAGTTCAAGAAGAACGGCAAGCTTAAAATCTCCGCTTATGACAAGTCTGAAATATTTAGCGTGACCATGAAATGGCGGCAAGTGAAAAAAGAAAACGCATCTTGCTACACCAAGAAACAACAATAACTATATAGCAATGACAAAAAACCGTGTGAAATTGCCGCGCCTTGACGGGCTTGATCTGGCCCGTTTTATGGCCCTTATAGGCATGGTGATTGTCAATTTTTCTATTGTCATGGGCGCGGAAAATACGGCAACAGGATTCTTTGCGGCAGTGTCAAACGCGCTACACGGGAGAGCGGCGGCTTTATTTGTTGTACTGGCAGGTATTGGACTCGGCTTGGCCGCCAAGCGAGAACGATCCGGTGCGCAATGGCAACAATTTTATATTATCCACTATAAACGCGCGGCGTTTTTACTGGTCATAGGCCTGCTCAACATGTTGGTGTTTGAGGCTGATATTCTACACTATTATGCGTTTTATTTTGCCCTGGGGGTCGTGTGTATCCGTTGGCCAGGTTGGGCTTTGTATACAGCAATAATTGTATTGATGGCAGCTTTCGTGGTTATGGTGATCGTGTTGAACTATGATGCGGGTTGGGACTGGAAGGCCTATTCATACACAGGGTTTTGGACGCTAGAGGGTTTTGTGCGCAATTTGTTTTTTAATGGTTGGCATCCCGTCATTCCCTGGCTGGCGTTTTTGCTCTGGGGGATGTCGCTGGCCCGACTTGATCTATATGCCAACAGTACCCGGCTGTGGGTATTGGCCTGCCACGGGTTAATATTTGTAACGGCGAGCGGCCTGTCATTATGGCTTACCGGATTTGTCAGTGCCTACGACCCGCAAGCGGCTTTGTTATTTGCGGCGGATCCCTTGCCGCCCATGCCGCTTTATATTCTGGCAGGCGGCGGTGCGGCGGGCATGGTGGTGGCGCTGTGTTTACTGGTCACACCCTATCTGAAGCGTTTGAACGTGCTGGATTTATTCACTCGCCCAGGTCGGCAAACATTGACGCTTTATGTTGCCCATATTTATTTGGGCATGGGCGCAATGGAAGCTTTAGGGTTGTTGGGTGATCAAAATATTGAAACGGCGATGCTTGCAAGCCTGCTATTTGGTCTTGTTGCTATTTTATATGCCTGGTTCTGGCAGTTGTTTTTCACCAGAGGCCCAATGGAAAATTTAATGCGAAAGCTTACGGGTTAGGCATAATATGCCCTGTAACAAAAAACCTGCCACCGCTTGGGATGACAGGGGTAAGTTTTGTGCGGAAGGGGAACCCCGCCGTTTTCGAAAGAGAACATTGATGGGGCGATCCCACCCCTTGATGCGCTGGGGATGTGAACGGTAAAGTTACCGGTCTGCACCAAGGGAGTGAGTGTCGCGCCCAAATATTAGATACCTCATGTTCAATCTTAATAAGCGTGAGAATTATCACGCATATTGTTTTTTTTGTAATATAGACTACATCTCTATTAAGGAGGCGTACACATGACCAATAAATTTTCCAGTTTTAGCGAACCAATACGCCGCAATGAAACCTTGCGCAGGATTGCCGTGTTTAAGACTTTCGAGCCTAAAACCACCATACTTAATGAGGACGACCAAGGCGGCTCGGTGTATTTTATCCTGGAAGGCCAGGTCAATATCACCGGATACTCATCGCGCGGACGGGAGATCTGGTATAGCAAGCTGGGGCCCGGTCAAAGCTTCGGCGAAATGGCGGCTTTGACGGGCGGTGTACGAAGCGCCAGTGTGGTCGCCGTAAAAGAAACCACAACTGCGATCATTTCTAAAACCGATTTTTTGTCGCTACTGGAGAACAACCCGGATATTTCTATGTGGTTGCTACGTGAGTTGGTGTTCAGACTAGACAAGACCACCAACCAGTTATACGAACGCGTGGCGCTGAATATGACCATGCGTATGTGCTCAAAAATTCTGTCCCTATGCGCGGAAATGCCCAATAAGGACGGTGAATATCCGGTTTTCCCCAATTTGGTATTGGCCCAAATGGCGCGCCAGCTCAACACAGATAGGGAAAACATTTCCCGTACGATTTCCGAATTGGTCAAGGAAGGCGTTTTGCGCCGTGATGGTCGAAAGCTTTTCGTTGTCAACAAAATCGCGCTTAAAGCTAAAATTGAAGACAGCTAGGCTTTTTGCCTAGAAGTCCACACCGGCTTCTACGAACAAAGCTACCGCATCCTCTTTGCGTTTGGCGCGACCACCTGGCGTGATGATTGGCACATTGCGGTTTATATATTGCACACCGCTCCCCAGCCGGATTTTGCCCAGGTCATAACTGACCGCTAGCACGCCTTGGTGTGATGTTAGCTTGGCGATATCATCATCTGCATAACCGTAAGAGGCGGTGAAACCCAATCTGGACGGTTTCCAGGTTAGACCCATATCGTAAGCCGTATAGTCGCCTTGGCTTCCACTTAAATTGGCAAAGCCGTTATTGGAATTGAGATAGGACGTACCAAAGACGAAATCTCCGTATTTAAGTTCCAGCCCCATTCCGTAACTTTCCAAATTGTCGAACATGGCCAAGCCGCTGGCTTCACTGCCGCGTGCATATGTACCGGTTAGCTCGGCGGATAATCCGCCCGCGAATTTGCGGTCAAGGGCGACACCAAGCTCGAATATATTTTCTATTTCGGGCGCAAATGGATCTAACGGGTTTGCCGTATTGCTTTTGACGCAATAATCAACCCCGCACGCCCGCGCATTGGGCGCGTAGGACAAGCCGATTTGTACACCAACACCAATAGAATCGCCCAGAAGACGCGGGCTGGTATAGGCTATTTTTTCAGAAAACCCCGAGGCATCATTATAGGTTTTGACGCTATCAAGTCCGGTATAATCTACAGGGGAGTTGGACGCATTTACGGCTACCAGTGACGGCGCACCAACCGAGAACAGATAAGCCGAACCATCGTCGCGCCCGATAACAAAATCTCCGTAAGACGAACGCAAGAACAAATAAGCGCCCTCTAGGCCTATTGCCGTATCATTTGTATCTCCCGGCCCTGCGGCATAGAACTGGCTGGTATGGCCTTTGACGGGACGGTTGTCGGCGCCGACCAAAACGCTTGAGCAATCACCAATGCCGGGCGGACAATCTCCAACCCGCCCGCCAAAACCGCGCCGGAAGCGGTCCCGTTGGGCCCGCACCCGAAGCCCTGCTCCGTATTCAAGGCCGCTGTCGGTAATGGCACTGACCTCACCTCGCACATCGAAATCGAAGACAGCTTCCGCCTTCACATCCGCATCATTTCTGTCCATGGCCGCGACGCCAATTTTAGCATGGCCGTTTAAACTGGTCTGCACATTGCCAAACCCGAGGCGTTGCATCCATGTGGGTTTCGTACCGTAAGGGTTGGAAGCACCGCGCAATAC
Organism: uncultured Robiginitomaculum sp.; assembly: GCA_964502015.1. Lineage (GTDB taxonomy): Bacteria > Pseudomonadota > Alphaproteobacteria > Caulobacterales > Maricaulaceae > Robiginitomaculum_A. The sequence continues at coordinate 16,404 of CAZCUM010000012.1, read as the reverse complement.
AGGGGCCCGGTTTTGTACTTGATTTTGAGGCATGCCTCCATAGGCGGGTAGGGTGCCCTGATTTTGCCTATATTGATTTCGCCCAGTTTGGCTTTGCGCAAATCTTTTTGTCTGACCGCTTTGCCGTCTTTGGTCGTATGTTTTATTGGCCCAGGCAGGCACTTGTACCGAGGGTGCGGTCTGGGGGCGGGCTATTTGTGGGCTTCCCACATATGGGCTTCCCACATTTGGGCTGTTCACATATGGCTTGTTCACATATGGCTTGTTCACATTTGGACTATTGACTGGCGGCCCACTTATCTGTGACTTTTTCCCAGGATAATATGCGCCGCCTGCCTGTGGTTTTGTCTGTGGTTTTATCTGGGGTTTTGCCTGTGAGTATGTTTGTGGTGCTTGATATGTGTTGGTTGCCGGCTGCTGTTGCCAGTTTATTTGCGGGGAGGTTTGTACTGGAGCTTGAGCTTGTGTCTGGGTCTCCCAGGCTTTAGGCTTTTTATTGGCGAAGGGAGATTTGGAAGCAGGGCCAGCCTCTGCCACTATCGTAGCGGCAATGGACACGCCCGCCAGCACTGTGGCGACACTCATAATTCCTAATAATTTAACGGACGCCATATCAATACCTTGGGCCAATCTTGACAAATCATAACCACCCCATCTATCGGCCAATTATGCCTAACAAATGGTTAACAGGTACGGGATAATAGGCCTGAGGGGCGTACAAGCCGCTAAAACTCTCCCTCCTCCGGCAAGAGGATTTCTCGTTTGCCGCCTGCGCCGGCTTCGCTAATCATGCCTTCTGCTTCCATGCGTTCTATGATATTTGCGGCGCGGTTATATCCTATGGACAATCTGCGCTGGATATAGCTGGTGGAGCATTTGCGGTCATGGGCGACGATTGCGACGGCTTTGTCGAAGGTTTCGTCGCCGGAGTTTATGTTGCCAGCAGGCCCACCAGATGCTGCCTCCTCTTCGGTATCGACCGTAATGTCTTCCAAATAGCTGGGTGCGCCCTGGGCTTTGACGAAATTGGCGATTTTTTCCACCTCGTCGTCACTAACAAACGGCCCGTGCAAGCGGCGCGGTTTGCGCCCTGAGGCCATATAGAGCATGTCGCCCATACCCAATAACTGCTCCGCGCCTTGTTCGCCCAATATGGTGCGGCTATCGATTTTGGAGCTGACCGAGAACGAAATCCGGGTCGGGAAATTGGCTTTGATCGTGCCGGTAATTACATCCACGGACGGGCGCTGGGTTGCCATGATCAAATGAATGCCAGCGGCGCGGGCCATTTGCGCCAGTCTTTGTACCGTGCCTTCAATGTCTTTGCCCGCCACCATCATCAGATCGGCCATTTCGTCTATGACCACGACGATGAACGGCATAAATTCCAGCTCTAATGTCTGGGTTTCGTACATAGCTTCACCGGTTTGCTTGTCAAACCCGGTCATAACCGTGCGGGTGGTCGCTTCGCCGGTTCTCTGGGCTTCGCGGACTTTGTCGTTATAGCCCGCGATGGAGCGTACCCCGACCTTTGACATATTGCGGTAGCGGTTTTCCATTTCGCGCACCGTCCATTTCAGGGCCACCACGGCTTTTTTAGGGTTTGTCACTACGGGGGTCAACAAATGTGGTGCGCCGTCATAAACCGATAATTCGAGCATTTTCGGGTCAATCATAATGAATTTGCATTGGTCAGGCGACAATGAATACATCAATGACAAGATCATGGCATTGATACCCACCGATTTACCCGAACCCGTGGTACCCGCCACCAATAAATGTGGCATTTTGGCCAGATCGGCAAAATACGGCTTGCCGCCAATATCTTCGCCTAACGCCAATGGCAGGCAGGCACCGGAGTTTTTAAAGTCGCGACTGGCAAGCATATCGCGCAAAAACACCGTCTCGCGGCGCCGGTTTGGCAGCTCAATCCCGATAGCATTACGGCCGCGAACCACGGCCACACGGGCCGAGCGCGCCGCCATAGAGCGGGCAATATCATCGGCCAGATTTATGACCCTTGACGACTTGACACCAGGTGCTGGCTCGAATTCGTACAGGGTGACGACAGGGCCGGGACGCACCCGTCCTATCTCGCCTTTGACGCCAAAATCTACCAAGACTTCGCCCAGTTCTTCGGCAGATTTTTGTAATGCCCCGGCGTCTACCACTGCCACACGCGGCGGCGGGGTTTTCAGCAAATCAACTTGCGGCAGGACGAATTTGCCGTTTTTTGGGAAATTGTAATTGGGGGCTTTGGTGCGGCGCGCAGGTTTGGCTTGCGGCGGCATATAATCTTGTGGCTCTTGGTCGTGTTCTGGTGCTGTAGCCTGGTTTGGAGCCTGGTATGCAGTTTGAGCTGCGGCCCCGGTGTCAACCCTCTCCATGCCTGGTGTTTCCGCCCATACCCGTTTATCGTCAAAACCGGATATCTCCAAAGGATCAATATAAGACTTCTGGAAACGCCGACGCAAAAACCGGATAAACTGATCCAGCCGCACCCGAAATATCGCCCACAGGAGCCCGGCAGCGTCGAATACATCCGCCACATCGCGTCCGACAATTCCGAGAAAACGCCCAAAACAATAACCAAGGCCGATAAAGGCCAACAGGGTTGCAATGCCGCCAGCTATAGTGGCTGATAGTCCTGTTGCTGTCAGCAGGTTCTTGGCCCCCAAAAACACCACATCACCAACCCACCCCCCAAGCCCGGCCCCCATAGGCCAACTTTGGGGAATAGGAAATGCGGCCAGAAATACGGCCAGGAAAAATACGCTCATGACCAATAAAGAACTGCGTCTGAACGTATCAAAGCGGGTAATGCCCAAGCGCGGTTTCAGCACGGCCCGCGCCGCCGCAAATATCATTAAAACCGCAAGAGGAAATGCGGCCCACCCTAATAATTGCAAGAAAAAATTAGCCAAACCGGCACCGGGGCGACCAAGAAAATTGGAAATATTTGCCTGCATTTCGCCGTTTGCGGTGTTTAGATTAACCTGAAGCCCGGCCGTATCTGCTGTCCCGTCAAAGGCGGAAAATGTATAAATACTGGCCAATAAAATCACTCCAAACCCACCGACGACACAGGCCCATATGGCCCGGCGCAGCGCACCTGTCGGCGTTATATCGCGCATATCCTGGGCCATCATTCTTGGGTCAAAGTCAGGCTCGTCGAAACCGGGATTGGCCGTGTTCATATGCATCTCCATTGCATCCGCGTAAAAGTATTAAGGGAGTGTAAAGCCAGCAGGTAAATGAGGCGTAAAGAGCGGCGCGTTTTTGGGGCTATTTTACAAACCTCGACCCTAGCCCAGGGGATCAAACTGGAACACGTCTTCAAACGGCGCTCCAAATTCCCCGGCTATGCGAAAGGCAAGCTCCATGGACGGGGCGTATTTACCGGCTTCAATAGCAATAATAGTTTGGCGCGTCGCCCCGACCCGTTTGGCGAGTTCTTCTTGAGTTAGCTCTGTGCGAGCTAAGCGAATACGCCGTATCTGATTGGTTATTTTGCCTTTATTGGGCTTGGTTTTGGACTTCATAGGGCGTCTTCCCTATAGGCTTGCACCATAGTGGCCCGGTAAACAATATCTCCCAAAAACATCGTGCTCATTAAGGCGAAGAACATATGGCTCGGGGTTAAGAACGACAGTCCGGGAATTGGCGCATATTCTCCCGGAAATGTATTTTCCATCAGCAGCATGAAAATAATAATATTGATGGCAATACCGACCACCCAAAACCCGTTGCGGGCACCCTTGCGCTCAATCTCCACATCCCGCTCATCGCTTTCATAACCGCTGTTTTTCACCCGCGACGCAAATACCCCGGCAATGATAATGTGCATAATAATGGTCGCGACAATGATCCAAATATAAAGCCCGATCATGTCTCCTGGGGATAGATTTTCAACACCGCCCTTACGCAACATGCTTTTTAGAAAAACGACAAACACCGTCACATCAACAATCAATGTAGCCCAACTACGCCGCTCCGGTTCACTCATATTTTCCACCAATGTCATTTTATCACTCCGTCTATATGTCTAACTTGTTTTACATATAGGGTCGATATAATAAATGTCAAACATATTGGACATTATATACATAACTAGACGAGCTCATAAAGAAAAACCCGCACTAGGCGGGCTGTCTGTTACTTCTCTCTATTAAACATTATCTTTCGATCTGCATCCTTGAACATGGCCTTAACTATGTTCTGCGCCGTATCAGGTATCGGCTTAACCTCATTCTTAACAGGACGCCCGCGCTTGCGCTTATCTTTTTCAGGTCTGGTTTCCATGTCTGCGTCCTATGCAATCAAGTCTTTGTAACGAAGCCGCTTGCCAGTAAAGCCTTTGGCAAGCATTTCCATTTGAACAATCGTATCATAATCACGAGCGTTATGCCTACCCGCAAATTCAGTTATGTAGCGAGATAAGTGCTTGGCACTCATTTTGTGATATGTGCCTTGATAGCCGCGCTTCAATGTTGCCCAAAAACTCTCGATACTATTTGTGTGAGCATTGCCCCTAACATATTCGCCAACGCTGTGATTAACGGAATGATGTTCAAAATCTTCGCCAAGGTGTTTATATACCAACGCGCCATCAGTCATAAGAACCGCATTATCGGGACAAACATTTTCATAAACCATTGCGGGCGCGTGATGCTTTGGAATATGTGCGACACGAATTTCACCATCACGCTCTAAGACGCCAACAACAGTTTCCTTGTTGCTGTACTGTTTACGCGCTTTACGTTCTTTTGCAGTCATGTTCTTTGCCTTACCGCCGATATAGGTTTCGTCAACTTCCACAATACCGTCCATTTTTTCGTCTTGCCCGCCGAGCCATCCTTGCCGGATTTTCTGCGCCATGAACCAAGCTGTCTTTTGAGTAACGCCAAGGTCACGGTGTAGCTTCATGCTGGACACACCTTTAAGGTTTGTGGACATAAGATATATTGCAATAACCCATTTTTGCAGGCCGATTTTAGAGGATTGCATAACCGTGCCAGTTTTAACGCTGAAATACTTGCGACAATCGCCACAGTGATAAGGCATAGGCTTTTCATTAGGAACGGCCTTAGTTTTCAAAGAACCGCACACGGGGCAGTGACGTTCGTTATTTCCCCAACGTAAATCCTCAAGCCATTTCCGCGCCGAAGTGTTGTCGGGAAACATCTTAAATAACTCAATGACGCTTAGTCCTTTACGGTCTGCACGTCCGGGGGCTTGATGTTCTTGCTTACACATAGTTGTCTCTCTTTCCTGTCTAATTATATACCATAAACATAGTTAGGTCGCAAGTAAATTCGTCTAGTTATGTGCAATAAATAAGAGTCGACTCTTGAAAGCCATGCGTTAGATTGGTTTTGATGAAAAAACTAGATATAAACTTTTTGGCCATGCTGATAATTCTTGGTTGTACGTTTTTGGTAATTTACGTCGTATACCTAAACGCTATACAACGGCCAGCAGAGCAAGCCAAAAATGACTATTGGACAGAGCAGGCAGAAACTTCCCCAGAGAATTTTTTTCTTGTCTGTCCTCCCAGTCAAGATGGAAAGCCCATACCCCCCAAGCAATGTAAGCGGCAAGGCCAATATGAATATGACCGCCAACAACAAATCATAGATCATAAAGCCCAAGTCAGCATGAGAAACGCTGCTTGGGCTGGCTTTGCTCTCGGAATTATAGGCATGATATTGCTTGGTTGGACTTTGATTGAAACTCGAAAGGCGGCTAAAGCGGCAAGTGATACCCTCGATATTGCCCGCAACGCTACTAAAGCCGAGTTTCAACCTTATCTGAATTTTACTAATAGCGCCCGTTTTGCTCGAGGTCTTAGAGTTGAGGAAGTCCAATACGATACACTTGTGGTCAACATTAACACATTTGAATTTACTCATGTTGGTAAGACACCCATTTCCGATTTGAACATTTCCGCAAAAGGAAAGTTTTATAACCAAGGCCGACATTTTGAGGTAGATGGGCGCATAATTTCCCTTCAAATTGGTGATATGAACCCTAATGACGTTTGGGACTGTGCAATTGAATTTCTTTTCAGTTTCCCTGACGGGGACGCGCAAAGCTTCGAGAAAATTAAAGAATTCGATATCAGTGTTTTCATAAGTTTTACTGACATGTTTAGTACCGATAAAATCAGGCGGTATGAGGTTCACTACCTCTATGATGGTTCTTTCGGAGGTGCCAAACTCCAAAGCGTTAAAGAGATAAAACAAAGATAAAACCAACAACTTAAACATCACAGTCTCCCGCTCTGTCTAGTTTCGTATATAAGCCCCAACATATTTTACATAAATTTTTTACTTGCAATTTATTTAAACCTATTGTACCCATACATCATAGGGTACATCAAACTGGAACGAAAATGGAAATACAAATCGACATTGATGATAAGGTGCCTCTGTTCACACAGGTGATGGAGCAGATAAAGCAGGCCGTCAGTTCTGGTGATTTGGCCGCTGGCAGTCCCTTACCCGCCATACGACAGCTTGCAAGCGACTTGGGGATTAACAACAAAACCGTTGCCAAGGCTTATCGGCTTCTAGAGCGCGACAATGTCATCCAAACTAAGGGTTACAGAGGCACATTCATACATCCGGACGCCATTGAAAACTGCACCACAGATTTAAATATCTGGGTCACCACCGAACTTACCAAATCCATAACCGCATTTAGACATGCCAATGTAACGGATTCTGAAATCCGCATTGCCTTTGCCGATGTGATGAACACAAATGAGACAAAAGGAAACCAACATGACCATCATTGATATTATTTTTTACGCTATTTTTATAAGCCAGATTTTTCTCATCTCCTATTACTACCCCAAGAAAACTTATGACCGTAATATGTATGTCCTGCGCAATTACCCGGCCTCCAAATATCCAAAGCTCTATAAGCATTCCAAATATGCCGACCCGAGCAAAGCCTTACACAAAACCATTCGCAGATATTTGGGCTTCAATCTTGCCATAGCGCTGTTTGGCCTGGGGCTGTTAATCGCGATGGCCGCAAGTGATTACACGCCGAGCGGCATCAAAGAAAACCAGCAGATCATGTTTATTATGCTTTTCTTTATGCTGCAAGCCGTGCCGTATATTGCATTGGAGATTTCCACCTATAATTGGCTGAAAAACATGCGCCGCGCCGCCAAAAACACCACCCGTAAAGCCGAGTTAAGCCCCCGTAAATTATTTGATTTCATATCGCCGCTATATATCGCTATCGCTGTTCTGGCATTCATAAGCTGGGTTGTCTATTACCTGTATAATAAAGGCTTTACGACACCGTGGGATTGGCAGTCATATGTCACAATAGTCGGCATGACAGGCATGAACCTTGTTTTTATAGGCATGGGCTACAAGTATTTACGTGGAAAAAAATTAGACCCGCACCAAGCCTATAAAGACCAACGCCAGTTTATAAAGACCATGGTGCGCGTGTTTGTCTTTGCAAGTATATTGATGAGTTTGCAGTTGATCGTCTTTGACGCCATCAACCAAAACGGCTGGGACATGTTTGAACCGGTTGCCATGAGCATATATTATCAAGTCGTGATCATATTCGGTATCGGTCAGGTTTTGCACATGTTCAAAATTGAAAACATAGATTTTGATGTTTATAAAGAAGAGCCCTGGTTGGTGTAAGCAAAAACTTAAAGCCTTTCCGGCGGTATAGTTGAACATAGAAATCGGTATTGGGTCACACAAGTATATAATACCCAAATTATTTTACACCACGGGCGCACAAAACTGACTCAAAATTATTATTTTCGGTTAGAGGTGTCTGTTTGGGAGGCGGGTGTTGTCTAAGGCCTGCTGGAAGCCAATCACGTTACGGGTTGTTGTTGTGCTTTTCTGGCTTCTACCACTCCGAATGAAGCAGTATACTTTCTAGGTCAAGCTACAAAACCTAAACCTTTGTTTCAAATTGACCATAGTGTTTTACCGTTTGATCCACTCTGCTGCATCTTCGTATTCGTGGGTGTGGAAGATGCGGACTTTTGCGGGCATCAACGGGCCAAACAGGCGGATAGCGGTTCGCATCCAGCCTAAATCCGATACCAATGCAAGTTTTTTCAGATCGCTTAAATGCATCAACCCGAATTTGGTGTCTTCCCACATTGCGCCGCTAGTATAGCTTTGGAAACCCTCGTCCGCCACGAACAACATTTTCAGTTGGTCATGGCGTTTTTTCTTGGCCTCCACCAATGGGCGCAGCGTGTCTTCATAATCTTGTGCGGTGATGATGCCCTCGGCTTCTACGGCAATAACATCATTAGGGAAGCCCTCCAGAATGCGGAAACGGCCCGGATGGTCGCCTGGTGCAGTCGCCCAATCCATAGCCTCTTCCATGCGTGAAATGCTAAACAGGCGGACTTTGGCTTTGATAAAATGGCGAACAAGTACCGGAATGATTTTCACCGATATCTTGTCGCTAACAATCGCAACCTTAGGTACAAAGCTTTGCGCATTTTTGACAAATTTGATATGGGCCAAAAAGGCGCTAAATTTCTTCCAGCTTGGAAATATATCTGCATGAATTATTATGGATGGAACGCGGTCATGTTTATTGATGTAGGCGTCGATAAACGTGTTTAGCCGCTTGAAATCAGATTTTTCTAACTTGCCGAGCGGGGAGACCCGGACAATATTTTTGGTTTCTAATTTTTCGATCTTGATCATGATAATCTCCATTTAGGTTTCGATTTTAAGTACCAAACTCTCCTTGCCAGCACTGACAACCACATGGTTGCCGTCGTTTATTTTCCCAGCCAATACCTGACGCGCCAGTTCGTCTTGCAGGGATTTTTGGATGACGCGTTTTAGCGGTCTTGCCCCAAAAGCCGGGTCATAGCCTTTTTCGGCCAGCCAGGTGCGGGCGGATGTTTTTAGCTCTATGGTGATCTGGCGGTCTTTGAGCCAACCCATCAGACGTTTGATCTGAATATCGACAATGGCGCCCATATGTTCAGGCTTGAGCCGCTCGAACAATAGAATTTCGTCGAGACGGTTGAGAAACTCCGGCCGGAATTTGGCTTGCAGCATAGCCATAACCTGCCCCCTGGCGGCTTCGACATTTTCGTCGTCGCCGAGTGCTACCAGAAACTCCGCGCCAATATTGCTGGTCATGATGATGACGCAGTTCTTGAAATCCACCGTGCGGCCTTGCCCGTCCGTGAGACGGCCATCGTCCAGCACTTGCAAAAGCACATTGAACACATCCGGGTGGGCTTTTTCGATCTCGTCGAACAGCACCACTTGATAGGGGCGCCTACGCACGGATTCAGTCAGCATGCCGCCCTCGTCATAACCCACATATCCGGGCGGCGCACCGATCAAGCGCGATACGGAATGTTTCTCCATATATTCGGACATATCAATGCGGGTGATGGCCTGGTCATCATCGAACATAAATTCAGCCAGCGCCTTGGTCAGTTCGGTCTTGCCTACACCCGTTGGCCCTAAAAACATGAACGAACCTATGGGTCTGGCCGGGTCTTTCAGGCCCGCCCGCGCACGGCGTACCGCATCCGAAACTGCGGCTACGGCCTGAGCTTGCCCGACCACGCGCTGGGCCAATACCCCTTCCATGGCCAGTAATTTATCCCGTTCGCCTTCCAGCATTTTCTCCACCGGAATACCAGTCCAGCGCGATACCACGGAGGCTATCATGTCGGCACCCACCACATCTGCTTCCAGAGACGTACCGTCGTCGTCTGCAGCTTCGGCCAATTCCAGTTGCGCTTCAAACCTGGGGATTTCCACATGCTGTAAGCGTCCGGCAGCTTCGTAATCACCGCGCCTGACCGCATCGGCCAGATGGATACGCGCTTGATCGAGTTTTTCTTTCAGCTCGGTAGCTCCAGCCAGTTTGGCTTTTTCCGCTTGCCAGCGCGCGGTTAGCTCTTTGCTTTGCTGTTCAAGCTCGGTGATTTCTTCGAGGCGTTTCTCCAAGCGCTCTTTGGAAGCTTTGTCTTTCTCCGCTTTAAGTGCTTCCGCCTCGATACGCGCACGTACCAATTTGCGGTCAATTTCGTCCAGCTCTTCCGGCTTGCTGTCTACTTGCATTCTAAGCCTCGAAGCCGCTTCGTCCATAAGATCAATGGCTTTGTCAGGTAAAAATCTGTCGGTGATATAGCGGTGCGATAAATTGGCAGCGGCAACGATAGCGCTATCGGAAATTCTGATGCCGTGATGCATTTCGTATTTATCTTTGATACCGCGCAGGATCGAGACCGTGTCCTCGACACTCGGCTCTTCGATAAATATGGTCAGGAAACGCCGGGCCAATGCCGCGTCTTTTTCCAAATGCTTGCGGTATTCGTCCAAAGTCGTCGCACCGATACAGTGCAGTTCGCCTCGTGCCAATGCTGGTTTGAGCAGATTGGCCGCGTCCATAGCCCCGTCTGTCTTGCCCGCCCCGACCAGCATATGAATTTCGTCGATGAACAGCACGATTTTACCGTCGGCATTTTCGATTTCCTTCAATACGGCCTTGAGCCGCTCTTCAAATTCACCCCGGTATTTGGCCCCGGCAATCAAAGCCCCCAAATCCAGTGACAATAAATCTTTGCCCTTGAGGCTTTCGGGAACATCGCCGTTGACAATACGCAAGGCCAGACCTTCGGCGATGGCGGTTTTACCAACACCGGCTTCGCCGATTAACAGTGGATTGTTTTTGGAACGGCGTGAAAGCACCTGCACCACGCGGCGAATTTCCTCGTCGCGGCCAATCACGGGATCCATTTTACCGTCGCGAGCGGCAGCGGTAAGGTCGCGGGTATATTTGGACAGAGCCTCATAGGCATCTTCGGCGCTTTCGCTATCCACAGGGGTATCTCCGCGCAGGTTTTTGATAGCTGCAGCAATGCGCGACGGGTCTACACCCGTATTTTCCAGCAAGGCTTTCATATCTTTATCGGCGCTTAAGATCAGAGCCAGAAACAGCCCTTCGACGGTGACATATTTATCGCCAGCTTTTTTGGCTGCCGTTTCAGCAAATGCAAATGTTTTTCCAGCCTCTCGGCTCAAGGTCAGATTGCCAACGCCAGCGCCTTCGACCACGGGAATTTTACCGAGTAAATCCCGTGTGCCGGATGCGAGCCTGCCAAAATCAGCACCGGACGTGCGCACTAGATTGCCTGTTAATCCGGCGTCTTCGTCCAGCAAAGCCGACAATATATGGGCTTGGGAAATTTGTTGGTGCGAATGCTCAAGGGCCATGTTTTGCGCTGCTTGCACAACCGCTTTGGCCCGGTTGGTATAATTTTCAATGTTCATTTCATCTCCAAAATTAGGCTAATTACCTTTGGCCTCTATATGGGTGTGATGAAATTTTGTGCAAGTGCGACAATGTGACGGGCTATACCTATCCTTCGTCCAATGTCTCTATGATAAATTTGTCATTGGTAAACACGCAAATATCTGCGGCTATTCTCATGGCTTTACGGGCTAGTTTTTCTGCGTCTTTTTCGTAATCGTCGAGGGCGAGGGCGGCGGCGAGGGCGTAGTTCCCGCCGCTTCCGATTGCGGTGATCCCCCCGTCCGGCTCCACCACATCACCATTACCCGTTAGCACAAATGTTTCTTTCTTGTCGGCGACAATCATCATGGCCTGGAGTTGGCGCAGAACCTTGTCGGTACGCCAGTCTTTGGCAAGCTCTACACAAGCGCGGGCCAACTGGGTCGGGTATTGCTCCAGCTTGGCTTCAAGTCGCTCCATCAAGGCGAACGCATCAGCGGTAGCGCCTGCAAAGCCAATAATCACATTGCCATTAACAATCCTGCGCACCTTGCGGGCAGTGGATTTCATCACCGTATTGCCAGCGCTGACCTGTCCGTCGCCAATAACGACGACTTTGCCGCCTTTGCGCACGGTCAAAATAGTCGTGCCGCGCCATTTGCTGGCATCTGCATAATCATGGTTCATAGTCTGTGTCTCCTGTTGTGCAGAACATGGGAATTTGGAACGCCATAGTCAAGTTGCGACAATTGGCCATTTTATTTTTCCGGTGGGTACACTATAAGTGAGTATGGCACAAAACAAACCACCAGAGCCAGCCCCGCCCGCCTCCATATTGGCACGGCGGGAATACGCTGGCCCGGCCTTCTTTAGCGGCGCATTTCGGCCGTTCTTTTTGGGGGCTAGTGTTTGGGCAGTTATCGCCATAGCTTATTGGTTGGCGCAATATAACGGTCTTGTATCTGCCCCCGAAGTTATTTCAGGCCGCGACTGGCATATCCACGAAATGATTTTCGGCTTTGCGTCCGCCGCGCTCGGCGGGTTTATTCTAACGGCGATACCAAACTGGACGGGGCGGTTGCCCGTGCGTGGTTGGCCTTTGGGCAGCTTGGCTTTGTTATGGCTGGCTGGACGACTTGCAATGTTGTCAGGCCATCCGGTTTTGATGCTGGTGGATATATTGTTTTTATTTGTGCTTGCGGCTGTTGTCGCCCGCGAAATTATCGGCGGGCGCAACAAGCGTAATTTGGTCGTGGTCGGGATGATAACTTTTATAGCCCTGGCCAATTTATGGACACATCTGGAACGGTTGGAGATCGTCGCTCAAGACGGACATGGCTGGCGCTTCGGGTTGGCCGTATTGGTGAGCTTATTGGGGCTGATTGGTGGCCGGGTCATACCGAGCTTCACGCGCAATTTGTTGGCGCGGCAAAACCTTGCTCATACTGAGCCGCCTAAAATGCCCGCCAAGCCGGGCGGCAAGATAGATAAATTGGTCATGCTGTTTTCTGCTTTGGCATTATTGATCTGGGTGTTTTTGCCTGAACATAAAACCACCGGAGTTTTGTTGTTATTGGCCGGGGTGGGTCACGGGGTTAGGTTATCGCGCTGGCAGGGTTTGCAGGTTACGGGCCAGGCTATCATTGTGGTCTTGCATGTGGCCTATGCCTGGCTGGCGCTTGGGCTTGGGATTTTAGGCCTGTCAATTTTATGGGACGGATTATTAGGTGCAGACGCCGTACACGGGCTCAGCATTGGTGCGGTCGGTCTTATGATTGCCGCCATGATGAGCCGGGCCAGCTTTGGCCATTCTGGCCTGCCAATGCGGGCCGGTCGGGCTTTAAGCTTGGTATATTTACTAATCGGTGCGGCGGTGCTTTTGCGGTTAGCGGCGGGTTTTTGGCACGCACAGATCATGGTCAACCTTGCTGGCCTTGCTTGGATGGCCGGATTTGCTTTATTTGTAGCCGTCTTCATGCCATTATACTTCAAGAAACGACGATAATCCTGATGGAGGAAAATATGACACAGGCCATGCACCAAGTAATGGGCGTTAGCGCCGGGTTTGATATAGCCGACCCGACCAAAGTTGATCGGCTTGAGGGCAAGGTTTCAGATATTGAGTGGAAATTACGGGTTGAGTTAGCGGCGCTTTACCGTTTGTGTGCCCTCTACGGGTGGACGGATTTGGTATTTACCCATATTTCGGCCCGGCTCCCGGACGAAACCAATAAAGACGGAGAAATGGAGGCGCGGTTTTTGATCAATCCTTACGGGGTTTTGTTCGATGAAATGACGGCGTCATCCTTGGTTAAAATTGACCTCGAGGGTAATATTATCGGGGGCAGCTCCTATTTCATCAACCCGGCGGGGTTCACCATCCATTCCGCCGTCCATGCAGCGCGGGACGACGCAGGCTGCGTTATGCATGTACATTCGCCTTACGGGGTTGCGGTATCGGTACAAAAAAAAGGCTTGCGCAAATACACCCAGTTTTCCATGGTCGTCCATGATGATTTGGCCTATCATGATTATGAAGGCATTGCGCTGGAGTTGGACGAGCGCGAACGCATCGTTGCCGATATGGGGACGCATAATTTCCTGATGTTGCGCAATCACGGTACTTTGGTCGTTGGCGCTAATTGCGCTCTAGCCTTCCTGCGCATGTATTTTCTCGAACAAGCCTGCAAAACCCAGATATTAGCCCAGGCGGCAGGGAACAAAAACCTACAAGAATGCGACGATGCGCTGTCTGCCCGCGTCCATGCTCAAGGTAGCGGTGCCTTTATGCCGGGCATGGGCGATAATCTGGTCTGGCCCAGCCTGATGCGCAGGCTGGCGAAAAGCTATGCGGGTTGGGAATATTAGGTTTCGACAAGGACGGCCCATGAATTCTATTGCGCAAATTAACTCTGCTTGTGACTGTCTGCCTTTGGCGCGGGAGGTTATTGACCGTAAATTGGACGACGGGGTGCCAGCGAAAGCGTTTGAGCTTTTAAAATCCCGTGAGCATTTATTTGCCAAGACACCCGTATTTGTCGCCAACGAAGATGCAAAATCCATGCTCGCGATCATTGCCGCTGTCGAGGCTTTGGCGAAATTGGAGGGCTACAAAAACGAGGTGTTTACCCGTGCTGGCTTGGATATAAAAACTGCCGAAAAAATGGGCGCAAATGGTTTGTTTATGGGCTATGACTTTCATCTTTCCCCGGGCGGTCCGAAACTGATCGAGGTCAATACCAATGCAGGCGGCGCTTTTTTGGTCAGCAATCTTTTACGGGCCGTCGGCCCGGATATTTCGTGTTGCTATAACAGCCAGATTTATAATGCCGTAGTCAGCCCGGACGGTATGGACGGATTTATGATAGACATGTTTAGGCGTGAATGGGCCGCCTCTGGCCGTATATCTGCGCTTAAAACTGTGGCAATCGTGGACGAAAAACCACAAGATCAATATCTGTATCCTGAACTGCTTATGGCCAAAGAATTGCTTGAAAACAAAGGTATAAAAACCGTTATTGCAGACCCGTCTGACCTTACATATAAGTCTGGCGGTTTGTATGCGGGTGATCTAAAAATTGATATTGTCTACAATCGCCTCACGGATTTTTCTCTGAGCGAAACACGAAACAAATCCATAGGCAAAGCCTACGCCGCAGGAGATGTTGTGCTGTCACCTGCGCCGGTACATCATGCTTTATATGCCGATAAGCGTAACCTGATTTTGTTTGGTGATGATGATAAACTGTCCGAGTGGGGGCTAGCACCGGTACACAGAACCGCACTTGCAGGCGTTCCGAAAACCCGAACGCTAACGCCTGAAAATGCCGACGAACTCTGGGCGGTGCGCAAAAAATATTTCTTCAAACCCAAAGACGGCTATGGTTCAAAGGCGGCGTATCGGGGCAGTAAAATCACCAAAAAAGTCTGGGCTCGAATTTCGGGCGGCAGCCATGTGGCCCAAGAGTTTGTGCCCCCGCCCGTGCGTCTGGTCAAGCTCAAGGACGGCCCTGTGCGCCTGAAATTTGATCTGCGGATTTATACCTATGCAGGTGAAGCCTTTGCTATGGCGGCCCGCGTCTATCAAGGCCAAACCACAAATTTTCGAACCAGAGGCGGCGGCTTCGCCCCGGTTATCCATATGGGGGACGGGGATTAAGTTTTTTCTTCCTCCCATGAAGCGCTAATCCCTTATGGAGCGCTAAGAAGCGCCCACTGCTTCATCGAGCGGGGAAGGAAATCAATAAACCCGTTTCGCCGGTTTTATATAGTCTATATCGCCGCTCAGTGTGTAAGTATGCACGGGGCGATCTCCCAGTTTTACCTTGCCGTTATCCACCCATGCCAGCGTGTGCTTCATCCAGGTTTTGTCGTCTCGCTCCGGGTGGTCTTCGGTTGCGTGGGCGCCGCGACTTTCTTTGCGGTTGGCTGCTGCTGCCATAGTGGCCAAGGCATTGCCCATGAGATTATCCAGCTCCAGGGTTTCGACCAAATCAGTGTTCCATACCATTGAGCGGTCGGACACGCCTATATCTTTCATGGATGCATAGACATCCGCCATTTTCGCCACACCCGCCGCCAGGCTTTCGTCTGTCCGAAATACGGCGCAGTGAACCTGCATGGTTTTTTGCATCTCAAGGCGGATTTTTGCGGTGCTGGAATTACCGTCTGCATTGCGGAAATGCTCCAGTCTTGCAAAGCTCTCAGCCCCGGCGTCCTGAGCCAGTTCAGCCTGGCCTTCGCTGGCATCCAGTAGCTCACCACACCGAAGGCCGGCGGCGCGGCCAAAGACAACCAAATCAATCAGTGAGTTGGAGCCGAGACGGTTACCGCCGTGGACGGAGACACAAGCCGCTTCACCCACTGCCATCAGGCCGGGGACAACACTGTCCGGGTTTTTGCCTTTTTTGGTCACGACTTCGCCGTGAAAATTGGTCGGGATACCGCCCATATTATAATGACAAGTTGGCAGTACGGGTATCGGTTCTTTGGTAACATCGACGCCTGAGAAAACTTTGGCACTTTCGGAAATACCCGGCAGGCGTTCGGCTAAAATATCCGGATCCAGATGGTCAAGATGCAAATGGATATGGTCTTTGTCGGGGCCAACCCCGCGTCCCTCGCGGATCT
>CAZCUM010000011.1:0-69604 GCA_964502015.1 uncultured Robiginitomaculum sp. | reverse complement strand
TTTAAGAAAATCCGGTGTCCAGCCAGGCCGCTTACGAGAAGGCCCAGGCGAAAATCGTCCATCGACGGGTTTAGCCGTCGGTTTTTGTATAGTCATAAAAGTCTCCAAACGGGCAATTTTTGTAACCCGAAAAAAACAACGCCCTGGTGGGAGGACGCAACCCGAGGGGTTTATGGGAGATTCTTGCAGGAGGGTCAAGAGGGAGATTTAATGTTGCATAAATGGTGGGCATATATATATGTTTTCCGCTAGGGGATAATAATGAAAACAGCAACTATTCGTATCATAACACTGGTTTGGCTATTTGGCATTATAGCCGTTGGCACTGTATCCGCATTTGCCAAAACAGATAATTTGACATATGCCGTTACAAAAACGCCTAACTGGGTTGTGCAGCAGTCCTACAATCCTGACGGATTTGCAGACGTTAAACACGGCAATGCGCCTTACCTGCTCTACACACGACAAATCATTTTTGGCCAACAAGATTTGAGCGTCTACACCCATGAAGCTCGCAGGATAAACAATACCAAGGGCGCAGAATCAGCTTCGCAGATCACCATCAATTTTGACCCGACTTATCAAAAACTGAAGATACACAATTTAATCATTACAAGGGGCGGGGTCAGTGATAACCGCCTGACAAAAAACTTATTCAAACTATACCGCGTCGAAACTGATGCCGACCGGCTTATATATAACGGCACCGTAACAGCTTCGACAGTATTGGAAGATATCCGCGTCGGCGACATAATTGAATATGCGTATACGATTACAGGTCGGAATAATTATTTCAAAGGATCGGTTGAATATTTTTTGAGATTGCAATACGGCATTCCTATTGATCGGCATTTCTTGCGGCTCAGTGTGCCTGATGACCGCGAATACCAAACCCGGTTTTATAGGGGCGCACCCGAACCGAAAATTTTGCACAGCAGAGGCAACAAAATTTTTGAATGGGCATTTGATCAACAAGCAAAGCTGGACGTTGATGATGACCGCCCGAACTGGCACATAGGCTATTCGTATTTTCAACTCACAGACAGATCTGACTGGGCTGATGTCGGACAGTGGAAGCCTGATCTCTACGGCCCCGCACCAAAAATCAGTCCTGAGTTGACCGCCGAAATCCGGAAAATTTCCAACACATATTCTACGCCTGAGGAACGGATTGCGGAGGTTTTGAAATTCGTGCAGCGCGAAGTTCGCTATCTCGGCATTGAAATTGGCGAGGGCGGGTATATTCCCCGCGATCCGTCGAAAGTCTATGCGCGGCGCTACGGCGACTGTAAAGACAAAGCCCGCCTGATGGTGACCATGCTAGACCGAATGGATATCGAAGCAACTTCGATACTTGTCCATACCGATCAACGTCAGGGCATAGATGCATACTTGCCCAATATTGGCGCATTCGACCATGTTATCACCCGTGTTCAACTGGACGGAAAATACTGGTTCCTTGACCCAACAAAAGGCGAACAATTTGGAGACCTGGATGCACTTGAACAATCCTATTACGGTAAAGGCGTAGAAATAGCCGCCAAAAGCGACGGGATCATTGATGTAACCAAGAAAAACAACTTTACCTATAGCCAAGACACGGTCGAAACATTTAGCTTTGGCGAAACCAGCAAGTCCACAGATTTATCCGTAGTCACGAAATTATACGGCAATTCAGCAGACCGGTTTTTACGCTGGCAGTCCAATGACGGCATTGATGCAATTTCCAAAAACTATCTTGAACACTACCAAAAATCTTATGCCAATGTATCTGTGAAAGAACCAATTCTCATTTCCTCCACCCCCGAAAAAGCAATGGTCGAAGTTACGGAAACCTACACACTTCTTGACCCCTGGGTGCAAGACGAGGACGAAGAGTCCGGTTTCAACCTGGCTTTCGAAGCTGATCCAACCTCGCTTTCGGGAATTCTTCCAAGCGTCAATAAGACACCGCGTACCGCGCCTTTGGCATTAACACACCGCAAAAACCTCCGCCATACTCTGGTCTTCATCACACCCAAGGGCTGGACATTTGATACCAGTGGTCTTGAAATTGACAATGACAGCTTCGTCTTTAAAAAAACAGAGAGCAACAAAAACAATATTTATACCGAAACCTATATTTACCATTCGAAAAAAGACCACATAAGCACAAAAAATTTACAAGCAATTATGAAAGACATCGAAAAAGTCAACGGTGCATGGGGGGTGAAATTCACCAGCGGCAACCAATATCTGTCGGTTGAGGCAAAACAAAAAGAGGCCACCCAAGAACTCCTTATTGGTTTGGCCTTAATATTGGGAGCCATAATTTATCTAGGCTTGATGATTTTCGGACTTATCAAAGCCGCAAAATATGATGAAGACTGGAGAGCCGAAGGCGTGTTTTACCCAATGGCGCTCTGGAAATTCTTGCTACTTACAACGCTTAGTATGGGCATTTATTTAACATTCTGGTTTTTTAAAAACTGGCAATGGGTAAGAGATGTGCGCGAGAAACAAATAATGGCATTTATGCGCGCTCTTTTTTATCCATTTATGAGTTTCGCATTGTTCAACCATATGACCAAAGAAGACAAAACTGGCTTAAAATGGTTCCGGGCAATTTCAATCCCCATCGGCATCATGCTGTTATTTGCAGCTATATTCAGTTCAGCCGTGGAAGCTTGGGACGAAGCACCTTTGTGGCTGTCCCTTATGAGCTATCCGATGGTATTTGTCCTGGTGCCCGCCGTCATGCATGTCAATGCCATGAATGACAAGGAGGGCACCGCCTACAAGAACAATTCTCGCATAACTTGGCATTCTGTTTTGTTTATTGCCATGACCCTGCCCCTGTTTGGATTGATCACATTTGACATGTCTGTGAGCTAGGGCCTGTGGACATTTAAGACAGGCCCTAGCTCAAGCCCTTAACTTCTCCCAATAAAGCGACCGTCTCACACTCCCGTCTGGGCGCACGCTATCCACCTCGCCCATTTGTTTAAACCCCAGATGTTCTATGATTTTTTGGGAGCGAATGTTGTCGAGAGATGTTGTTAGGGTTATGAGTTGGACGCCTATTGTGGTGAAGGCAAAGTCGCACATAAATGTTATGCCTTTGGTACCCAGGGATTGGTTTTGGTGAGCATAGGCTATGACACCGCCAAACTCACAGGCTGACCATTTGGGCCAGAACTGGAAATCGGTTATGGACATGATCTCCCCGTCATCGTCCCGACCGTAGAGCAAAAGCCCTTCCCCGGCCCGCGCCTGAACTTGGTGGTCTTCTATCCAGGCTGTGATGGAGGCTATGCTAAAGGGGCGGGGCAATGTGTAGACATCTCCTGAAACCCGCTCGTCTTTAAGCAACTCTAATATCTCCCCGGCATGGCGCGGCTCTACCAACAAACTGTTGCCATTTCCGCCGTCTATCTTGCGGACGCTTTGCACGGCGCGGCGGATGCGACCTGCTTCTTTGGCCGATATTTTCAATTTGGTTTTTGGCTCCATAGCTTTCAATAGGTGATGAAAATTTGTGCATCAAGGTAATTATGCGGTCAAAATTTAGGCAACTTACGTGTTTCATGCAGGTTTTTCGGCAAAGCCTCACACCTGCCTCGACTTTCCTAAATCCAACCCATTAGCAATCAGCCAGCTAAAACTGGAGGATAGCATGAAAAAAATTGAAGCCATTATCAAACCGTTCAAACTTGATGAAGTCAAAGAGGCTCTGCAAGCGCTCGGCATTACCGGCATGACCGTGCTGGAGGCCAAGGGCTTTGGCCGCCAAAAAGGTCACACGGAAATGTACCGGGGCGCGGAATATGTCGTCGATTTTCTGCCCAAGCTAAAGATCGAACTGGTGGTGCCTGGAGATCAGGTCGAGCCTGTCCTGGAAGCCATTATTAAAGTCGCCAACACGGGCAAGATCGGTGACGGCAAAATTTTCGTTCACGATATCGAACAAGCCGTGCGCATCCGCACTGGCGAGACCGGAGCATCTGCACTTTAGCAGCTCTTTAGCCCACCAAGCACCACCATATTTATCTGGAGATACATAATGTCATATTTTAAAACATCCCTAAAACTTCTGCCGCTCTTACTGCTCGCAGCCCCGACAGCCCATGCCCAAACCGCTGATGTGGCAGAGCTGGTAGCTAAATTTGATGCCAGCAACACCCAAACCGCTTATATTTTCAACACCTTGCTTTTTCTCATTGGCGGCTTCCTCGTCATGTGGATGGCGGCTGGATTTGCCATGTTGGAGGCCGGACTGGTGCGCACCAAAAACGTCTCCATGCAGTGCTTGAAAAATATATCACTTTACGCTGTTGCCGGGATTATGTTTTGGGCAGTTGGCTATCAGTTAATGTACGGCATTACCGAAGGCGGGTTTATTGGCGTGCCTAAAATCATGAGCTTTGGTGCGCCAGATACGGGAACCGGCTATTCAGACCACTCGGACTGGTTTTTCCAAATGGTATTTTGCGCCACCACGGCCTCTATCGTCTCGGGCACTCTGGCCGAACGAATTAAGTTTTGGCCGTTCTTGCTGTTCACGGCCCTGTTGACCGGGTTTATCTATCCTGTCGTTGGCTCATGGGAATGGGGTGCAGGCTGGCTTGATGCCAAAGGCTTCTCGGATTTTGCAGGCTCCACACTCGTCCACTCTACGGGCGGCTGGGCAGCACTTGCAGGCGCTATCATCCTGGGCGCACGGGCCGGAAAATACGGGGCTGGCGGCCAGATCAACCCGATCCCAGGTTCCAACATGCCGCTTGCGACCCTGGGCGTGTTTATCCTGTGGCTTGGCTGGTTCGGTTTTAACGGCGCGTCACAATTGGCTATGGGCACAATTAGCGATGTGACGGATGTATCGACGATTTTTGTCAACACCAATATGGCGGCTTGCGCCGGGGTTGTGGTCGCGGTTTTTTACACACAATTGCGCTATAAAAAGATCGATTTAACCATGGCACTGAACGGCGCGCTGGCTGGTTTGGTCGCCATCACGGCAGAGCCTTTAACCCCCAGCGTCCCTGTCGCCATGTTGGTCGGCGGTCTTGGTTCACTCTTGGCCATGTTGAGCGTTCCCCTATTGGACAAGTTTAAAATCGACGATGTTGTCGGGGCTATTCCGGTTCACTTGGTCGCTGGTATATTCGGCACACTTGCCGTGGCGTTCACCAACCCGGAGGTTAAATTCCTGCCGCAACTGATCGGTGTCGTGGCTATCGGTGCGTTTGTTTTCACCGTCAGCATAATTCTATGGCTGGCCCTAAAAGCCAGTATTGGCATCCGTGTCTCACCTGAAGAAGAGCATATGGGCCTTGACCAAGGCGAGCTTGGTGTCGCCGCTTATCCTGAATTTGTTTCTTAACCCTTTTATTCAAACCTTTATTAAATAGGAAAATACGATGAAAAAACTTATACTAAAACTAGCCTTGGCTCCCTTAGCCCTACCGCTGCTTATACTTGGCTGTTCCACCTATGCTTTGGCGGCAGACGATGACAGAAATATCAGCATTAGCGTTAGCGTTGATTATGTCTCGGAATATGTGTTTCGCGGCGTGACATTAGCCGGGAGCGCATTTCAACCTGGTGCAGAAATCTCGGTTGGCAATTTCACCGCCGGAGTTTGGGCATCCGTGGCCAGCGGTGAAGAAAGCAATGTCTTTGCTGATGAAATTGATTTTTATGTGGGCTACGGCTTTGACCTCGGTGAGAAAATTTCGGGCAATATTGGAGCAACCCTGTATCATTACCCACAATCAGGAGGATTGTTTGACATAGGTTCCAATGATGCGGGCACGGTGGAAATTTATGGTGGTCTTGGATTTGACGCCCCCCTCACCCCTAGCATTACGGCCTTTTATGATCTCAACCTGAAAGCCTTCACTCTGGAAGGCGGTGCAGAGCATTCATTCCCGCTCGGCGAAAAAACCAGCTTTGATGTTGGTGCCGCCGCCGGGCTTGTGACCGTTAACGGCGCTGGTGATTACCAATACGGATCGCTGTCCGGAGCTTTATCCTATGGGTTGGCTGACAATACATCCGTCTATATTGGTATCAACGGCGCATTGAGTTCCCTAAACACTTTCCTTGATACGAATTTTGACCCTGCCAATCTCGCAACAGTTTCTTCCCCAGGCAAATCTAGCGCCTGGTTTGGTGTCGGCATTTCGTCCGGTTTTTAGTTCAATTTATTATCCAAATGTACCGGTGCCAGATGTATGAATATTCTGCGCACCGGTACTGCCGTTTATAGCGTACAAAAGGCTCCAGTAATCATAGGCATCTGACAGGCCGTCCGTCCAGACAACACGGCCGGTTTGATTGACCGCCCAAAAAACGGGCGCACCTTTTAGCTCCAGATCGGAGATAAAATTACCGTCTCGTTCAGACAAAACTGTGATGGGCAAACCATTTTTCAAAGCAAGCCGTTCTTGTTTATACCAAAGAGACAGATCAGATTTTTGCTTTGTCATATTTGTGATAACCACCATTGGCGCCAGACTGTTCCCGATGCAATCATGCATGGTGCGATAGGTCTTTATTGCCTGGTTATAGGCAAGATTAGCCCTGCAGTTGGCCATAAAGCATATAGGAATGACCTGAGCTTCGCGTAGATGGGAAATCAATGCGGGCAGATCTATCTCGGATTGCACTTTGCCTTTGGTGTTTAGAAGCTTGAATTTATAATGTAACGGCAACATGCGACCCAACATGGGATGGCTTTTATTTACATTGATTTTGGCCAGATGCGCGCCCCGCAATATCCGCTCCGAGGCTGGGTTGAGTTCATAGGCCTGGCGCATATATTCCTGATAATAGAGCAAATCCGCATCGTCTCTGGCCAGGCGGGCTAAATAGTAATACCCCAAAGCCTGCACATCCCCGGCATAATCTTTTGCATGTTGTTCGACAAATTTTCTGATGTCGTCCGAAGCTGCAATATTGCTTTTGCGCTCATACTCGCAAACCGCTTTCATGAATTTGGCAATTGGCTCTGACTTGCTTGCTCCGAGCAATACGCAAAGCAAACCGACAGGGGTTTTTGAGGCCACAATACGTGACAACATCAATATATTGTCATAATCCTCCTGCTCCCACAGGGCATAAAAACCCGACGGGCCGTCATAACCATGCCTGCGAGCATGAGCAAGTATTGCGGTTGCTGACGCCAAAAAACGTACACCCAGCGGGATAC
Source organism: uncultured Robiginitomaculum sp. (assembly GCA_964502015.1). Lineage (GTDB taxonomy): Bacteria > Pseudomonadota > Alphaproteobacteria > Caulobacterales > Maricaulaceae > Robiginitomaculum_A. The sequence continues at coordinate 62,412 of CAZCUM010000011.1, read as the reverse complement.
AGCTCATTCTTATATCCGCTATGGTTTTATGTGAAGGGCTGTAAACTCTATATATGACAATACTGGCTTTGAGCAAAATATCATCAATATCCAGCCCGGCTGCGGCCACACCGTTCACACTCAGCAGGGCATCACCTGGCGACAAGCCAAGGGCTTCAGCCGGGGAGCCGCGTGCGATTTTATATATAATTTGCGCGGCGGTTAAATCCGGCGTGTATTTGACCGTATAATGGCGCAAGCTATCGAGCCATTTTGTATTGGGCGTATGCATATGTCATTCCTGTCAATCAGCACCCCATTCACTAGGCTCAGGACCTGTTAACAATATACTATAATTCCGCCCGGTATATCAAAGCATTGCGGGCATTATGCTTAACCGGAAATAACCAAAATTAAACCTAGATATAAGGGAGACTAAAAAGATAATGTCTTGCAATGCCCGGCCTCTTTCAATAGCTAGGCATATGGCTGAAAACAAAAACCCGAAGAGAAAAAACCTCAGACTTTACGCAATCGTTACCCTGGTTGTGTTGATTTGGAGCACGGGATACCCTTTGATGGGCTATACGGTCGGGCACGGATTTCCGCCCGCATGGATACCCCTGGCCCGCGTACTCCTGCCGGCACTGGCCATTACCATATTTGTCTATGGGCGCGGCCTGAAACTTCCGCCTCTGGGGGATGCCCGCTGGCTTTGGTATGGGCTGATGGGCTTTTTGGGCATGACGGCTCCGTTTTTCCTACAGGCCCAAGGGCAAAAGACCGTCGAGAGCGGATTGGCGTCCATATTGATAAATGGCGGCATGCCGTTAATGACTATTATTCTGGCTCATTTTCTGGTCAAGTCTGAGCCATTGTCGTGGCGAAAATCCATCGGGTTTCTCATTGGGTTTGTAGGCGTTGTATTTTTGTTTTTGCCTGAAAATTTAAACTGGGAACTTGTCAGGGAATGGCGCGGGCAAGCTTTTCTCCTCGGCGTTGCTCTCTCATACGCACTGGCCTCGATCGTTGCCAAGCGCGCACCGGATACCCCGGCCAGTGTCGGCGCGGCCATCATGCTGATTACGGCCACCGTGATCGCATTGTTGCTTGCACTTTTTTCGGGCGTTCCAGATGGTAGCTTCCCCGGAGGCGTCATTATTGCCTTGTTCGCATTGTCTATTTTTTACACGGGTTTGTCGGATATTTTATACTTGAAAGTCATAAAAATGTCTGGCCCCAGCATGATCGGCAAAATCAATTATCTGGTGCCGGTCTTTGCCCTTGTCTTTGGTATGATATTCTTGCGCGAAGCTTTTAGCTGGCGAGCAATTGCTGCCATGATGATTATCATCACCGGGCTTTTAATCGCCAAGGCCGACGACAAGAAAAGGGCCGGGGATAAAAAACCGGATGCGTAAAACAACACATCTGCCATTAGCATTTCTCATTGCCGTCACCCTACTCTTGTGGGGTACGGAATACACACTGGTTGGCACTATTGACCCGGCATCGGTTAGCGAAGCCTGGCAGGTGACAGTCCGCATGGTGTTTGCGGCTTTGTTTATGGTGATTTTCATTTATGTGCGCGGACATAAATTTCCCGCTTTGACGGACAAAAGCTGGCTGTTTTACGGGACTATGGGCTTCATTGGCATGACCATCCCGTTTTATTTGATAGCCAGAGGCTATAATGCGGGTGTTGACAGCGGGCTGATTTCTATATTGATCGGCGTAACGCCGTTATTCACCGTGGTATTGGCGCATTTTTTCGTCCGCTCTGAACCACTGACCAGGTTTAAGCTGCTTGGGTTTGGCGTAGGGTTTATCGGTGTGTGTGTGCTGTTCTTACCCAATGAATTAAGTTGGGCCTTGGTGGAGAACTGGCAAGCACAAATTTTGATTATATTGGCGGCCTTTGGCTATGCCGCCACATCCATCCTGGGCAAGCGCGCACCCGAGAAACCCGCCAGCGTCGGAGCGGCCATCATGCTGCTCGGCGGTGCGCTCAGCGCCATCATATGTGCCCTCATATTCGCAGGCGCAGAAATACCGCGCACCGTACCGCCGGTAAAAATCCTTGCGGCTCTGGTCGCCCTAACCATTGGGGCTACGTTCTTGGGTAATCTGCTTTATCTACGCCTTTTGCAACTTTCAGGCCCGAGCCTGATTGCCAAAATCAATTATATCGTACCCGTAGTCGCGATCATTTCGGGCATGGTGTTCCTGGGCGAAGGCTTTCAGGCCCGTTACACAGTAGCTTTATTGATCATAATCACAGGCCTTGCCATTGCCCAGTTCGGAACACCTACGCCAAATGAGCAGGTGCCGAATGGCTCATAACAAAGCTTTGTTCTACGGCGCATGTCTAGTCGTTATATTGATTTGGGGTACGGCCTACACGCTTGTCGGGTTTATTGTCGATAGCATACCGCCTGCCTGGATGGTTGCCGTGCGCACCACCATTGCCGCCATTGTGCTGATCCTGTACGCCCTTTGGCGAGGCCACAGGTTTCCTGCCCTTGGCGATAAAACCTGGCGATGGTACGGAATTATGGGTTTTGTCGGCATGGCCTTGCCGTTTTATTTGTCTGCCCACGGCCAGATCAAAGTGGATAGTGGTTTGACCGCTATTCTTGTTGGCGTCATGCCCTTGATCACGATAGTGCTAGCCCATTTTTTCGTAAAAGGCGAAAACCTGACAGCACGTAAAACACTTGGATTTTTTATCGGCTTTGCTGGCATTGTATATTTATTCCTACCGGTTCCGTTCAAATGGGAAATGATCCAGGATTGGCAATCCCAGGGTCTGATTTTGCTGACGGCCCTGTGCTATGCAAGCTTGACCATAATCGCCAAGAGAGCGCCCGAGATTGCCCCCAGTCTCGGGGCGGCTATCATGGTGATATCCGCTGCAATTGTGTCCGTAATCTATGCTTTTGGCACCGGGTTGCCCCAAACTATGCCGCCCCGCTCTGCTCTGATTGCGCTTTTGTTTTTGGCCCTCGGAGCCACTGCAATTGCACAGATTTTATATCTGCGTCTTATACAAATCAGCGGGCCAAGTTTTGTTTCCAAATTGGCATATCTCATACCAGTAGCCTCAATCATCGCAGGTATCGTCTATCTGGATGAAGTGTTTTCCTGGCGGCTTGTTGGCGCCATGTTAGTGATTTTTATCGGACTTCTCATCGCCAAAAGCAACAATGATACTGGCTAGAGCGCTCTAGCTTAAACCTTTTAAAATGTTGAACGGGTTTTCTGGTGTACCGATTTGCGGCTCACCATTACCCAAACCATGATTAAGCGGGCCGTGGCCCTGACCCAGTTTCGGAGCGGTGCGGATGGCCCCAAACACAAATTCGCGGGCTTCGCGCACGGCGATCTCCAAAGGTGCGCCTTGGGACAACAAAGACGCTACTGCGCTGGCCAGAGTACATCCAGTGCCGTGGGTGTGTTTGGAATAAAGGCGCGGCGCACTCATAATATGATTGCCGTCCGGTGTGACCAGAACATCGGTGATATTTTTCGCCTCTAAATGCCCGCCTTTCATCAGCGCGGCGTAAGCCCCCATATCCAAAAGACGCATCCCTGCTTTTATCAACCCGTCAACGTCAACGGGTCTAATTCCGGTCAGAATTTCGGCTTCATCAACGTTGGGAGTTATCACATCAGCTATAGGTAAAAGTAAGTTTTTCAAGGCGTTGACGGCTGTATCTTCAAGTAATTTATCGCCGCTGGTCGCCACCATAACCGGGTCAAGAACAACCGTAATGTCCTCAGCTTCACTGGCAATTACATCCGCTACAGCCTCAATAATTTCCACATTCGCCAACATACCAATCTTGATCACATCCGCGCCAATATCCGAAAGAACCGAGCGCATTTGCGCCGCGACCATATCCGGTGTAACCGCCTCAACCTGCTGCACCCCAACCGTATTTTGCGCCGTAACCGCCGTAATCGCCGTAGCAGAATAAACCCCAAACGCCGCACAGGTTTTTATATCAGCCTGTATCCCAGCCCCGCCGGAGCTGTCAGAACCAGCGACGATGAGGACGCGGGGGGTTATTGTCACAACCTATATTCCTTGGCTAATTCTCGGCGCATTTGCGCATTTCTATTGTCAATTATGCGCGAAATATTAAAGTATTCAATCACTATGAATAGACCATAGGCTGACGGAAACCCGATCCGTAAGCCACTACTCGTAAAGCCTGTTATAAGAAACAAGAAAACAGCAACGATAACAGGGATAGCAATTCCAGTCTTGATGTGGCCTAAAAAAAATCTGTGTAGTCCCAAAAATCCGCCAAATAGCAACAAAACGAACGGTACGAAAATCGTTTTGCGCTTCTCATTATATGAAAGCAACATTTCATGTTTTCGCGTGTATTTTGATTTTTCACTTGCCATTGTCACACTCCCCTATCGCCCGCCAAACCCTGAGCGCCTGCACAGTCTCTTTTACATCATGGACGCGCACTATGGAAGCGCCCATGCTAGCGCCCCACAGTGCGCTGGCTATAGAGCCGCCAAGACGGTTATCGACCGTACTGCCGTCAATCTTGCCAATGAAGCTTTTACGTGACGCGCCCAGTAATATAGGGCATCCGAGCTTGTGAAATTCGTCGAGATTCTGGAGCAAGTCGAGATTGTCTTCCAGTCGTTTGCCAAAGCCGATACCTGGATCAATGATAATATTTTCAAATTCAACCCCGGCTTTGACCGCAACATCCACCCGCTCTTTCAAATAGGCAATAACCTCAGCCACCACATTTTCATATTGCGGCGCTAACTGCATGGTTTCAGGATTGCCGCGCATATGCATGAGGATGGTTTTGCAGCCCAGTTCCCCGGCTACCGATAGTGAGTGCGCATCAAAATCCAGCGCTGTGACATCATTCCAAATACTGGCCCCCGCCGCCACGCTTGCACGGGCTACATCCGGTCTGCGCGTATCAATGGATATCTCGGCATCAATGCCTTTAAGTCCTTCAATCACCGGAATAACCCGCAATAATTCTTGCGCTTGCCCGATTATTTCCGCCCCCGGCCTGGTGCTTTCACCGCCTATATCGATAATATCTGCGCCCTCAGCCACCATTTCAAAGGCCCGTTTTACTGCAATCTCAACCCTGTTATACCGCCCACCATCGGAAAAACTGTCTGGTGTGACGTTTAATATGCCCATGATTTTAGGGATAGCATTTATCATATTGATTACCCGTTACCCCTCACCACGCTGTCGTGTGTCTCCCCCAAAAGGAGAAGTTAAGTTTACCGAACCCACCTCACTCATTTGAAAATATGAAAATAGTCGAGACAACGTCTCCTCTCCTTTTGGGAGAGGAACAAGGTGAGGGGTAACGGACTTAGTGGTGAAACACATATAGCCAAAACGCCCGCCCTCAACTCTCCGGCTGCGGCTTGTCACCTAATGGTTTTGGTTTTGGGTTCGGCTTGGTCGTGGGTATCGCAGTGAGCCCCGGTTTGCCATCATCATTGTCAAAATCCGGACGTTTAGGTTTGATATTGTCGCTGATCAGGTTTTTGATCTCGTCGCCTGACAGGGTTTCATATTCAAGCAAGGCCTCGGACAGCCTGTACCAGTCTTTTTTCTTTTTCTTCAATACAGCCGTTGCCGTTGTATGGGCATCGGTGACAAATCGTTTAATCTCGTCTTCGATCAGGCGGGCCGTTTCAGGTGAAATGGCAGAACCGCGCCCGATACCGGGCATGAAGCTGTCCACATCGGTATTTTTATAGGCGATTGGCCCGACGGCATCTGAAAGCCCCCACTCCGTCACCATAGCACGGGCAATGCGCGTCACATGTTCAATATCAGAAGATGCGCCAGAGGTCACTTTGTCATAACCAAACTTAATTTCCTCAGCGGCGCGCCCGCCCATAGCCATGGCCATGCGGGCAATCATTTCCTCGCGCGTTTGGGAAATCTGGTCACGTTCCGGTAAATATTGTACCATGCCAAGGGCACGGCCACGGGGAATAATCGTCGCTTTATGAATTGGCAATGAGCCTGGCATATTCAGACCGACAATAGCGTGCCCGGCTTCGTGATAGGCCGTCATGGCCCGTTCTTCATCGCTCATGGTCAGGGAGCGACGCTCGGCCCCCATGAGGACTTTATCGCGGGCATCTTCAAATTCGCGCATAGTCACTTTACGCTTGTTGCGCCGCGCCGCCAGCAATGCGGCTTCGTTAACCAGATTGGCTAAATCGGCACCAGACATACCGGGTGTGCCGCGTGCGATATATTTGCTGTCCACATCTTTTCCGATAGGGACTTTTTTCATATGCACCATGAGGATTTTTTCGCGCCCCATAATATCCGGCAATGGTACTTCGATCTGGCGGTCAAACCGACCAGGACGCAAGAGAGCTTTATCCAGGACATCAGGCCGATTGGTGGCGGCAATGATAATCACGCCCTCTTGGCCGTCAAAGCCGTCCATTTCTACCAAAAGCTGGTTTAGGGTCTGCTCGCGTTCTTCGTGCCCGCCGGACGTACCGACACCACGGTGGCGACCTACCGCATCAATCTCGTCAATAAAGATGATACAAGGCGCGTTCTTACGAGCTTGTTCGAACATATCGCGTACCCGCGATGCACCAACACCGACAAACATTTCGACAAAATCCGATCCGGAAATGGTGAAGAACGGTACACCTGCCTCCCCGGCTACGGCCTTGGCCAACAAAGTCTTACCGGTTCCCGGTGGGCCAATGAGCAAAGCACCCGTTGGGATTTTAGCGCCAAGGCGTTGAAATTTGGTCGGGTCTTGTAAAAATTCAATGACTTCTTGCAAGTCTTCTTTGGCATTTTCTACGCCCGCCACATCATCAAATGTCACTTTGCTTTGGTCTTCGGTGAGCATTTTCGCCCGCGATTTGCCGAAGCTCATAGCCCCGCCCTTACCGCCGCCCTGCATGGAACGCATGAACCATATGGCAATGCCAATAAACAAAACAAAAGGCAAAAGATTGACCAAAAGTGTGACCACAACATTGCCCTGCTTGATCGGGTTTTCGTTATAGGGTACATTCCACTCTTCAAATTTCTCCTGGTAATACTCAGAGAAAGAAAACTCGGCTGTGAAATCTTGACCGTCTTTCAACTTGCCCGCAGCAGTGGATTTGCTTCTATCAATCCGCACTTCGGCAAGTTGTCCGGTTTTTGCCGCCGTTACAAATTCCGACGTGGTAAGTTCATTGCTTACCGCAGGCTTCATAGCGTTTTGCGACACGGTGATCATGATCAAAAACATGGTGATAATGATGGCCCACAGGGCGAAATTGCGCATTTGCATAATATTATTTCCTTCACAATCGCGCCGTCAAAATGCGCACATGTTCAAGCATACTATATAGGGCAGAAAAACCAAAGGTTAAGAGGCAATCGGAATGTTTTTCAATCAAATCACTTCAATAATGATGCAAGCCGGGGGCCCACAAGCGAAACAGCGCTAAACCCATGTGTGGATGCCGGATAATCGACAAATGGAATATGGGTAATGCGCTCATTTCTGATAAACACGGGTAAAGTAGGACGTACCGCTTTTGGAAAGGCATTCAGGAGGGTTCGGCGTTCACCTTTCAACATGTGTTTCCATTGCCCTAAAGGCGTGACAGTTACTGTATCTTGCATCGAAAATAGCTTAAATCGCCCGTCCCATATACCCGGCGTATTTGCAGTCAGTTTTAGATCTGGTAATGTTTTGACTTGCGCACGACCGATCACGGCACCCGGGTCTCGCACACATAATATATCATTTTTTCGCGGCACAAACCGCACACCGCCTAGGGTCGCACCACCAAAATCGTGCCGCCTTAATTTTTTCGCCAGCCGCATACGCTTTTCAATATTGGGGGCATATTCCTGACCAGATATGGCCGGGACAATATATTTCAAAGCTTCCGCCACTTGCCCGGTGCGAGCTTTGTTGAAACCGGGTAATACTGCGACCCCGCCCCATTCATACATCCGCGTAAACAATTGTATAAATTGACTTATTTCACCGCGCTCCTGTTCAAGAACTTCCCTGGCCGCTTTGGCTATGATGAGCAAGTTTTGTTTTGCCTTATCCTCCCGTACCAACTGTTCTCGAACGCGGATGCGCGTGAATTGGCGGTTTTCATTGGACGGGTCCTCAACCCATGCCAGGTCGTTCGCATCGTTATATGCACGTAATTCTACACGTGTGCAGGACAGGAGCGGTCGGATAATTCTCACGTCGGATACAATAGGCCAGACAGGATAGGCCGCCCGTTCGGACATGCCTGCCAACCCGCGCCAGCCACTGCCGGCGTTTTTGCGCATCAGTACGGTTTCCGCCTGATCATCTATATTATGGCCTAGCAATAATTTGCTGGCACCAAGGCTCTGACATGCCTGGGCCAATATATGATACCGGGCCTTGCGGGCCTTTTCCTGAATGCCTGTTTTGGGAATACCGTTATCCCACTGACATGTGAGGATTTTCGCACTGATCCCCATAGACAAACTGGCACCCATAGTCAAAGCCCGCTGATGGGCCAACTTTGCTTCGTCTGGCGAACCACCCCGCAGGCCATGATCTACAATCAACGCAAATACCGGACGCCTCTTGCCCCATTTTAGAATAAGTGATAGAAGTGCCGTACTGTCGCCGCCACCAGAGAATGCGACCACTAACGGGTCTGTACCCTGTCCGATTAATTCATCCAGTTTTGCAAAAACCTTTGCTCCAACATCTGTCCGCCTAGCAACCACTGCGCAATTTCTCGATCCGGGCTTTTTCGCGCACGGCCGGAACGGCTTTAGGATATTGGGTCGGGAAACTGGCCAAGGTTTGACAGGCCATAGTTTTTTTGCCGAGCGAACGGGCTGTTGCCGCCAATTTGACCATTGCTTCGGGGGCATAATCCCCCTTGGGTGCAGCCCGCATAGACGCAATATAATTTTCCGCCGCCTGAGAAAAACCGGACTTTGCGTAATAGGTCTCGGCAAGCCAGAACAGCACATCGCCCCGATCATTGGCGGATGGGTTTAACTCCAGATATTGCATAAAATCCGCCTGTGCGCCGGAAAAATCACCTTCATTCATTTTGTCCAAGCCAATAAGCGCCAATTTTGCGTGCGTATCATTTTGCGCCCCTCCTGCCAAATCTTCCATTCCGCCGCCCAAGATGGTGGGGGGGCCGGGTATGGACGATCCGCCTGCGTATACACCGCCGCCGCTCCGCCCGCCGCCGTAAATATCGGCGCCGGGCTCAGGGTTGGCTTTAGGGGTATTTTGTAACTGGTCTTGAGCTATTTGGTTTTGGGCAATCCTGTCTTGAGCAATAATATCAACGGCTTTCAAATGGCGTTGCATATCTGCGGACGTGGCTTGCATAGCAGAAATCTGTGCGGCCAATGCTCGCACTTCTTCTTGCAAGACGGAATTTTCATATCGTAATCTTTCAACCTCGCCGGTCATAGAGCGGGCGGTTGATTCCAGAGCGTCCATGCGCTGCATCAAACGCTCCGCAGCCGGATCCCCTGTCAATATCCGGTTTTCCATTGCGATCAAGCGTTGCTCAAGCTGAATGATTTTAGCTTCAAGCTCCCGCTTGCTGACCGCCGCTGCGGGAAATGCCGCGCTGAACACCACAACAAAACCGATAAATACAATAAAAATACGCATAACACACCTAAGTTTAACAGATAGACGCCTACAACTCTGACATATCCTAACGGCAAAACTAGGGCGCGTATCGTTAAAGTGCAGTTAACTTACATGGATCGTCCTAACTCGTGCCGCCAACCAATACGGCTGAATGGGCATTGCGGTTTATGGCCCACGCTTCCTCGTTTGAACGTCCGTCAATAGGGCGTTCTTTGCCGTAAGATACGGTGGTTATGCGTCCCGGATCTACGCCTTGGCTGACCAAAAATGCTTTCACGGCATCGGCGCGGCGCGCACCCAAAGCCAAATTATACTCCCGTGTCCCGCGTTCATCAGCATTACCGCCAACGACGATGATCGCCCCACTATAACGTCCAAGCCAATTGGCTTGGGAGCGCAGGACTTCGCGTGCGCGCGGTGTAAGATCGTGTTGATTATAATCGAAATACACACGGTCATCACCTGAGGTATATTTAAAATGCTCTGACGTGCCTGGAGCGGGGCCACGAGGAACCGCTTCTTCAATCGGCGCTTCCACGATCTCTCGGGCAGCGGGCGCTTGCGGTTCCGGCTCAAAAACCGGCGGGGGTGTTTGTTCTTGCACCTGCTGTTTTATAGGTGCTGGGTCGGGCGTGGAAGCACAGGCTGAAAGGGTTAAAACAACGCCACTTATCAATAGGAGTTTTATATTCATCACGATATCTCTCTCTTATGTTTTTATCCCAGACCAATTATATAGGCTATGCCCACAAGCTAACGCCGGAAAAGCGCCTGTCAAGTTGACAATTTGTTAGGTAAAGTCTTGCCCCGAATTATGGCAAAATTACGTCAATATTTTCGAAAATATTCACGGCAATATAGGTGACCATGCCGGATCTGATGCAGCCCCCGGGGTTGGTAGTTTGCGCAAATTACGCCCGGTCAAATCAACAGACCAAATACTGGCACGGGCATTCGCACCTCTGGTCTCGCGGGTAAATAAAATAACCCGTCCATTGGGTGACCATGTAGGGCCTTCATCAAGATAGGAATTACTCAATAGCCGTTCTCCCTTACCGTCTTGGGCGGACATGACGCCAATATGGAACTGGCCTTTATTGCTCTTGGTAAATGCGATTAAATCACCGCGCGGTGACCAGGCCGGCGCCGTATACCGCCCCTCTCCAAAGCTAAGCCGCTTCACGTTGGAGCCGTCCGCATTCATAATATAAAGTTGCGGAGAACCACCCCGATCAGAGTTAAACACGATTTTACGCCCGTCCGGCGAAAAGCTCGGCGATACATCAATAGCCTGATTGGTGGTCAGGCGCGTGGTTGAGCGCGACGCCCTGTCAAATACATAAATGTCGCTATTGCCACGTTTGACCATAGAGAAAATCAATTTGCGCCCGTCCGGTGAAAATCTCGGAGAAATGGTCATGCCGGAAAAATTGCCCAAAAGTTCCCTGTTGCCCGTCTCTATTTCTTGTAAAAATACTTGCGGCCTACCGGTCTCCCAAGACAGATATGTGATCAGTTGAACCTTTTTACGCGCTCCTCTTTCTTCGAACACCGGGGAAAATCTCGGCGTCAGAACCAGATCGGAATTGGCCAGCAAATTACGGGCATTGGCACCATCTGCGTCCATAATGGACAAGCGCTTTCGGCGGTTGGTCTTAGGGCCGCTCTCGGAGATAAAAACAATGCGGCTGTCAAAATACCCGCCCTCCCCGGTCAGGCGCTTGTAAATATAGTCGGATATTTTATGGGCAATCCGGCGCCAATTGTCCGGCGTGGTCGCCAGGCGCTTGCCGTCCAACTGCTCATTGGCATAAATATCCCAAAGTCTAAATTCGACCTTGAGACGTCCATGGTCTTCGCGGACGATTTTACCGGATAATAAAGCCTTGGCATTGATCAAGCGCCAATCTGCAAAGCGCGGCTGGTAATTGATGTCGGTCTGCCTCTCAATATACATTTCCGGGTCAAGCACCCGAAACAGGCCCGAACGTTCCAGATCAGCCGCAATCACCGCTGCCATATCCTTGGCAATTTGGTCGGTTTCGGGATGGCTCGACAGAAAATCCGGTATAGCCACTGGTACAGGCTCCGGCGCACCGTGGACTATGTCAATTTCAAGTTGGGCCTGAGCTTGTATTGCACTGAACATGCCCATGACTAAAACCACAGTCACAACCAAAACTTTGATATTTTCCGATAGGCGCAAGGCTATGTTCATTCGTTTTCTCCAGGGTCAAGATGGAGCCTGAGCTCCTTCCAAATATCATATTCAATGCTCAACAGCCCGTCATAAGGCGCACATTTTTTTAAAGCCGTCAAGGCATTGTGCCGCGCCACACGCCAAGAACGGTTGGGTGAAGCAATAATATCTGCGTTATTCAGTACAGTTATCTTGCCTATGCCGCCGTCCTCATTCAAGAGCAATTTGACATTGATGACAAGGTCTTGAAAATCCAAAGCACCCGTATCGACAAACCAGCATTCACGCATACGCGAACGAATATAATCAACCGCCGCGACGGTGCTGTCTATTCCCGCACCCTCACCGCGCCGGGATTTATCCCCTATCTCTTGCTTTTGCATTTCATTGAGCAAGACCTGTTGTGTATCTGCGTTCGGGTTGCTTTTGCGCACATCTTCAAAAGCTTCTTCCAGAGCATCCAAATCAAACGCCGGGGTGGGGGCTGGTTCGCCAGGTTTCGGGTTATCTGCTATATCCTTGATTGGCGCGGGCCTATCCGGGGCTTTATCCGGTTCGGGCCTATCAACGGGTGCGTCCGGAATTTCCGGCCTCACGCTCTCGTCGTCCGGTTTGGGCTTTTCGTCTTCAGTGCGCATGGGTTTAATGTCGGTAATGTCCGAAACCGTTACCAACTCAAGCGGTATAATCCGCACATTGGCCAATGGTTCAACCTTGCCCGACCACAGCAACAGCCCACCAAATGCCGCCAGGGCATGGAAGACAATAGATATGGGCAAACCGAATTTCATAGTTTTGTCTAATCAGAAATAATTACCAAATTCCAACTCAAACCACTTTCGTCAGCAATTTTACTTATTTCGTTGAGCATACGCACTTCTGTTAATTCATGAATAGCGAACAACAAACATATATCTGGTTGTTCTTGCTTAAATCCGTTAATCATTTGACCAAGTTCTATTGGTTCAATTGCATTGCCGGAGACACTTATGGTGTTGTTTGAATCTATTTTTATTGCCTTGGTGTGCGCACATTCCTCTAATTTTGGCAGCTCAGTTAAATCAAGACCCTGCTCAGCTAGATAAGCAGCTTTGATAATGAAAAAAAATCCACTTACTGCAATGAAGCTTGCTATTATTATCGCGACTATTGTCAATATCCGGCGCATTTTTACACCTATTTTTGTATCGGGTCCGTCACCAAACCTATGTTTGAAAACCCGGCAGCGTTTATACTGGCCATGACTTTCATGACCGGGCCGTAATTGCCGTTTTCATCGCCGCGCAGATAAATGCGTTCCTCATAGCCCTCCCCGGCCAGCGCGATCAATTTCGGGGTCAGTTCCGCTAATGTCACTATTTCTTCTTGCAAGAATATCTGCCCGTCTCTGTCCACAGTAATGGTCAATGGATCGCGCTGGGTTGGCAGGGAGCTTGCATCGGTTTTAGGCAGTTCAATGGGCACACCCACCGCCAAAACCGAAGCCGAAATCATAAACACCAGCATCAAGACCAACATCACGTCCACCAGAGGCGTGACATTAATCTCGGCGTTAAGGCCGTGGCGGCTACGGCGGCTCCTGGAGCCACCAGTTTTCCGCCCCGTGTTGGCCATGGCCATTATTAAGACCCCTTTGAAATTTTACGGGACAATATGGCGGAAAGCTCGTCCGTATATCCGTCGAGCCGCCCGGCATAACGGTCAAGGTCTGTGGTGAATTTATTGTAGAAAATCACTGCCGGGATAGCTGCGACCAGACCCAGGGCGGTGGCAAACAAAGCTTCGGTAATGCCGGGAATAACAATGATAATATTAACATCATTGGCCTGATCAATGGCTCTAAATGTGTTGATAATTCCCCACACAGTCCCTAAAAGACCAATAAATACGGAGGACGAACCCACCGTCGCCAGCACCGTCATACCGCGCTCGGCATTGGCCAGTTCGCGGTTAACCACCAGGCCCATAACCCTGTCAATACGCTCGCGAGTGCCGCCAATATCAGAGTTGCGCGGGCTGATCTCGCTCTCTTTAAACTCACGCATAGCAGCCGTAAACACCCGCCCCATAGGGTCGCGTGTATCTCCGGCCAAACCCTCGGCCAATTCGTCCAAAGTACGCCCCGACCAAAAGGTTTCCTCAAAATTGGTAGCGCGTTTTTTGAGCAAATGAAAATTGATAGATTTATCGATGATAATCGCCCATGACCAGATCGACGCCACGGCCAGACCAAGCATGATTAATTTGACCACCCAATCAGCTTGCATAAACAACCCGGCCAGGGAAAAATTTTGCGGCCCCGTTTGCACCGCCAGGAGTGTGGCCGCGTTTACGCTCATCAATTCAGACCCTATAAATATCAAACTCATGCTCAGATCGTCTCCTTTACGCCAACATCCTTATTGGCAACACCCTTATTGGCAACATATGTGAATATGTCATAGAGCCAAATACAGTTAAATTGCCAATTAACAGATTGTAATACTGCACCTGGTTAACAGCAATGGAATCACAGCTCTCACCATAGGAAAAATGCCGGGCTTATTCAATTGTAATAGTTATTCCCTTGATTTCATTCACCCGCCGCCATAGTTTCGCCATATGCTGCATATACTTGCTGGGCAAATGGAGCCAATAATGACACGTATTTTCAAGACTGCATCGCTAACCCTAGTCTTTGGCGCAGCATTAAGCGCCTGTGAGACTGTACAACCACCGCCTCCGGTCGTGGTTATGCCCCCACCGATCGTCGAAACCTGTATTCGGATTAGCACATTAAGAAAAGTGGAAATTCCGGCCGTGACAAAATCCGGGTTTTCCATTGTTTCCATCGAAACCGAGGACGAGCAATATTATGATCCCGAGACAAAAAAATGGGTAACAATTGAAATCCCCCCTATTGAGCGCAAAGAACCCTGGACAAAAATTATCAAACCCGCACAAACCTTATATGTAGACAGCAACAACAGGGAGGTCACAGATATTTGCGAGCTAAATGCTACGAATAGTGTGACTGGATAATCAAGCTTTAATCACCCAGATTACCCAGATTACTCAGATCACCCAGGCAAAAAATACGGCCTGAGTTTTTCGACCATTTTTGCGGTTGGGCGGCGGGGGCGGCCATTCATGTCAATACAGGCGGCTTCCGAATAAGCCGTGGTCAACAGCTCCTCACCGCGCCAAATCTCCTGGCTGACCCAAAGCCGCGCTCCTTTATAGCGGTCATATGTTGTCATCACCAAAAGTGCATCATCAATGCGCGCCGGACGTTTATATTCCAACTCTATCTTGCGAATAGCAAATCCAAGCGGTACATCACGCTCCAATAATTCGGCGTGACTGACACCGGCAAGACGAAAAAACGACGACCTTGCCCGCTCCAAAAACCGCAAATAATTGGCATAAAACACCACACCAGTAAAATCCGTATCCTCGTAAAACACCCGAATTGGGTAATAGTGTTTTCGTCCTTCGAAAAACCCCATTGTCGGCTGATCTTGAGGTGTTTGGCTTTTATCCATCGTCTGATCCCGTAAACAATGTTGGTTGCTCCAGTTTTAAGGGGGCGTCCAGTCCCAAATGGGCAAATGCGTGGGGGGTGGCTACGCGACCTCTTGGGGTGCGTTGCAAGAAACCTTTTTGGATGAGGTATGGTTCGATTACGTCTTCAAGCGCATCACGAGCTTCACTCAAAGCCGCCGCCATAGTATCGGCGCCCACAGGGCCGCCGCCAAACATTTCGCACAAGGCCGAGAGATAGCGCATATCCTGGGTGTCCAGCCCAATATCATCAACACCGAGCCTGATCAGAGCCGCGTCCGCGACCTTGGCATCTATCAATGTCGCGCCAGCATGTTCGGCTAAATCCCGTACCCGGCGCAAAAGACGCCCGGCCACACGCGGTGTACCCCGCGCTCGCCTGGCAATTTCGTGAGCCCCGTCCGCACTGACATTCAGCCCCAACATGCCTGCGCCGCGTACCACGATTTTGCTCAACTCAACCTCGTCGTAAAATTCAAGTCGCACCGGGATACCGAATCTGTCGCGTAAGGGCGTGGCCAACAACCCGGCTCTTGTGGTTGCTCCGACCAGAGTAAAAGGCGATAAATCAATTTTTATAGACCGCGCCGCCGGCCCCTCCCCGATGATCAAATCAAGCTCGTAATCTTCCAAAGCCGGGTATAAAATCTCTTCTACCGTCGGGTTGAGCCTGTGAATTTCGTCAATAAACAACACGTCACGCGGTTCCAGATTGGTCAAAAGCGCCGCTAAATCCCCAGCCTTGGAGATCACAGGCCCCGATGTGGCGCGAAAATTTACCCCCAGTTCACGGGCAATAATCTGCGCCAAAGTAGTTTTCCCCAGTCCCGGCGGCCCGGACAATAACACATGGTCCATAGCTTCGCCGCGCCGCCCGGCCGCTTCAACAAAAACCTTGAGATTGTTAATGGCTGATTTTTGACCGACAAAATCCGTAAAGGCCAGCGGGCGCAGTGCCTTGTCATGGCGGTCTGCGGCTTGCGGGGAACCATCTATGATGCGTTCATCGGTCATGATTTTTTCCTCCCACAACCCATTTCTTTACTCTGCTTGTCATCCCGGGCTTGACCCGGTACCTCATACTTTGCCGCAATCGCCTAGGTTCCGGGTCAAGCCCGGGATGGCACATATGTATATATTTATTCTGCACTCCAGATCACCCTGACAAATCCTTTAACGCCGCCTTGACCAACGCGTTTATATCCAGCCCTTCGCCTGCCCCCTCGCTTGCCCCCCTGCTTGCTTGTAGCGCGGAAGCAACGGCGCGCATAGCCTTCGCTGGGTCAATACCGAGATTTACCAAAGCCGAAGCTGCATCTTTTTGCAAGCCCATATCGGCGGACGGCGCGGGCGCTATACTAGTTCCCGGCAAACTGGCACTAAACCCGCGTCCCAGAGGCGGCGGTTTCCCGGACAATTCCACTACAATGCGCCCGGCCAAACTCGGCCCGACCCCGTTGGCGCGGCTAAATGCTGTCTTGTCTTCCAAAGACGCCGCCGAGAGAATTTCCGCCGGGCTTAAAACATCCAATATAGAAAGAGCCGCTTTCGGCCCGACCTTTTGCACGGATTGCAGCTTGACGAACCATGCCCGCGTCTCCTCATCGGCAAACCCGAACAAGGTAATGGCTTGTTCGCGCACATGGGTTTCTATGTGCAGTGTAGCGTTTTCACCTGCTGTAAGTGTAGACAAAGTCCGCCCGGAACATTTCACCAGATACCCAACCCCGTTCACATCAATGATGGCCTCGTCCGTGCCGATAACCATAACGGAACCTGTCAGCATGCCGATCATTGCGAAAACTCCAGACGTGTAGGCTGGGTCAGGACTTTTGGTCGCAGCAAATGGGCATTGCATAATCCACCGCGTCGTGATCGCCAATGGTGGATTACGCTAAAGAAGCTAATCCATCCTACAGATTTTTCAATATAAACAATCACCCAAACCTCCTGCTCAAAACCCCTGCCGCACTGGCCCTGTGGGCGTGGCAAATTGCTATGGCCAGGGCATCCGCCGCGTCGCCTGCTTTAAGCTTTTGACCCGGCAATAATACATTCATCATGGCAGCGACCTGAGCCTTGTCGGCCCCGCCGGTTCCGACCACGGATTTCTTGACTTTCTTGGCCGAGTATTCGCCCACATATAACCCGGCCTGGGCCGGAGCCAGTAAACAAATAGCGCGGGCATGGCCGAGCTTCATGGCCGAGGCCGGATTATTGTTCATAAACACTTCCTCCACCGCCGCTTCGTCGGGACGGTGGATTTCAATCAAATCCGTAATCGCCTCATGCAATGCATGCAAGCGCAAAGCCATATCCTGATTGACGGCAGGAGTGATCACCCCGTGACCAATATGGGTAATTTTAAGCCCCCGGGCCTCAACCACCCCCCAGCCGCATTTGACCAAAGAAGGGTCTATGCCCAATATACGAATCTTCACACTCATAAAAGAACACTAAGCGAACACGCATGGTAAGTCGAGAGATTTTGTACCAAAAGGGCAGGCTATGCACTATTAACGAAAGCTTACTGTTTCTCCGGTCTGATGCCCACATACCTGCTCGCGAAATAATCCTGCAAAGCTTTGGCTTGCGCGTCCAAATCACCTTGCAACTCTTTAAGATGTACCAGCTTATCGAAAACTATACATTTGTTTTTACCGTCTATAGCGCCCAGAAAAATCGGGATTTTTGCACCGTGGGCGATGCGTAGGAAACCGGTTTTCCATTTATCGATTTTGGAGCGTGTGCCCTCTGGCGACATGCCGATCCAGACATTTTCTTCGCCGTCTAGCCAATCTATGGTTTGTGCCAATATGTCAGTTTTCTCATGTCGGTAGACAGGAATACCACCACTCCACTTTAAAATACTCCGAAAAGGCCACACATTGATTTCGCTTTTCATGAGGTAGCGCACTTGTAAGCCCAAATAAAACTTGGCCGCCATAGCAATGATATAGTCCCAGTTGGATGTGTGGGGTGCAATAATAATCAACAGCTTTTTCTCGTCGGGCAGTTGGCCAACAAGCCTCCACCCCAAAATCCGCAAGACCGCGCCGCCCAGCATTTGGCCAATAGCCCGGCCAATTGGGCCACCTTGTCTGGGCGTATTGGGCGAAAGTATATCTTGGCGTTTCATACCCCATTATGGCGGCAATTTTATTTTGCGTCCAGCTTGAAAACCCTGTCCAGAGATATTTTACCTGGCCCCATTGCCAGGACGACCAGCAAAGCCGCCGCCCACCAGGCATGGCTGCCCCACCAGCTGGCTATGTCGGGATAGACGAAAAACTGGATAAATAATGTCATGACCAAGAGACCAAGTGCAGCGAGGCGTGAATACAGGCCCGCAATGATGGCAATTCCCAACAGGACTTCCATTACCCCCGCCAAATTGGCAAAACGGTCAATGACGAAGCGCATGGTTTCATTGGTGTAATCACCTTCGGTTTTGTCGCACAAATACAGCGCCCCCTTGCGGATTTCGTCGGGACAGAAAAATTCGTACTCAAACAGATCATAAGTGCCGGGATTAAATTTGAAAAACCCGTCCCACTTGGCCAGACCGGATTTTAAAAACACCCGGCCAACCGCAATGCGGGCGAAAAACAAAGCCAGGCTTTGCAGTTTATCCGCATATGGGTGCCAAAAAGTCAGCAAGTTTGACATCTTTAAAATAAATTTACGCATCTGTATCTCCATTATCTGTGGTAAATATCCCGGCGGCCATCATACCGCCCAAGAGCGATCCCATGTCCGTTTCTGGCGAGATGCTAAGGCATTGCGCCGTGGCAAGCCCCAATGTGGCCCCGTTTTGTATCGCCGTTAAGAACGCGAATTCCCCCGGGTTCAAGACCTTGTACATAACATCTAAATCGCGCCGCCAAACCAGTACATGCTCGGTTTTGGCCTTTAGCTCTAGGGCGGATTTCAAGCCTGTATCGTCCCTAAGCCTCGCCCATAAGGCAAATACTGGCCACTTATTACGCACCAAATTTACATCGGGCTTAAGAGCCAGTTTATAGCTTTCCAAATCCCCGCCAGACGCTGCATAGTCTTGCAACACGCCCATTGAAACCGGCGGCCTATCCGCCGCCATATGGGCCAATGTCCAAGCGCGGTCAAGCTTGGCGAAACTTGACAAATAGGCCAAATTATGGGCCTTGACATGCCCTTCAACGATCCCGGAAAAATTCCGGCCATAGCCAACTAACGTTCGTTGATACGCTGGATACTTTTCCAAATGCGCCAAAGCCAAAGCCGAAAAATAATCCTCCCCTACCAAAGCCAGAACCGTTTTATAATTGGCTTTCAGCACATCCACAAATGCCGATACGGAATTATTGCGGTACACACTAGCGAATTTTGGGTTTATGTATTTAAGCCCCGCGCCGCGTAATTCCCCTGCATCTGCGCCGTCCAAAATCTGGGCCATAGCCTGCATATATTCTCTCACTGCACCACCTCGCAAACATCTAGCTTGTCCAAGGCGGATTGGGCACGGACTTGTTCTTCTATCATTTTCGAAAATGTTGGGATATTCCCGTCTCGCTCCAACAATACCGGCACTGGCCCGGTGTGCGCCAGGGCAATGTCAAGCAAGTCCCAAACCGGTTCGGACACGGATGCGCTATGGGTATCAATGAGCAATTGCGCACCGTGGTTTTTATCCTGCTCAAATCCGGCGATGTGGATTTCCCCGATTAATTCTGGCGGTAAAGCCTGAATATATTTCGCCGCGTCAATGCCGACATTGACCGAGCTGATATAGACATTATTAACATCCAGCAAAAGCCCGCACCCTGCCCGCCTGGCAATTTCGACCAAAAATTCCGGCTCGTCCATATCCGAACCCACACGCATATAATTGGTTGGATTTTCGATCAAAATATGCCGCCCGATCGCCGTCTGAAATTCGTCGATCCGCGCAACCATATGATCTTGCGCGGCCTTTGTGCGCGGCAAAGGCAATAAATCAGCCAGATAACGCCCGTCAAAACTTGACCAAGTGGCATGTTCGGACACTTGCGCAGGGTTGAAGTGCGCAATCAGGTTTTTCAAAGCCGCAAGATGGGTTTTGTCAAACGGGTCTAGCCCGCCCAGAGACGCCCCGACCCCGTGAAAACTCAACACATGTTTTTCGGCAAAGGCCGACAACCAAGCCAGCCTTGGGCCGCCGTCCACCATATAGTTTTCTGGATGGACTTCATACCAAATATCAGGGCCGGAAAGCTCCAAAGCCTCAGTATAAAACTCAGGCTTTAGACCAATTCCGGCCCTGTTAGGCAATGGCGTCATATTATTAGCTGCTTTTCAGCGAGCCTTTTCCGTTGGGCGTAACGATCAATTCACAACTACCTTTTGGCACATATGTCCAGGCATCGGTTTGAAAGTCGGATGTGGACGAGCCTTGGCAGGACGTTCCCGCACCGGCCTTGCAGTCATTTCCGCCAGTAAGCGCAACGCCGTAACATTTCTCTTTGCTGGCTTTACCTTTAAGACGCGCACCGCCCATCCAGCTTTCAAAGGCTTGTTGCACATCGGCAGGCGCAGCCGCATCAAGGCTGATTTTTGAATTGGGTTTGGCAATTGCGCTCACACCTACGGATGCGGCTAACAAAGCACCAATACTGATAGCTTTAGCAAAATTTTGCGGGCCTTTTTTGGGGGAAATTGACATATGTAACTCCTATATAATACACATTTAATTTGTTTAGCGGACACATTTGCGCCGCGTCAATTTGATAACACAGAGTTTATTCACAAAGTGTGACAATTAGCTGACAATGGGTCACTTGATTGTGAGCTAGCGAGTATGTGTGCCGCAAAATTAACTATATTTTGCCCCTTTACCGCCGTATTTTTTCGCCAAAGCCGCCTCTCACATCAGGAGGAAATTATGCATAGATTGACCAAAACCATCTCACTCACATTCTTGACCGTCGCGCTCACATCATGTGCGACCACGACACAAATGACATCCGGTACGAACTATTTGTCCCGCTATACACCGTCCTTGAACACTAATCTAACAACTACCTCCGGTGCCATTGATCAACAAATACGCGACATCGCCGCCGTCGAGCCAAATTTACGTTTCCCGGCCAGGATAGGTCTGGCCCGCATTGAAAGGGGGCGGCTGACCAACAGTCCTATGGACGAAATCCAGGCCTGGGGTGATTTGGCTGAAACCCTGGGCGCACCTTATGGGGAATTTGTCCCCGTAAGCCCGTTTATCGCTGCTATGGTGAGACCAGAAGCGAAAGAAGGGCAAAGTGGCACATATAATGTGATTGCAGATATCCGCCGCGCTTCGGCCCGCCAGCATTTGGACTATGTGCTTGCCTACGAAGTCACCCAAAACAGTTCGGAGCAGAGCAACACCCTGTCATTGGCAAATCTTACCATTCTCGGCTTGTATATCATTCCCACGCGCAGTGTAAAAATCAACAGCACGGCTAGCGCTATATTGATTGATGTACGAAACGGCTATCCCTACGGTACAGCCACCGCCTTTGCCACAGACAAAAACACCCGTACAAGAGTTGGGTCTGGCAATGTCAGGCGCAAAGCTACGACAAACAATTATATCCAGGCAGTTGAAAATCTTACAGGCGAGGTCGAAACCATGATGAAAGACTTATGGGTGTTGCAGCATAAGCAATAATAATCTGGCTAGTCTTGCTACCAAATTGGCCCATTGACAAGATGGGCCATATTTTTTGCCTTAATTCAGGGTTTTGCCCTATTCGCGCACATGTCCGCCTTATTTGGGCGAAAAAGTCTTGAAATCAGCACAGTCATAGCAAATTCACGCCCTATTGCCCCTTCATATAGTAATCATCGAGTGCGCAGCCTGCCTCTTGTAAAACACCTAGCTGGAGGGAAACCCATGATGAAACTTTTAATCGCCACCGCCTTAACCGCCGTCGTATTCGCGGCCAAGACCAATGCCGTGAGCCCGCTTATGAGCGAGTACGGAACCATTGAACCGGCTAAAGAGACAGTTGAGGAAGCGGCATTGACCAAGCCTTTCGAGGATAAAACAAACACGCCAACCCTTAAACCCGGTGCCACTATTGGCATAGCACGGCTGGATAAAGGCCGCTTGATCTATGCCCCTATGAATGAACTGCGCGATTGGGCTTCTCTTGATCAACGCTCAAATACCAATTTCGCACCGGTAAGCCCGGCGGCTCTCATTCGCAATATTCCCGAAGTTCCCATGATGGGCGGACGTGACAGTGACAACAAGCTGGACGAAATCCGCATGACCGCATCTGATTTGCGCATGGATTATGTGCTGATCTACGGCATGGGTGCGGATGCCCAATGGGGCAGTTTTGCAGGTAAAGCTCTGGCAAATACCGGGTTTATTATAGACGGCGATATGGTCTCGCTTAATGCTCAAAAAAGGGCGTCCGCCAAAGCCATGCTGGTCGATACCTATAGTGGCAAAGTTTACGGCACGCTGACATCAGATAAAATAGAATTTGGTATCGGCGAGTTGACCGAAAAAGCCGAAGCCCTAATCAATAAACTCACCGCTGAGGGTTCCCCAAAAACCGCTTAGCCACTCCGCCGCCAACAAATAGCCCCTCAACAAAAATAATGTCTGGTGGGCAAATCACAGGCGGCCAGCCTCCCTCCCCCTAACTGGCCGCCTGTGTGATTTTTATAAGTGGGGTGTTTTTAAAACACATCCTAAGCCGCCACCTTAGTCAGTAAGCGAAAAGTCCTTGTATTCTTCTTTCAGGTCTTTTTTCAACACCTTGCCTGTTGCGCCGATTGGGAGTTCGTCTTTGAAGAAAATTTCGTCGGGGAGCCACCATTTTGCGCATTTGGCCACAATAGCCTTTTTAATTTCGTCCTTGTCCGGGGTTTCACCGGGCACGGGCTGGACAATCAAGATAGGCCGCTCTTGCCATTTTTCGTGGTGGGCACCAATACAGGCGGCCATAGCTACGCCGGGGTGATCCATAGCGGCGTTTTCGACTTCGATGGAAGATATCCACTCGCCGCCTGATTTAATCACGTCTTTGGAGCGGTCAGTAATTTCCAAATGTCCGCTTGGATACAAAGCCGCAACATCACCGGTTTCAAACCAGCCGTCATCGGTAAAATCACTGCGGTCTTCTTTTTTGAAATATTGATTGACAACCCACGGCCCGCGCACATGCAAATGCCCGGTGGCTTTACCGTCGCGCGGCAAAAGCTTACCCTCGTCGTCAACAATCCGCATTTCAATGCCGAATATGGCCCGCCCTGCTAACAGCTTGACCGCAACTTCTTCATCTCTCGAAAGTTTGTCATGGCCCGGCAAAGGTGAATTGGTCACGCCCAAAGGCGAGGTTTCTGTCATGCCCCAGCCTTGTTGCATGGGAATACCAAGCTCCTCCTCATAGGCGCGGAGCAATACTTCCGGCAAAGCCGAACCACCAACAAGCGCGGATTTAACCGACGGTAATTTGCCCATCATATCGCCGCCCTCAGCGCGTAACTGACCTAAAATACCCATCCATATGGTCGGCACACCGAGCATATAGGTGACTTCTTCTTTGCGGATCATATCCACCAGGCTGGCCCCGTCGAGGCCCGGCCCCGGCATGACCATTTTACTGCCCATCATGGCGCAGGAATAGACCAGCCCCCAGGCGCTAATGTGGAACATAGGCACAACCGCCAACACTGAATCCGTTGCCGATACGCCGACCACATCTTTGGCGCAAGACGCCCAAGCGTGCAAAATAGTCGAGCGGTGAGAATACAGAACCCCTTTGGGATCCCCAGTGGTGCCAGATGTATAACACAATGAACAAGCGGTGTTCTCGTCAAAGCGCGGCCATTCAATTGTGTCGTCCGCGTCTTTGATAAAGTCCTCATAACAAATAACCTCCGTCGCACCGGTCGGTACATTGTCGCCGTCGCACATGGCAATCCAACCTTTGATGCTTGGACAAAACCCGCCAATACCGTGGACAATCGGCGCGAAAGTGGTGTCGAAAAACATGTAGCTGTCCTCGGCATGACCAATCATCCAGGCAATTTGCTTGGGGTCGAGCCTTGGATTGATAGTGTGGACAATGGCACCAATGCCGGCAACGGCATAATAAATTTCAATATGGCGGTAATTATTCCATGCAATTGTCGCCACCCGGTCTCCGGGTTTAACCCCTGCTGCCAAAAGCGCATTGGCCAGTTTCTTGGAGCGCCGGGCGCATTCTGCCCATGTATAGCGGTGATCACTACCATCGCTTTCACGCGATACTATCTCCTGGGTGCCGTGATTAAGCGAAGCATGTTCGATTAAATCGCTGATCATCAGCTGCTGGTGCATCATTAGGCCTTGCATATATGTCTCCCGTTTTTATGCTCTTTGTTGCATATAGTTTTAACGCTCTGACCCATTAGGTCAATCGGCTTTGGCTATTATTATAGGTTTATAGTATGGTTTTAAACATTTCAGCATATGGGCCAACCTATGAAGATGTGGCCGCGGCGGCGCGGCGGCTAAACGGTCATGCCCGCATAACCCCGCTTGTCCGGCATGATCTGCTGGATAAAATCAGCGGACTGAATTTGTTTTTAAAAGACGAAACCGAACAAAAAAGCGGGGCGTTTAAATACAGAGGCGCATTTTCGCGCTTGTCCCTCCTCAACCGAGCCGAGCGCAAAGCTGGCGTCATTGCCTATTCATCGGGCAATCACGCCCAGGGTGTTGCCCTTGCCGCAAAAGAGTTGGGCATATCTGCCACCATTGTTATGCCCAACACGGCACCGCTCAAAAAGCAGCAAGGCACGCTTTCCCACGGCGCAAAAATCGTCGAATATGACCCGGCAACCACTGACCGCGTAAAGCTAGCAGAGCGGATTGCGCGGGCCGAAAACCGGATATTGGTGCCACCATTTGACGACAAATATGTCATTGCCGGACAGGGCACCTGTGCGGTGGAACTTTTACAACAATGCAACCGACAAGGTGTTGAGCTTGACGTCCTGATCACACCCGTTGGCGGTGGGGGTCTGTGTGCAGGCACCAATCTGTCCGTTCGCGCCCTTAGCCCCAACACCAAAGTTTACGGCAGCGAACCCGTTGGTTATGACGACCATGCCAGATCATTACGTTCGGGCAAGCGCGAAACCAACGTCCCTGCCCCGTTGTCTCTGTGTGATGCCCTGATGTCCCCTAGCCCTGGCGAGATTACCTTTGCCATCAACAAAAAACACCTCAGCGGGGTTTTTCTCATGAGCGACGAGGAATGTTTATTGGCTATGGTGCTGGCAAAACAAACTCTTGGTATCACGCTAGAACCTGGCGGTGCCATAGCATTGGCGGCGGCATTGTCGCGGCCTAAAGGCTTGACCCAAGACATAAATGTCGCCGTTATTCTATCGGGCGGTAATGTGGACGAAAAAATCACCCGCCGTGCTGAGGCACTTGTTCCCTAGCTCGATCCCGCAACCAGCTCATAAATAATATCGCAAATAGTCCCAAAACAATGAAGGCACCAATATTGGTATCCAGTGTCCAGGCAATTTGACCATAATATACTGGGAACAACCAGATCAAAGCCAGCACTGGCAATATTGCAGGTCGTTTGGATTTCGCAAGAAAAATCATTATTGCCACACCGATAGCGACCATGTCATAGGTATATCCGTAAGGCGTTGCAATCATCACCAGAACAAGGGTAAGTGCCACGCGAGTATGGTGGTTTATTCCCGTCTTTAAGCGCCACAACCAGATCCCGCAAATAATAGCAAGCAGGCTAAAAAGTGCCTGCACCGAATAAGCCAGAATAAGACCAGCACCCAAGGCACGGGCTTCGACAAATGGGGTGACTGAATTAACCTGATATGGATGCATGAAAGGCTTTTCCATGACCTCTTGCATCATCGGCTGTGTGGTGTGCAAAAAATTCGTCCAGACTTCAAATCCGAAGAACATACTGGTCGCCGCAAACATCAACACCGCCGTAACACTGGCCGAGGCGAATGCGCGCCAATTGCCGCTTGCGATCAAAAGAAACGGGATTAAAATTCCCAAATGCGGTTTGACCGTCATCAAGCCAAAACAAATGCCGGCCAAAACTGGTCGCTTTGGCGCTTGTAGCAATCCTGCTATCAACAGTGCAGATATAAACGTCCCGTTTTGCCCAAACAAAGCGTTCACCAACACGAATGGGCTCAACAATGCCGCCCCGTGTAATATGGGTTTAAGCTTTAGAGGGCGTATTGCAAAATGCAACATGGCCAAACTGCCCAATGACCAAATCATATAGGCGATTAAGGGCGGAAATAAAGCCAATGGCGCCCCGATAAGTAACATGGAAGGCGGGTAGCTCCACTCCTGATCTGGCATATCTTGCCCAAATAACGCGTCCATAGCCGGACGGTATAAATCCATATTAAATATATAATCAACCTGTCCCGTCAAAGCCAGCCGCCCGCCCGTCCACAGATTGTTAAAATCCCAATAAGGCGTCGTGCCCGAAACGATTGACAATCCGGTTTCGTCCAGCCCCCATAGCCTGAGAAAAAAGCTCATACCAATGATAAAACCCAGTAAAAAAACGGCCACTCCCGGCGTCAATAATCGCTGCGGTTGATCGTTAGCGTTCATGTTAGATTGCATTATGCGGAACCCCGTTTTCTTGTTTTGGTTAAACGCGAGAGATAAATGAAAATGGCTAAAAATCCCTTAAACTCCGGCTTCGTTTTCACATACATATTTTTAGTAGGGATTTTTTAGTGGACAGACCCGACAAATTATCTACTTAACACTCATGCCTGCACAAAAACTGACATTCGAGACCCGCCCCGAGTTCAAAGGCTTTGACAAGTTTTATGAGCGCAACATTTATCCTGACCTGTTGCAAAAAGAACATGAGCGCAAAGCACGATTGGAAAAAGGCAATAGATACGGCCTAATAACTGCTGCCGTCATGCTATTACTTGCCGGGTTTGTAGCTGTGCGTTTTGGTATTTATCTGGCATCTTTGGCAATCAGCGTTGGCAGTATTATCGCCGGATTTGGTATCCGCTACGCAATGATGTCCCAACTACGCGGCGAAACCAAGCAGGTTTTGATGAGCAATATCTGCGGGTTTCTAGGCTGGACATTTCAGGTAAAAGATTTCGGCGAACCAAATTTATCCCTTTGGAAAACCAATAAATTATTACCAGCATGGGATCGGGTGACGCTTGAAGACCGGATGACCGGCACGGTAAATGGGGCTAAATTCATATTTTGCGAAGCCCATTTAGAAACAAAACATACAGACAGCAAAGGCAATACAACATGGTCAACCGCGTTTCGCGGTATCTTGCTGGAGGTTGGATTTCCAAGAGAGTTTTTAGGCCGTACCGTTGTGCTACGCGATGCGGGCATTTTTAATTTTAAGAAAAAAGCCGGCATGAAACGGGTCGGCCTCGCCTCCCCAAAGTTTGAAAAAATCTTTGAAGCCTACGGCACCGACCAGGTCGAGGCCCGCTATTTATTGACCCCGACATTTATGCAAAAACTGGTTGATTTGGAGACCAGTGTATCAGGTAAAAAAATGCGGTTTGGGTTTTTAGACAACCAACTTCATATTGCCGTCGAAGCCCCGAACCAGTTTGAAGCCGGCTCCATGTTCAAGCCTTTGATTGCAAGAGAACCAATCCAAAAAATCTTGAAAGAAATTGGCGCAGTAATAGATGTTATAAACGGTGTGAGAGAGCCTAATCCACGCTCGGCTTAAAAACAAAAACATACGCATTATCCGGCATGTTTTCGCCGTCCATAAACTCCCAAAATCCAGCCTTGTTGTGGTGAAAAACTGCTCGTGATAATCTTGCAACACGGCAAGTGTGATTTTTTCTTGAGGTTCACAGATCAAATACGCCGATGATCGGCACATGATCCGACGGTTTTTCGCGGTCACGAACATGGTCATCTATACGCACGGATTTCAATCGGTCTGCGGCTTGAGGCGAACACAGCAGATGATCAATGCGGATTCCGTGATTTTTAGGACGCGCACCACCTTGGTAATCCCAATAGGTATATTGGTGGGGACGGCCATCAACCTGCTCAAAAGCACTGGTCAGACCAAGCCATTTTATAGCGTTAAATGCGGCGTGGGTTGCAGGCAAAAACAAAGCATCATCAGCCCACAAAGCCGCATCATAAACATCGTCACCGGTCGGGATTACATTATAGTCCCCCGCCAATATCAAAGGCTCTTCATAAGCAAGTAGTTTTTGGGCATGGGCTTTGAGCCGCGCCATCCAGTCCAGTTTATATTGGTATTTTGGGCTCGGCGCTCCGTCCTCAAGAGCCGGGTTGCCATTGGGCAAATAGATACTGGCAACCCGCACCGGCCCGTCCTTGCCAGACACAACCACCTCAAGATAGCGTGCTTGTTCATCGCTTTCGTCACTTGTTTTGAGACCAGGCAAGCGCGGGTTAATCTCCTCAAATGGCAGTTTTGACAACACCGCGACCCCGTTATAGCTTTTCTGGCCATGTACGGCAACATTATAGCCAAGCTCCTCAAAAGCTTCCGTGGGGAAGTTTTCATCAACGGTCTTGATCTCTTGCAAACAGACAATATCCGGTTTGGCCTCATTCAGCCAAAGGGGCAATCCATGCATACGTACCCGTACCGAGTTTACATTAAAACTAGCAATTTCCATAAGGTGTAAGTCCGAAAAGCCGGACGCCATGTCAAGAGGGAATACGGCTTGTCGTCAACTTCCGTTAACAGCTAGAGCGCTCCTTGGTAAATCATACTCATTGTCAAACATTTGTGATTGGGCTTAAAACCGCTTGAAGATTATGTCTGGAAACCTTACCTGTGGTTTAAGGAGAAATATATGACTGCTCATTGCGTAATCGACCTGATAGGGAACACCCCGCTCATTCGCTTAAACAAAGCGTCCGAAGATACCGGATGCGAAATATTGGGCAAGGCAGAGTTTCTCAACCCCGGTCAGTCGGTCAAAGACCGGGCCGCGCTTTACATAATCCGGGCGGCGGAAGCTGCGGGAACATTGAAGCCTGGCGGCACCGTTGTCGAAGGTACGGCAGGCAATACTGGCATTGGTCTGGCAATGGTATGTTCCGTGCTTGGCTATACATGCAAAATCGTCATACCGCGCACCCAGTCCCAAGAAAAAAAAGATGCCATCCGGCTCATGGGAGCGCAGCTGATCGAGGTAGACGCAGTGCCCTACGCCAACCCGGACAATTATGTGCATTATTCCGAGCGACTGGCCAAAGAAACCGGCGCGCTCTGGGCCAACCAATTTGACAACACGGCCAATAGAGACGCCCATATCCAGGGCACGGCAGCCGAAATTTTTACCCAAACGCACGGTAATGTTGACGGTTTCATTTGCTCCGTAGGTTCTGGCGGTACGCTGGGCGGGGTGTCGCTCGGCCTTAAAGAAAGAAACCCGGATATCCAGATCGGTATTGCTGATCCGGGCGGCTCCAAACTGTATTCCTATTATAAAGATGGTGTCCTTAAAACTGAAGGCGGTTCCGTCACCGAGGGCATTGGTCAAGGGCGCATTACGGCCAATTTGGAGGGCATAATCGTCGACAGGTCTTACCGGATTGAGGACGCGGATGCGCTTAATATCTTGTTTGGGTTAACCCAGGGCGAAGGCATGTGCCTCGGCGGTTCATCCGGCATCAATGTCGCAGGGGCGATTGCTATGGCCAAGGATATGGGGCCAGGCCATACAATCGTCACCATGTTGTGTGATTACGGTTCGCGTTATCAGTCTAAAATTTATAACCCGGCGTTTTTACGGGAAAAAAATCTGCCCATACCGCCCTGGATGACATCATGAAAAAATCTACAAAATTCGCCCATATAGGCCGCCCAAAGATCAAAGCCGGGGCCAGTGTCAACCCGTCTGTCATGCGCACCTCGACGCTTTTATTTGACAAGGCTGACGATTTATATAACGGCAAGCACCGTATTTATGGCCGCCACGGATCGCCAGTGCATGATGCGTTAAGCGAGGCATTTTGTGCATTGGAAAACGGGTCTGGATGCACCTTGACCCCCAGCGGGCTGTCGGCCAATACTTTGTCAATCCTGGCCAATAGCAAGGCCGGAGATCATATTTTGGTCTCCGACAGTTGTTACGGCCCTGTGCGTCATTTTTGCAATACGCTTTTGGTTAAATTCGGTGTAAAAACCGAGTATTACCCGCCAAATATTGGCGACGATATTTCAAGCCTCATTCGTAAAAACACCTCCTGTATTTTACTGGAAAGCCCCGGCTCCCTGAGCCTGGAAATTCAGGACTTGCCAGCCATTGTCAAAGCGGCCCGCAAACATAATGTCGTCACCATAGTTGACAATACATGGTCGGCAGGACTTGTTTATGCACCGCTGGATTTGGGTGCGGACATTTCCGTTCATGCGGCGACAAAATATTTTGGTGGCCATAGTGATGTCCTGTTTGGTGCCGTCATATCGCGGACAAAGAAACAGGCCCGGAAAGTTGAAAAAGCGGCCATAGCGCTGGGTAATTCGACCTCTCCGGATGATGCCTATCAGGTCTTGCGCGGGTTTCGCACATTGGTGACACGCTGCGCCCAGCAAGAAAAAACCGCGCTCGCCCTGGCCAAATGGTTTGCTAAACATGACAAGATTAAACGCGTCATCCACCCTGCCCTAAACTCCCACCCCAACCACGATTTATGGAAGCGCGATTTTACAGGTTCGGCCTGTTTGTTCAGTATTGTGTTGAAACCTTGCTCAAAGCAGGACGTTTTAAAGCTACTTGATGATTTAAAACTGTTTGCCAAAGGTTTCTCGTTCGGCGGTTTTGAAAGCCTGGTCATTCATTGCGACCCACAACTTACCCGTAGTTATGACCCAAAATTCGGCGGCCCATTGATACGTATTGCTTGTGGTCTGGAAGATATTGAAGACATGAAAGCCGATTGGAGCCAGGCTCTAAAAACTCTCTAAAGCGCACAAAAAATGCCGATTCCGGTAGGACTCGAACCTACAACCCCCTGCTTAGAAGGCGGACTTATCGTTCAATATCTCATTGTTTTTATTATTTATTTTATACTCTTTCGCAAAGTGTGGCTGAAAATGTGTCACAAATATTCACCTAATTTAGCCATATACGCTATGCGAGTGCTTTTCGATCGGAATTATCACTAAGTTGAGGCATTGACTGCACCTCAAAGTTTGGTTTAAGTGCAATTACGCTTTGGAGATGCTTATGAGAAACCTATTCAACAGTTGTATTGTTTTTAATCTTGGTATCTTGTTGGCCGCCTGTGGGGGGGGTGGAAGTTCGTTACCACCACCTGCACCACCGCCTCCCGTACAAGATATGTCTGCGCCTACTGTTACATTTTCTCCGAGCAGTCTATCGGTAGAATCAGCCATGACAGGGAATTCTACTTTATCTGCAACGGACAATATCGCGGTAACCGAAGGCCCCAATGTTTCGTGCACAAATGGGGGACGCTTTGAAAACAATGTGTTTACAGCCCCAGCTGTAACACAAGAAACAGAGAGCATCTGCACCGCGACCGCCAGAGACGCGGCGGGAAATGAAGGAAGCTCTACACTTACGGTAACAATCTTTCCACCCAGATTTGGCGAGCTTGTCGGCCAGTACGATCCGCCTTTAAAGCTCATTTATGGAAATGGTCAAATTGGAGGTCTTGCTGATGGGTATGGCACAGCAGTCTTTGGTTCGCGTATTTTACCTTCCGGAAAATTGGAAATCGCAGCAATTGCCGGGGACGCGGTTCATCCCTTTGACTATGAGCGAGATGACAATGTCATAGTAGATGGTGAATTCGATGAAATAACCTTCTTACAAGTTCCGAGCCTTGCGACAAACGGCCTTGGAAGCTTTGGCATGTCCATATTGGATGCTGTTGCGGGTAAGCTGCATTGGCTCTATGGTGACTTCACACTCATCCCGGAGCAATTTTCGCAACGCGAAGAAATTGACGTGGAAAACCCTTGTTTTGTCATGCAATCAAATACGTTTTTCAATAATGACATGGTGATTGGGCAAATATCCAGGGGTTTGTCTATGTACAATGTCGACACAGGAACAGATTTTACAAACTCCTTAAACTTCGACCACACATTTCTATATAATGTAGGCGATGGACGGTCACTTTGCCATATTCTAAGAGGCGTTATCCCCGCTAATTTTATTTCGGATTTTCCCAATATTCAGCTCGCCAATACTTTTGCGCAACCTTTGAGCGCAATTGATTACGACTCAAAAGAGATCGTTTTTTATGGCGATCAAAACGGTGATAACAAATTGGACGAACTAGGGTCTGTTGATTTGATGGTCGATACGGACAAAGACCTTAAAATCGTTGACGTTATATCACGAGGTTCACCTAGCTTGGTGCCTCAGTACATGTTGATTTTACTCACCGATGGAAATCACAATGGTGTCCATCGATTAGTAATGGCATCATATGAAAATAGCTCTGGCTTGCTAAAACAAACAGTTTATGGTTGGTCAGAAGGCGTTCCTGTCGGGATGCTGCAAGGCCAATTTGGGGGTTCAAGCGACAAGGGGCTCTTTAGACTCGACCTTGCCGTAGTCCTTGGGACGTCAGAACAATCACTCTTTTTTGATAATTTGCTATCGCCAACGGCGCAGTTAAGTGAGCCACCTCTATATGGCGAACCTAAACTTTTCGATGTTGGGATAGGTGCCGGGTCCGCAGTTGCAGCAAGGAAACCAGACGTTCCCGTGACCGGAATACCTAACAATGGTATTCTCGTCTCTTTTCCGAGCAATGGCCAAATCCGGTATATATCGCTGGAATTTGATTAGTCCCTTTTCCTTTGAGCACCGAAGGGGATTGTATATACTGTTCGTGTATCATTACCGTTTATGTCAAAGGCAGACGGGCATTTTAGGTAATAAAAAATGGCGATTCCGGCAGGACTCGAACCTACAACACCCTGCTTAGAAGGCGGATTTATTATTCAGTATATCGTTGTTTTAATTGGTATTTTTAAGGGTTATTTACAAAGTGTGTCTAAAAGTGTGTCAAAATCATATACCTGATTTAGCCAAATAAGGCGCATACAATTCTTCTTACCTGACTTGCGCTAATGAAGATGTATAGAGCCGGTATGGAAACCTTGCATAGTCTCAAAGCCCCGTAAACGGATATTATATCAGTGTCTTATTTTGGGCGATTTTAAGCCGCTGAGTTTAATTCCATTACTCAAACTAGTAATGATCCTCCGCCGCATCGCCGAACACGTCAACGCGCAGAACGGAACAGCGTAATCTGAAGTGAATGCGCTTCAAAAAACAACCATTCGCTTTGCTGCCCCTATCCGTCAATCAATTGCCATAAGCGGCCGTGCGATTTATCTGCAGAACGGGCTAATCGCGCCCGACAAAAATGTCTAATGGTAGTATCGCTGTCACCCCTACATTCGGCACGTCGACCAGTTGCCCAATCCGCATATCAACTGCGATACTCGCGATAATGTACGCGTCCGTCTGGTCGTAACCATACTCCGACATGATGTAGTCGATCATTGCGGTCAGAGCATTCCGTGCGGCAAGATTGATATCGCCCGAAAGGTTGCTAAGTCCCGCAATTTTTGGGGATTCAAGGTAGGCGAGGTGCGCGGGTACGGTGCCTTTTTCCTTCAGCGGGAATCCGGTCACTGCGTAAAAGCGCTCGGACGGTATCCCAAGCACCGACGCGGGCCCCTCGTAGTGCGGACCGTGAGTCAGGTCCGGCGGGTTTTTGACTATGCGGGTGGTGACTGTCATTTTGCCGCCCATCTCGATCGCCGTGCCGGCCACCTCTCCGTCGCCCTGCGCGAAATGAAAATCACCAACCGCTAAACCGCACCCATCGACAAAACAAGGTAGATACACCGTCGTACCGGTCGTAATGTAGCGGATGTCCATGTTGCCACCGTGCTCACGTGGTGGAACCGTACGGAGGCATTCTGCCGATTTCGTTCCTCCTGCCCCACAAAGTTCCGCAGGCTCTGCCTCAGCAGGGTCGGGGTTCAAAACAAAACCACCTGCCTCGAGCAGCTGTGTCTCTCGTTCGAGTATATCGGCAAGCAATTTTTTGCCCGGTAAAGTCGTTACGACGCCAGGAAAACTCGCGTTCGGAATACGTATGCCTGGCAATGCATCGCTCACGGCAAAATCGTCATTTAACCGCCAGACTATAAAACGCTCATCGGTTCCGTATTTGTCACCTGCGAAACCGAATGGCCCAGCTTCGGTCCAGCCAACCTCTGCCGGTTTGATCTCCTCGATGGTGACGGCCAAGACGTCGCCTGCCTTAGCACCGTTGATATGAACCGGTCCAGTCAATGCATGGACGATGCCGATACCTTCTCGCGGCTTCGTTTTCGCTCTCGAGAATTCGTTGGGGTCAAGAGTCAGGTCGAAAGCATCGCGGCCGAAGAACACGATGCGCTCACTTGGGTTAGCTTTGGCAACCATTGGGATGTCGGGATGGAGGCGGTTTATACACGCCGAGTCCTCGGCGCAGCTCACGCGAAGGTCACCTACCACGGTGTCAACGTCCCGCTCCAATGAGGCGACAACCCCCACCTCATCAGTTTTAGCCTCATTTAATTTGGTGATCTGGGCCGCGACGGGAATACTGGCGGCGATGATGAAAAAGCCGACCGCGACCGCAAACCAGTTCTTGTCTTTTACGAGTTTAGTATTACTTCGAAATAACATGATGCTCCCCCAATCTTCTTATGCAGAACATAACGCTTTCCAGAATTTTGTCTACTGATAGTTGATCGGCTTATTTTGGGCGTTTTAAGCCGCTCGTCCAATGTCCACTTTTTGCCCCCAAAGAGGACATTAGAAGCAGTGATCTGCGCCATTCCGTTTGGAATGGCGTTGCTCCCATGCGCTAATATACCTAGCTGGAAAATAATACAGATTTATGGTACATAATTACAAGGATGGCGATTCCGGTAGGACTCGAACCTACAACCCCCTGCTTAGAAGGCAGGTGCTCTATCCAGTTGAGCTACGGAACCGTTGGCGGTGTTTATATAGAACGGATTTATTGCGTCCACCCTTTAATGCGTCACCTCTTCAATGAATTCACTCTCTAATGCGTCCAGGGAAATTTGCGGTCAAAGGCGAAATTTTCACCGTATGAGCGCCCTTTTGGTTTATGTTGCTTGCGCTCCAATAGCTGAAAGGCGATGCCGCCTGTTTTGGCATAGGCAATCGCGTCCTCTTTATTGTCAAAGTCGAGCTTGACCTCCTGCATCATATCGGCAGTGCCCGTATTGCCGGTCAGAGGATCGACAGTTATTTTATAGTCGCGGGGAAATTCCAATACCCACTTTCTATCTGCAAGACCACCAGATTGTAGCGCATCTGGTGCGGGGCGCCGTATGATCGCATACATAAATTCACCTCTTGTTATTTAAGGATATAACTATACTCAGGCCGGGCATGAGTAAATGCTAAATTTTGCTTTGTTACATTTTGCTTTGTTACATTTTGCTTTGTTACATTTTGCTGTGAAAAGCTCTGTTTAGCATTTTTTTCACATTGATGCCACCGCCGCCTTGCTCTTGGACATGTCCGGTATTCCCGCCGCCTGGGTGCGCAATTTGTTGCACGGCTTGTGGGGAGACAGTCTGCGGGACGGCTTGTGTATGGTTTGTCTGAGGGTTGGTTAGCTGTAATACAGGTGCGCTTTGAGGCGAAGTTTGAGATGCGGGCGGATGACTAACCTTTGTGCGCGACCGCCAACTTTCAAACACGGTGGCCATAAACTCCGGGGAAACATCCCCTGAATTCCACAACTCCGTAAATTCGGCACTGGAGCTGTGAGGGCGGCGATCTTCCGCAAGGTTATCAAGAACCACCCGCATGGGCAAATTCACGCTTTCCCCAAACACCATAGTTTCCGCCGTACCAAGGGACGGTAAAAACGACAGGAGGTCAGCCGCGCCGTCCGGGATGGCTGCTCGGACAAAATTCTGGTCGCGCTCATTGCCAAGGCGCATTGAAAAAATCGTGCTACATTGGGAAAGCGTTGATGGTTCAAGCTCGGACGGTCGCTGGGATATAATGGCCAGGGAGACGCCGTATTTACGCCCCTCCTTGGCAATGCGCGAAATCGATCGCCTGGTTGCCGCAAATCCCAATGATTTGTCTGCCGGGATATATCTATGGGCTTCCTCACACACCAAAAGGATTGGAATTTTACGCTGGCTCCACATGGCAAGTTCAAATGCCAGTCGACTAACAACGGACACGACTATATTCATTGTCCCTGAAGGTATGCCAGAGAAATCAAGAATACACATGGGCTTGCCCGCCACCGGAATGCGAAAAATGGCACCCGTAATGTCTTGAATAGAGCGCGGTGTAGCCTGATTTCTAAAAATAAATTGATAACGCGGGTCGGCCATAAGGCTGTTTATGCGGCGCTTAAGGCGTTTATAGGGCCCTATATTGCCGGAATTTTCCAACCGTCCCATATAATAGTCCAACAGCTTGATCACATCGCGCATTTTATAAGGCACGGGCGAGTCCAGTGATATATGCGCAGCGGCCCGGTGGAGTTCATGTTCAAGGTCGGCCATTTTGGCATTGGCACCTGCTTGTTTTGCCCGGTCATAGAGTTGTTTTGCCTTGAGAATCACCTCGTTAAGCACCTCGATTTCTTCACTTTTATGGTCGAAAATTTCCGATGTCAGAAGCTCGGCCGTTTCTTCGAAATCAAACAACCAAATGGGCAAATCAAATTCTTTGGGCCCGATAACCGAGGCCATATCGCCAAAACTTTGACTGTATTCATTATGAGGGTCGAACAAGACCATGTGAGCGCTGGGGTTTTCGTCCAAGATTGCTTGTAAAACCAAGGCGACCGTACATGATTTACCCGAACCCGTTGAGCCAATAATGGCGAAGTGTTTTGACAATAAATCATTGGTCTTTACCCGCGCAACAATATTGTCGTCCTGCTGCATGCGCCCTACGGCTATGCTCGGCGCGTCCCCGGTTGAAAATATCAATTCAAGCTCATTGGTTTTCATTGTCAATACAGGCTGGTTGAGAACCGGAAATGTCCGCACACCCCTGAAAAATTTGGTTTGCCGTGTTGTTTTATTGGTCGAAATTTCCCCCAAAATACTCAAATGAGCAATGCAGCCATCATGCATGCCCTCTGCATCAACTGCACCAACTTTCAAGGTTGATACCATGGCCACAACCAATGAGCTGTTGGTCAAAATTTTCAAAACCGTGCCAAGTTCGACTAAATGCAATTGGTTGTTCCGTATGATTGACTTGTTCACAGAGATAACGGCCTGGGACGATCCAACAGACATGATCCGCCCTACTTCTACATGTTTTATAACCCGTTTGGCAGTAATGACTTGCCCGGATTGTTTCTCATTGTGTAAATCTGCAGACGACATATTGATTCCCATCCCTATTTGCTGCAAAATAGCAACAACAGGGTTAGGAAATACTTACTAAAACCAAGAGACTTTTAGGCTAATATGAACATATTTGCGCATAAATGGTGCCAAACCAGATATATTTATGGAGATACCCACAATATTCATAAATAAAGTGAGCGGAGAGACAGAGTTTGAGCCTGCGACCTCTGCTCACAAAATGTTGTGGCGTGTAGGCTTCATTTTAGCTAAAAAGCTTGGTTTTTTCAATTTGGCCTGTAAACTGTCCTAAATTGTTATTTGGAAAGTGCATTATGAAACATATTATTTTTGCCAGCTGCTTGTTATTTTCTGCCTGTAACAATGCGCCGACCAATGAAGTAGCGGCACCAAAAGACACGAGCAAACCTGCTGTGATGAAAGCTTCAGTAAAAGTTTATGCATTGGAATGTGGGCGTATTGATATGTTGGACTTATCCATTTTTGACAAAGGCGGAGCTTATGCGGGGCGCACCAACAAGGCCGTTAACTCGTGTTATCTGGTACGCCATCCCAAAGGTGATTTGTTGTGGGACACCGGGCTTCCCGATGCGCTAAACGCCATGCCCGACGGGTTCACGAACGGGGCGTTTCACCTAACAGTCCCCACAACCTTGAAAAGCCAGTTAGATGATTTGGGTGTCGCCGCTACAGATATTGAATATTTGAGCCTATCTCATTCACATTTTGACCATGTTGGCAATGCCGGTGCTTATGCCAGCGCGACTTTTTTGGTCAACGAAGCCGAACATGCTCATTTATTTCGGGATGAAGCCCGCAAAAACGCCGAAACATTCCCTGCCTACAGCGCACTGGAAACATCAACAACCGTGAAGTTCACGGGTGAATATGATGTGTTCAAAGACGGAAGTGTGACTATTATCGACACGCCTGGCCACACACCCGGACATACAGTCTTGAAACTGGAACTGGCCAAAACCGGCACGGTGCTTTTGAGCGGTGATCTTTATCACCTCAACGAATCCCGGGAAATTCGGGCCATTCCGGTGTTCAATACCGACGCGGAAGAAACCCTGCGCTCGATGGATAAATTCGAAACTTTGGCCAGAGAAACCAGTGCCAGGGTCATTATTCAACACTCCGCCCAGGATTTCGCAAACCTACCCAAACCACCTTTGTATTTGGACTAGAGCGCTCTAGACGTACACCTAATGCGGCAGGATAACTTCGATATCTGAATACTCTTTAGGGTGGATATAGTCTTGATCGAACCAAGGTTGATCATCGGCGGCAAACACATCCATCATCCAATCTGCAACCGTATTGACCCTGGCCAGGCGAACCGTATGGGGGCTGCGCACCAGCCAGAAATTATAGGAGTATAAAATTCCGTAATCGAGCATCAACAGCTCCGGATAAAGCTTTGCCATATAGCTCGGCAACATGGTAATACCGCCTCCGTTTAGCACAGCACTCAGAATAATTGCACAAGAATTGGCGCTTAAGGAAGGTGTGGCCAGCTCACGCAGGGCGCGCGATTTCCTCTCCCATTTTTCTACAACCAAACCAGAACGACGCAAATACATCAAATGATAATTGACCACATCCTCCATACGGCGCGGGATACCGTTTTTTTCCTTATATTCTCTACTCACCATAGGCACATAATGCACTGTACCAAGCTGGCGGGCCACAAATTCCATGGGCTTGCTCGTGTTAAATTGTACCGCCAGATCAGGTTCGTTCTCCGCCCTTAAACTAGGTGTATTTTGCGTATAAAAACTTAAATTCAAACCTTGGTTATTCTCCTGCAAGTCTGCGATGCGCGGCATAAGCCAGTCCGTTACAAGTCCGTCCAGACACCGGACAAACACATCGCCCGTCTCCGCTGCACCATACCCGCTTGCCATGCGTTCAATACTTGCGGCAGACCGGTTCATAGCTGCGGCATGGGTTAGCATGGCTTTGCCAATATCCGTCGCAACCATGCCCGATGTCGTGCGGGTAAATAAAGCTGTGCCGAGGCGCCCTTCCAAATTCTCGATCCGCTTGGAAATTGTCGGCTGGGTACGTCCCATCAAAGCTGCCGCCTTGGAGATTGAACCGGTGTTGTAAATCGCCAAAAACACCGAGTAATCATCCCAACTCACCAAGCGCGAAATTTTTTCTATACCCACCATACAATTTTTGCACTCCCCATATCAACTCAAGCCACTTATGACATAGTCGTACAGACGAATCCAGTCATTCCCAAGTGACTCCCCAGCTTAATTGGATGTGAAAAGGGCGTTTGTGACCAAAAACCACCATGCAGGGTGGTTAACCTGTTCATTTTGTGATTGTGGCAGGTAGACGGGTGTGTGAATTCCTTAATTTCCTACGGGGCGTGGGAGGGGCAAGAATTCACACCCCGTTTTTTGATTCTACAATCAAATACTTGCATTCACATCAGCAATGGGGCAAACCGCCTTCCATGAATGAACCGAGCCTTCAAAAAACCGTTTCCCCACCGAAACACAAGCCCTCCATGTGGACCGACCTTGGGCCTGTTATCGCTTATGTAGCGGTGTTTAATATTGCCCGCAGAATGATCGACAAGCAGGCCGAGTTTAATCTGTTTGGCATGGGTGTGCCGGGCGAGGATGCACCGCTATATATTGGCACAATCGTCTTCGCGGTTGCCATTATAATCGCCGTGATTTATTCGAAGATCAAGACCGGAAAAGTGTCCGTTATGTTGTGGGTAACCGCGATCATCGTACTGGGGACGGCCGCTATAACCCTCGGGCTTAAAAGCCCTACAGTCTTTAAAATGAAACCTACGGCTATCAATCTCTTATTCGGATTGACCATACTTGGTTCATTGGCCATTGGCAAAAATGTGTTTCGGCAATTATTTGCAAATATTTATACCCTGCCGGATCAAGTGTGGCGAACTTTCGCCTTTCGCTGGGGGGTGTTTTTCTTGTTCCTTGCAGGCGTAAACGAATTTATCTGGCGTAATTTTTCCGTTGATTTTTGGTCAAATTTCAAGCTGGTTGGTGTATTGCCGATAACATTTTTGTTCATATTGCTCAACATGCCTTTGCTCATGAAACACATGCCGGATTTAGGCGAAAAACCACCAAAGTCTAAAGAAGAATAATTCAAAGATTGCGGCCATATGCAAGCCGCGTTATAATACCCAACACACCTATATTATAAGGAAAGACTATGGCCTCTCTAGACAGTTTTAATTGCAAACGCGAAATGACCGTGCGCGGCGGTACCTACACGTATTTTGATCTCAAACAGGCCGAGAAAAATGGTCTGGCCGGAATTTCCAAACTCCCCTATTCCCTCAAAGTCTTGCTGGAAAACCTGTTGCGCAATGAGGACGACAAAACTGTCACCCGCGCTGACATAGAGGCCGTTGCGGGCTGGCTCAAAACCAAAACTTCAACCCACGAAATTGCTTTTCGCCCGGCCAGAGTTTTGATGCAGGACTTCACCGGCGTACCTGCAGTGGTCGATTTGGCCGCCATGCGCGACGCCGTGGTCAAACTCGGTGCGTCTGCTGATGCTATCAATCCGCAAAATCCTGTGCATTTGGTAATCGATCATTCCGTTATGATCGATTTTTCCGGCACCAATGCCGCCTTTGCAAAAAATGTCAAACGCGAATATGAGCGTAACGGCGAGCGCTATGACTTCTTAAAATGGGGCCAGACCGCCTTTGATAATTTCTCGGTTGTTCCCCCTGGCACCGGTATTTGCCATCAGGTTAATCTGGAACATTTGGCCCAAACCGTGTGGACAAAAACCGAAAACGGTACCACCTATGCATTCCCCGACACATTGGTCGGCACCGACAGCCACACCACTATGGTCAACGGCCTGTCCGTACTGGGTTGGGGCGTCGGCGGTATCGAAGCCGAAGCTGCCATGCTCGGCCAACCCATATCCATGCTCATCCCCGAAGTGATTGGCATGGAATTGACCGGAAAAATGCCAGAAGGCGCTACCGCCACCGATTTGGTTTTAGTTGTTGTGGCCCAATTGCGCGCACGCGGCGTTGTCGGTAAATTCGTCGAATTTTACGGCGCAGGTCTGGATCATTTATCCTTGGAAGACCAGGCTACCTTGGCCAATATGGCCCCGGAATACGGCGCGACTTGCGGGTTTTTCCCAATAGACGAAGACACAATAACCTATCTGAAAGCTACGGGTCGCGACCCAGCTCGCATCGAATTGGTCGAGAAATATGCCAAAGCCCAGGGGCTTTGGCGCGGCGACGTTATTCCGGTATTTACCGATACTCTGCACCTGGATATGAGTACCATAGAGCCAACCATTTCCGGGCCGAAACGCCCGGAAGAAAAAATCAGCCTTAAAACCGCCAGCCGTGACTTTAGCACAATCCTGAGTAAAACATTCGGCAAATCCCCTACGGACGGTAGCCCAACCCCGGTTAAAGGCAAAGACTATAGCGTTGATCACGGCGATATTTTCATTGCTTCCATCACCTCTTGCACCAATACCTCCAACCCCAGTGTGATGATCGGCGCCGGGCTACTGGCCAAACGCGCCCACGCTTTGGGTTTGAAGGTCAAGCCATGGGTCAAGACCTCCTTGGCACCTGGCTCTCAAGTGGTGGCGGAATATCTCAAAAAAGCCGATTTACAGAAACATTTAGATGCGCTCGGGTTTAATATTGTCGGCTTTGGCTGTACCACTTGTATCGGTAATTCCGGCCCTATTGCACCAGAATTATCCGAAGCCATCGCGGGCGGTGATTTGATTTCTTGCTCGGTTTTGTCCGGCAACCGCAATTTTGAAGGCCGCATTGGCCCGGACATCCGCGCCAATTTCCTGGCCTCGCCGCCTCTAGTGGTCGCCTATGCTTTGGCCGGGTCTATGCACCATGACTTTGAGCGTGACCCGCTCGGTGTTGGCTCCAACGGGCAAGAAATTTACCTGCGTGATCTATGGCCAAGCTCCAAACAGATTGATGCCCTGGTGCGAGGGACCATCACCCGCAAAATGTTCGTAGATCGTTATAAAGATGTGTATAAAGGCGATGCCCAGTGGCGGGCAATCGAGGTCGAGGGCGGCGAGACTTATAATTGGAATTCCAGCTCTACCTATGTGCAACATCCGCCTTATTTCGATGGCATGACCATGACGCCAGACCCGGTAGAGGACGTCAAAAACGCCAATATCCTGGCCTTGCTGGGCGAGGCTATCACCACCGACCATATTTCCCCTGCCGGTGCCATAGCCCAAAAAAGTCCGGCGGGTACATATCTGGCCGAGCGGCAAGTGCCGCCGCGAGAGTTTAACTCTTACGGGTCACGCCGGGGTAATCACCAGGTCATGATGCGCGGCACCTTTGCCAATATCCGCATTAAAAACGAAATGGTGCCGGGCAGTACGGGCGGCGTATCCAAATATGTCCCCACAGGCGAAACCATGTCCATCTATGACGCGGCCATGAAATACAAGGAAGACGGTAAGGATTTGGTCGTATTGGCAGGCAGCCTGTACGGCAATGGTAGCTCAAGGGACTGGGCCGCCAAAGGCACGATTTTGCTCGGCGTCAAGGCCGTTATTGCCAAAAGCTTTGAGCGTATTCACCGCTCCAATCTCATCGGCATGGGCGTCTTGCCACTTGAGTTCATGGACGGTGAAGGCTGGCAGGAACTGGGCCTGACGGGCGACGAGACCATAGACATAGGCGGTGTCAGCAACATCACGCCCCGCTCGGATATAGAAGTCATCATCACCGACAAAGCCGGCAAAGCCAAATCCATCAAAGCCCGTGTGCGCATAGACACAGAAAACGAGCTGGAATACTACAAACACGGCGGGATTTTGCACTATGTGCTGAGGAATTTAGCTGCGGCGGCAAAATAGGGATTGCATGAAATCCGTCCTGTTCCTTTGTGTTGCCAATTCGGCCCGCTCTCAGATGGCTGAGGGGTTGGCGCGGGCCGGGTTTAGCGACAGCTCCGGGTTTTTAGTGCCGGGTCTGCGCCTGCTGGCATGAACCCATATGCGGTACAGGTCATGGACGAGATTGGTGTTGAGTGCGAAGCCTGCCTCGTGTATATTTCCGGGCAATATTCAAAGTCCGTGCGTGATATGGATATTTCGCGCATGGATACCATCATCACCTTGTGTGCAGACGAAATTTGCCTACTGCACCAGGACATGTGCAGCATTTGCATTGGCCCTTCCCCGACCCGGCTAGCAACAACCCAAATGCCTCTAAGGAGAGCCGTCTGGAGAAGTTTCGCCTTACACGAGATGAAATTAGTGCAAAAATTACCGATTTTATGCGAAAAACATGGCACTCCAAGCAAAGCAGGGATTGACGCAAGGGTTTTTGGAAGCGATAAAAGGGTATGCTCAAGTCTGATTTAATTGAAA
This sequence comes from uncultured Robiginitomaculum sp., assembly GCA_964502015.1. GTDB lineage: Bacteria > Pseudomonadota > Alphaproteobacteria > Caulobacterales > Maricaulaceae > Robiginitomaculum_A. The sequence continues at coordinate 18,166 of CAZCUM010000011.1, read as the reverse complement.
AACTGGAACTGGAAAACCCGCATCTCAGCCCGGCTGAATGTGAGCGGGTTGTTGCTATATTTTTCGAGAGCATTACCCAAACTATGGAAGCAGGTGCCCGCGTGGAGTTACGCGGGTTTGGCAGCTTTACGCCGCGCCGCCGCAGAGCCCGCGCCGCCCGAAATCCCAAAACAGGCGAATCGATTACAATTCCCGAGAAATTCGTACCGTTTTTTCGCACCGCAAAGGCTCTGGCCAAAAAAATTGATGGTTTTTCGAAGAAATAAAGCCATTTTGGCTGCATTTTCACGAATACCGCACATTCTCGCCAATTCCTGACATATTGACGCCTCAGGATTTTTCCTGTCTTATACCTTTGCAACAAACTTAATCCACATACTTAATTTAAGGGGAAAATAATGGGAATGATCTCGGAATTTAAAAAATTTGCAGTTAAAGGTAATATGCTCGACATGGCCGTTGGTATCATCATGGGTGCCGCATTTGGCACGGTGATTAAATCGTTGGTTGAAGACGTTATTATGCCGCCAATAGGGGCGTTAACGGGAGGCATCGATTTCTCAAAACTGTCATTCATCATTATAAAAGCAACAGAAGATAGCGAAGCAGTTGCTATAAATTACGGCTCTTTCATTAACGCACTCATTGCATTTTTAATCGTAGCATGGGTATTGTTCATCATCATTAAAGGCATGAACAAATTTAAAGAAGAAGAAGAAGCCGCACCCTCCGCCCCACCAGCCCAGGAAGTATTACTGGCAGAAATCCGCGATTTACTGAAAAAGTAATCACGTAAAAAACCGTAAGAAAAGGGTGTCCTTTGTTATTTGCAAAGGACACCTTTTTTTTGTTAGAGATACGCCCATGCAGACACACATAAAAATATGCGGTCTTACCCTCTCCCAAGATGTTGAAACTGCTTTGCGGTACGGTGCGGGTATGCTTGGGTTTATTGTTGAGGCGGAAAGTCCGCGCAGGCTTGATATTGAGACGGCGGCGCGGATTTCGCGCCCGGCAATGGGATGCGCCAAATCTGTGGCCGTAACCGTCAATGCTGATGAGGAATTGCTGCGGCGGATATGTACGCAAATGCGGCCCAGTGTTTTGCAGATGCATGGGGATGAAAGCCCAAAATGGCTTAGTGAAGTCAAGAGATTTACGGGACTACCCATTATCAAGGCCGTGGCGGTACGTGACCACAATGACCTTGAACATGTCAAGACTTATGAGGCTTGCGCGGATTATATCTTATTGGACGCGAAAGCGCCAAAAAATGATGCCCAGCGCGGCGGGCACGGCCTGTCTTTTGACTGGGGATTACTCAAAGGGTTTACATCTAAAACGCCGCTCATCTTAGCGGGGGGGCTGAACCCGACAAATATCAGCGCTGCCAAAGCGACGGGTTTTCATTTTTTTGATGTTAGTTCTGGCGTTGAAGCAGCACCGGGCATAAAAGACCCTTCTTTAATCCGCACATTTATGAAAGCATTGCATGAGTAATACTCCCGACAAGGATGGACGTTTTGGCAGTTTCGGTGGCCGTTATGTGGCCGAGACCCTGATGCCGCCTATATTGGCCTTGCAAGCGGCCTATGAACAGGCGCGGATCGACAATAGCTTCTGGGCCGAATTTGATAGCTTTGCCCAACATTATGTCGGACGCCCTAGCCCGCTCTATTTTGCGCAGCGTCTTACGGATCATGGTGGCGGCGCCAAAATATATCTTAAACGCGAAGACTTAAATCACACCGGAGCCCATAAAATCAACAATGTGCTGGGCCAATTATTATTGGCCAAACGTATGGGCAAAAAACGTATCATCGCCGAAACCGGCGCCGGGCAACACGGTGTTGCCACTGCCACAATGGCGGCGCGGCTCGGCATGGAGTGTATCGTGTTCATGGGGGCGGTCGATATTGAGCGGCAAAAACCCAATGTGTTTCGCATGAAGTTACTCGGCGCGGAAGTACGCTCGGTGACGTCCGGCACCTCAACCCTGAAAGACGCTATGAATGATGCCCTGCGCGATTGGGTCACACATGCCTCCGAGACATTTTACTGTATTGGTACGGTGGCGGGCCCCCACCCCTACCCCGAAATGGTGCGCGAATTTCAAAGCATTATTGGCCGCGAGGCCAAAGCGCAAATCCTGAAAGCCGAAGACCGATTACCGAACGCGGTGGTCGCATGCATCGGCGGCGGCTCCAATGCACTGGGGATTTTTCGCGAATTTATCAATGATAAAAATGTGCGATTAATCGGCGTCGAAGCCGCCGGGCGCGGTGTGGACACCGGACTGCACGCGGCCTCACTTACGGGCGGATCGCCGGGTATACTGCACGGCAACCGCACATATTTATTGCAAGACGAGCACGGCCAAATCAAAGACGCCCATAGTATTAGCGCCGGGCTGGACTATCCCGGCATCGGCCCCGAGCATTCATATTTGCACGAAATAGGCCGGGCTGAATATGTGTCGTGTACGGACGACGAAGCCGTCGAAGCCTTCCAACTTTGCACAAAACTGGAAGGCATAATCCCGGCCCTGGAAAGCGCCCACGCCATCCCGAGGGCTTTGGATTTGGCCAAAGAATTAGGCGAAGACGGGCTGATCATTATGAACATGTCCGGGCGCGGCGATAAAGATGTAAATACGATAGCAGGCTTGATGGGAGTGGAGATATGACCCGCATCGCCCAAACATTCGCCCGCTTACGCGCCGCCAACCAATCCGGTTTTATAGCTTATATTATGGGCGGTGATCCTGACCACGGGGCGTCGCTTGCGCTTATGAAAGCCCTGCCAAGTGCGGGCGTTGACATTATTGAACTTGGCATGCCCTTTACTGACCCTGCCGCTGACGGGCCGGTGATTGAACTGGCCGGGCTTCGGGCACTCAAGTCCGGAACAACGGTTACAACCGTGCTTGATATGGCCACCGAGTTCCGCAAAACCAACGGCATCACCCCAATCATTCTTATGGGGTATGCCAACCCTGTCCACCATATGGGCTACGGCAAATTTGCCGCCGCCGCCAAAGCGTCCGGTGTGGACGGAGCGATTATCGTGGATTTACCGCCCGAAGAAGACGGGGAGCTTAGAGCCGAGTTTGAACGGCACGACCTGGCCCTGATCCGCCTCGCCACCCCAACCACAGACGATGCCCGCTTGCCCAAAGTGGTCGCGAACACCAAAGGCTTTGTCTATTATGTTTCAGTCGCCGGTATAACGGGTAAAGACCTGGGCGCACAAAAATCCGTTGCGGACGCGGTTTCGCGCATCCGCGAAGCCTCAAACCTGCCCGTGGTCGTAGGTTTCGGCATCAAGACCCCGGAACAATCCGCACAAGTGGCGAAAACTGCCGACGCAGTGGTTGTGGGCAGTGCGATCGTTGATGAATACCACAAAAACGGCCAAGAAGCCGCCCTTGCACTGACCAGGCGGTTAAGCGACGCCGCTCATAATGCAAGATAATATCGTTCTGATTATTGGCTGGCTTCTTGTACCAGTGTCCACACTAAGGTTTTACAAAACGGCCCGACACAGCCTTTGACTTCCAGTTGATCATCCCCCGCCAGCTTGAGTTTGGACTTATAGGTTTTACCGTCGCGGGCATCATATATCTTGCCGCTTCCCCATTTGTTCTTTTTGGATTTGAAACCCCAAAGCATTTTGGAGCCGACAATGCTTTGCCCATTAAGCTTGGGGTCAGGATTGTTATCATCAGTAGCGGAACCTTCTTGGTTTGGGTCAACCCAAACCACCGTGCCGCACGGCGTCCCGTCGCCACAATCAGCGATCTGCACATGGGCGGCACCGTCTGCGGTTAACCACAGCCCGGCGACATTTATCCGCGCTCCATTGTCAGAACCACTGGCGGAAATCCCGTAGGAAAAAATTGCAAAGATAAGCAAAGATATAGGTATGCGCATGAGTTTGTCCTTGCTCTGGTTTGTCTTTGGTCTGGCTTTCTAGGCGCGACCTTAATGGGTCAGACGTATATTGACCAGTGATTTTCCGATCTCCACATATTTACGAAAAACCTATGCAGACGCCGTGCCAGATAGAAGCCGTGCCCCATGGGGACACGGCCTCGCTGGGATTATGGTTAAGCCGGTATGAAAACGGGCGCAATCATACCGTAAAATCCTTATTTTTGCGGCAAAATTTGTATTCTATAGGCATTTTCAGCTTTGAATATTTGTGCCGCCAATGGCTTGATATCGTCCAGTGTCATATTTTGGTACGCACTGTCACGGGTGCGAAAATTATCAACCCCCCATGTATCCGTTTGCGCCGTAGCAATCACGCCGCTCCAATAAGAATTGTTCTCTAGGGATGTATCCAAATTTTCCAGAACCGGCGTAATGGCCCGTTTGAACTCGTCATCACTTATACTCCCTGCCTGAAAATCTTTAGCGATTGCATCCAAAACCTTGATCATATGGGCGACTTTCTCAGGTTTTAAACTAAGGGAGGCCGACATATAGCCGTAACCTGGATAATAACGCGAACCACTGCGCCCGGCGGACGGGGAATAAGCCGCCCCTTCGTCTTCGCGAATAACATCAGTCAAGCGTTTGGAAAGAATACTGCGCAGCACGTTCAGGCGGCGGTTGACCATCATATCCGTGCCGTCCGGGGCGGGCCAATAGACCTGTAACAAAGCTCGATTGTCATCACCAGAATGGCTCAAGGTTATTGGCTTGCGCTTGCCCTTGGGAAATATGAGTTTAGCCATGTCCGGGTAAGAACCAAGGCCTGTGTCGCGTTTTGCCAAGGCTCCGAAAGTCCGTGCCACCTGTTGCACGACCGTGTCCTTGTCAATATCCCCGACCACGGTTATTTCAATTTGCCCGGCTTTAAGAAACGGCGTGAGCCAGGCTTTGATCTCGTCCGTTTGCGGGGCCAGTAATTTGTCCAGGCCCGGAATACCGTAGCGCATATCCCCGGAATGCAAGAGCCTCGCTACATCGCGGCTGGCAACACCGCCAGGCGTCGAATCAAGTGTCGGGTACCAGCTTTCAAGGCTTTTCAAATACCGCGCCCGGGCCTCCTCTCTATAGCCTGGCGCGGTCAATTGCGCCGCCATCATGTTAAATTGATCCTCAAGATCGGACGGTACAGTGCTGCCCGAAATATAGAAATATTTTGCCCCAAAGCCAAACCCTGCTCCGACCGCTTTCCCTGCCATCAGGGTGCGAATTTCATCGGCGCTATGGGCTTCTAGCCCGCCAGCCCCCATGACACTACTGGCCAGATAGCTAAGCGCCGCACTTTTACGCGGCATGGACAGGCTGCCACCTCCAATACGCACGGAAATATTGATACTGTCCTTGGCAAAGTCGGTACGCTTGAAATTGAGCATGACATTGTTGTCAAACTTGATCAAGTCCGCACCGACATCTTCGATCCGGCGCTGGCTAATCACCTTGCCCGGTGTGCCAAAATCCGTGTAAGCGAATGTGCCTTTGTCTTTGCGCTGATTAGCCTCAACCAATACAGCAAGACTGGCATCATAGGCGGCACGGATTTCACCCTTGGGATCGTCCAGGATTTCGCTGGTTTGTAGATATAACAATGGGTTATCCAAATCCGACCATTGGATTTTAAACGCATCCCACACCTGTTTTAACGTAATATCATCGCTATACGCCGCAAACCGCTCCAAACCTGCAGCAGGATGGGTAAACACACTCTCATTGGCAAAACCGCCCAAAATCCTACCGGCCAGGCTATTGGTGCGCCGCGTCTCGGCGGTTTGCACAGCTATCTCCATGGATTTGCGAGAATTGGCCAATTGCTCGTCCAACTCAGCTTGTGTGAAACCAAACTCTACGGCTTTGCGCAATTCTTGTTCGCCTACGGCCAGAGCCTTTTTCCAGTTCTCAGGCCGCGAAGACATGGTCAGGCTTGCCTGCTCCATAGTTTTAAACGAGTTGGAAACACCAACCCCTCCCGAGAGAAACACTGCATCGGATTTTCGTGCCAATGCCGAAAGCCGGCGGTTGACAATACGGTTGCCCAAACCTTCAATAAACCCGCGCTTACGGTTTGCGGCCGTATCTGTATAGTCCGTATAGGGTTTGATGGTAGCCAGTGTGATACTGGTTTGTATTTCCGGGTCGGTGAAATATCCGACCTCGCTACCTCGGGGCGGTGTTGTGCCTGCGTCCATATCTGTCCCCGCTGCGCCGACCGCTTGCCAGTCGGCAAAATATTCCGCGATTTTGGTGCTGGCATAATCGGTTTCAATATCCCCGACCAGCACCACGAATGTATTTTTTGGACGGTAATAGCTTTGATAAAATTTACGGAACAAGTCCGCATTCATGGTTTCCAAAGTTTCGTCCACACCAATAGGCATCCGGCCGAACAAACGCGAACCTTTGGCAAAAAACGCGAACCTGTCCAAAGAAGCGCGCACACCCGGACTATCCTGGCGACGTTTTTCCGACTGTACCACGCCGCGCTCACGCTCAATAGCATCTTGTGCCAAAGTCATGTTTTCGACAGTTTCGCGCATGATCATCAAGGTCTCGTTGAGAACGTCCTCACTGACATCCGGCAAGTTCAGCATATAAACCGTCTGGTCAAAACCGGTATAGGCGTTGGTATCGGCCCCGAACGAGAGCCCGAAACGCTCCAGTCTTTTGACCATCTCCCCTTCGGGGATGTTTTCGCTCCCGTTAAAAGCCATATGCTCCAAAAAATGCGCGCCGCCGCGAAAATCGGCCGTCTCGTTCAGCGACCCTGCACCGATACGCACCCTGAGCGCCGCAGTTTTGGTCGGGGTATCATTTCGCATGACCGCATAACGCACACCATTTGGCAGCTTGCCGTACACCACCGCCGGGTCGGGTTTAAGGTCGCTGGCCTGGTGGGCAAAATCCACATCGCTGATATTAGGGGTTTCGTCCTTGGGCGTACATGCACCAAGCAATAGCGTTGCCAGTGTCACGGCTAGAATGAATTGCAGTTTCACGTAAATCTCCAGTTTATTGTAAGATTAAATCCAACGCCGCACACGGGATTGATAAGAGGTGTATTCATCCTCAAAACGGCGAACCAAATAAGCCTCTTCGCGGGCGATCACATAAAACCGCAAGGCAAACCAGGCCGGAAACGTAAACAATAATGTCAAAGGTGCGTTCAGTATGAAGCTGATCCCGACAAATACAATCAACATGCCCAAATAAATCGGATTGCGCGACTTGGCAAAGGGGCCGACCTCGATCAAATTACTATCGGCCATATTGGGTAAAATACTGGTCTTGGCCTTGCGGTAGAGAACCGCACACCACAGGTTCAGAGCCAGGCCCAAAATCACCAAAACAATGCCGACAATTTGTAGCCACCAGGCGGGTGCCCCAAACCCGGTCTTGAAAACATGATCAAACCCAAGCCCGACCAGTAATATAACCAATACAATAAGCGGCGGCGGTATCTTGACCCCTGGCGTCTCAAAGTTTTTCTGATTCTTCATAATACCAATCTCACAATTTTCGCGAAAAACACAAGTTAAACATTGGAAGGTAACAGGATCTTGAACAAATTTATATATTTCTGGCTTTTCACATTCATTTGATATGTATAGACAGCAGTGTCGGGTTTTAGTGTACAGGAAACAATATGCGAAAAATTGTCCTAGCCATCTCAATTATTTTGATAACGTTCTTACCCCTTGGCTCCACTGCACGCGGGATCGCACATGTCTATGGCGACATGCTCGCAATGGATTTTATGAAAAGCCAATTCACATATGAGGCAACAAATGTCGGCGTGAACTTTTACTCGAAAGACAAGGTCAATTTATCAAACACCGTGACGGCCAGCAAAGTCGCTCTTTATCTGGAAGGGCCGTTTCCCGTCCCCGAGGGCACAACCCTGGAACAAGTCGTAGCTTTCCACATAGAAACCATTATGGCTACATCTGAGCTAAACAAAAACTACCCACAACACAACAGAGTAGCTGATGGCATTGGCGCCACCATCGTCAATATGAATGGCACCAATATCGGGATTTTAGATTATCAATTACCGGAATTGAGCCTGACCAACCCGTCAAATGCGATGGCCATATTCAGACGTGCAGTGATTGTAAAAGACAACAAAATGTACGGCTTCACAATCGCGATCAATGACTTGTCCATAGATGAAGGCCGGATCATGGTACTGGACATGCTGGTGATTACGGCACTAAAAAGCGGTAAGCTTTAAAACAGCCTCACTCCAAATTCACCTAGTCCAAATTTAGAAGCGCCGGGTCGCCGCCTTGGGCTGAAATGTTGTTGGTTATTGTACGTTCCGAGGCGAAACGCGGTAGATAATGCGGGCCGCCGGCTTTGGGGCCAGTACCTGATAGACCGACACCGCCAAAGGGTTGTACGCCGACAACCGCGCCAATGATATTGCGGTTGATGTAGAGATTTCCGGCGGGCACCAGTTCGGATATACGTTCAGCGAAGCCGCCTATGCGTGAATGTACGCCCAAGGTGAGACCGTAGCCTTTAGCAGCGAAATCTGCGGCTATTTTGGGCAAATCTTTGCGGGCATAGCGCAAAACATGCAAGACGGGGCCAAATTCTTCTTTGGTCAGGGCATCCAGCGAGCTTATTTCCACCAAAGTCGGCGGCACGAACGAGCCCTTTCTGGGAACATGACACATATGCAGGATTTTTTCCTCACGCTTCATACGCTTAATATGCGTCAGTAACCCAGAGCGGGCCTCATCGTCGATCACCGGGCCAACATCCGTGACCGCCAGGGACGGGTCACCTATGTCCAATTCGTCCATAGCCCCCATGAGGCATTGGGTGAAACTGTCCGCCGTCTCTTCGGGCAAGAATAATACTCGCAGGGCCGAACAACGCTGGCCTGCGGCGTTAAAGGCGGATGCAACCGCATCATCAACCACTTGTTCCTTGAGCGCACTGGTATCGACAAACATACCGTTAAGACCACCAGTTTCGGCGATCAATACCGGGATCGGGCCGTCTTTGGTTGCCAACACCTGGTTGATGATTTTGGCGACCTCGGTCGAGCCCGTAAAACACACACCCGCTACGTCTTTGTGAACAGTCAAGGCCGCTCCGACCTTGGTGCCAAAGCCGGGCAAGAAATGCAGGACATTTTTGGGAAGCCCGGCTTTTTGAAACAACTTCACGGCTTCATAACCGACCAAAGATGTCTGCTCCGCCGGTTTGGCAAGAACAGTATTTCCAGCGGCCAAAGCGGCAGCGATTTGTCCGGTAAAAATGGCAAGCGGGAAATTCCACGGACTGATGCAAACAAAGACCCCGCGTCCGCGCAACGCTATGTGGTTGGTCTCTCCGGCTGGCCCCGGAAGTTTCTTTGGCGCGCCAAATGTGCGTTTGGCCTCTGCGGCATAATAGCGCAGGAAATCCACCGCTTCGCGAACTTCCGAGACACCGTCTGGGAAACATTTGCCTGCCTCCAGAGACATCAAAGCGGTGAAATACTCGGTTTTCGCCTCCAATGCATCGGCAATATTGGCCAAAATCCCGGCCCGCTTTGGCCCGCCGAGCCTGTCCCAATCGGGATAGGCCGATTTTGCGGAGGCAAATGCCTTGTCAATATCGGCAGTGTTGGAGACACGGCACGTCCCGATATTTCGCCCTGTAGCAGGCGCATCCACTGGCTCGCCAGACTTGGTTTGGGGTTTCCCGGCAATAATGGGGCCAGCAAAAACCAACTTCATGTTAGCGGCCCGGTTTTCCAAACCCTCGCGAATTTTTCGCTGGGTTAAATCCAGTCCGCGAGCGTTTTTGCGGCTGGAGCCATACAGCACTGGCGGGGCCGGTATTTTGTCGTGACGCTCAGGCGCAATATCTGAAAATGGTGATTTAGCCACCACTTCCGGCGCAATATCTTCGTCTAAAAACGAATGCACGAATGAGGTATTGGCTCCGTTTTCCAACAGCCTGCGCACCAGATACGGCAGTAAATCCTCATGGGCGCCAACCGGGGCATATACCCGACACGGATGGGGGTGTTCCGGCTCGTCGTAAACGGCTGCGTACAGCGCATCACCCATGCCGTGCAGACGCTGAAACTCGTAATGGCTACCCCCCGCCGCCATTTCCTCAATGGCAGCAACCGTGTTGGCATTGTGGGTGGCGAATTGCGAGAAAATCCACCGTCCCGCATCCAAAAGCCCGCGCGCGCAAGCCAGATAGGCCAGGTCGGTTGTGGGTTTTCTTGTCCATACCGGAAAGTCCGGATGACCCCCCACTTGCGCATGTTTGATCTCGGTATCCCAATAGGCACCCTTGACCAGGCGCACCATCAGCCGTCGCCCTCTACCACCGCAGCACCCCCGTGCCAGCATGGCCAATTTTTTGATCACCTCTACGCCGCGTTTTTGGTAGGCCTGTACCGCCAACCCCAGGCCTGTCCAGTCGCCAAGCTCCGCTTCATTTGCAAGTTTTTCCAACAATTTCAATGATATAATCAGACGATCGGATTCTTCTGCATCAATAGTGAAATTCAGGTTAGCTTTGGCGGCTTCCAGTGCCAGTGTTTTTATTTTGGGGTAAAGCTCCGCCCATAAACGCTCTTCCTTGGCCGCTTCGTAACGGGGGTGCAGGGCGGATAATTTTACTGAAATTCCGTGCTTTTTCTCCGGCCCCAACTCAGGGTCTTGCCCTACACCCAGCGCAATAATCGCGTCCAGATAGGCCTGGAAATAACGCTCCGCATCCCGGGCTGTCCGTGCCCCCTCCCCCAACATGTCAAAGGAACAAATCGCTGGTGTTTTTTCATGGTTTAACGTCCTGGCCCGTTCCGTAGCAGTCTCGATATTATCCCCGACGACAAATTGCTCGCCCATAATGCGCATGGCCTGCATCATGGCGGCGCGGATCACCGGCTCGCCTGCTTTACGGGTTAATGAGCGCATAAAACGGGCAGGGTCATTACGGATGTTTTTGTCCACATTAACAATAGAACCTGTCAACATCAGCCCCCATGTTGAAGCATTGACCAGCCAACTGTCGGACTGGCCTTGATGCTCACCCCAATCCCCCGAAGAAATTTTCTCCGCGATCAGCCTGTCCGCCGTGTCGCCGTCCGGTACACGCAAGAGTGATTCGGCCAGGCACATCAATGCCAACCCTTCTTTGTTGGACAAACCAAATTGTTCCAAAAAACTTTCCATCATGCCTTTTTTGGTGGACATCTTTCGGGCCTTCACCACCAGAGATACGGCTTTGGCATTGATTTGTTTTTGTTCGATAGGGCTTAAGCGGGTCAAACCAACCAGTTCTGCCGCCATCTTGTTTTCATCGGCAAATTTTTGTGCGTCCAAAGCTTCCCAATCGATCATGTCAAAACCTTCCTCATCATACACTTGACTTTCCCTATATTAACCCAATTATCGGGCCATACCATCATAGAAAATCGCCTTACGTCCAAAATAATTGCAAATCTTATTATCCTACGGAGACCAATTTGAGCAAAAAGTCGAAAACCCAGCCTATCCAGATGATCGCCTTTGATTTTGACGGCACGATAACGACAACAGATACTTTGGCCTTGTTTTTTCGCTATTGGGCCGGAACACCGCGTTGGGTGTTTAATATTCTGAAACTGTCACCAGTGCTGATCGGATATGTAATACGGATTGTGCCTCGCGATACTGTTAAAGCCCATTTGGTTCGGACGTTTTTCAAAAATGCCGATGCGGATGAACTTAACCGACGGGCGGCACAATTTGCCCGCGAAGTGATTCCCGGCCTGATTCGCCCCGCCGCCCTCAAGGCGCTATCTGAAAAGAACAAACCACCATATACACTATATATAGTTTCTGCATCTATCAGCAATTATCTTGATGTTTGGGCCAAGGATAACGGTATAGAGCGCGTCATCGCCACTGACCTTGAAGTAAAGGACGGGAAATTAACTGGCGAACTTTTGGGGCCAAATTGCTGGGGGCCTGGCAAAATGGCTAAAATTTCAGCCGAAATGGCCGAATCACCCTATGTACTGACTGAAGCTTACGGTGATACGCGCGGAGATAGAGAAATGCTACACGCGGCTCAGGTGTCCTACTATAAGCCTTTTCACCTGTGACGCATATTCTGTTTGTTTTTCGCCCAAAACATGTACTAGCTGTGTATTAACGCCTAGCCAGAACATTAAACTTTGGTTAAGGTGAGGTTCATGTCTGCACTGGCAGATGTTTTGTTGTTGAGTTTAGGGGAATTTTGATATGAAACGCACACTATTATTGGCAGTATGTACTGCCGCTTTAGCCATACCGTCCATCGCTCAGGATTTACCACCTGGTAATCCATTGCCCGGCGAATGTTTTGCCAGGGTTATTGTCCCCGCACAATATCAAGTTTCAACCGAACAAATCGTTCTGCGAGAAGCTGGTGAGGAATTGCGTAAAATTCCAGCTCGGTATGAGACCGTAACAGAACAAATTCTGGTTCAAGAAGCCAGTTTTCAAATTGTACCCGTTGGTGCAGCAATTGGCACACGCCTTGTTCCTGGTGTTGGCAAGATTAGAATTGATGTAAACGGAACCCATTACCACATCGATTCTACCCGTACTGTTCGCAATGCTGGCGGCGATATTATTGGCAGTGTTGACGGAGACGGTAGTATTGTCAGCACCAATGGTGTCATTATTGCCCGCAATGTAGTGAATCCCCTTTCACTTTTGGGCATTGGCTCTGGTGTACACACAATCCTCACGATCGGCTCTACGGACTATCATGTTAATGAAAACATGGTTGTCACGACCGCAAATGGCCGTAGAATTGGTGCTATCAATAACAGTGGAAGTATTGTCGGTTCAAACGGGTCGATTATTGCCCGCAATGCCGTAAATTCATACACCGGAACAGGCGGAGCAGGTTCAACATTCACAGGTATTTTAGCACAACCTACATTCCGCACAGTCACCGAAACCGTTGTCGTCTCGGAAGCATCTAGCGAACTCATTACGGTGCCTGCGGTTTACGGCACAGTGACAGAAACTGTCGTTGTTCAACCCGAAACCGTTGAATACGCGTCAATCCCTGCCGTCTATGACACCGTAACCGAAACCGTTGTCCTACAAGACGCCGCCACCCAACTCGTATCTATTCCCCCAGTTTACGAAACCGTTAGCGAGACGGTCGTCGTCAAAGAAGCCACGTCCGAATTGGTCACAATTCCTGCTACATTTGACACTGTTACCGAAACCATCCTGGTGCAACCGCAATCCGTTGACTATGTGAGCATTCCTGCCACTTACGAAACCGTATCTGATATGGTCATTGTTCAAGAGGCGTCCACTGAATTGGTGACAATCCCTGCGACTTTTGAGACCATCAACGAAACCATTGTCGTATCAGATGCCACAACGGAATTGGTCACAATTCCGCCGGTTTTCGAAACCGTGTCCCAGACCATAATCGTGCAAGAAGCCACAACGGAACTGGTCAGCATAGCGCCCACCTATGAAACCGTCACGGAAACGATCGTGATTACCCCGCAAACCGTTGATTATGTGACCGTTCCTGCCAGTTTTGAAACCGTCTCCGATATGGTCGTTGTGCAAGAAGCATCAACCGAGCTAATCACCATCCCTGCGACTTTCGAAACCGTCAACGAAACCATTATTGTCCAACCTGCCAGCACCGAACTGGTCAGCGTGCCTGCCCAGTACGGAAGCGTGACCGAAAGCATTGTCGTCCAGGAGGCCGCCACTGAACTGGTCACTATCCCACCGGTTTTCGAAACTGTGTCGGACACAATAGTCGTCCAACCGCAAAGCGTTGAATATGCCACCGTACCGGCCACATATGAGGCCGTAACTGAAACTATTGTCGTACAAGATGCCAGCACAGAACTTGTGGCAATCCCGGCAAGCTTCAGAACCGTAACCGATACCGTTGTCGTCACACCGCAAACTGTGGATTATGTGACCGTACCTGCCGTCTACGAGAGCGTATCCGATACCGTAATCGTGCAAGAAGCTACGACTGAGATTGTATCTGTTCCCGCAGTTTTTGAGACCGTAACCGATACAATTGTTGTTCAGCCGCAAAGTGTTGAATATGTCACCGTCCCGGCGAGTTATGATACCGTCACAGAAACCATCATAGTCCAGGAAGCGTCTACCGAGTTGGTCGCGGTTCCGGCCCAGTTTGAAACGGTTACTGATACCGTTGTTATACAGCCAGCAGGTGTTGAATATATCAGTGTGCCTGCCGTGTATGAAACCGCTAGCGACACTATAATTGTCCAGGAAGCCTCAACCGAGCTGGTGACAATTCCGGCGACATTCGAGACCGTTACAGACACGATTGTGGTGACGCCGCAAACTGTGGATTATGTGACTGTGCCAGCGGTTTACGAAACTGTAAGTGATACGGTGGTTATTCAAGAAGCCACAACAGAGCTTGTGCAAATTCCGGCCGTGTTCGAAACCGTCACAGAGACCGTTGTCGTCCAACCTGCCAGTGTTGAATATGTCGCCGTCCCGGCTAGTTATGAAACCGTTCAAGAAGCTGTCGTGGTGCAGGAAGCTTCCACCGAACTGGTCAGCATTCCTGCCGTATTCGAAACCGTCACAGAAACATATGTAGTCACACCGCAAACCGTGGAATTGATCGTGGTGCCAGCCGTGTACGAGACAATTTCTGAAAGCTATATCGCCCAGGAAGCCACCACTGAACTTGTCACCGTTCCTGCGGTCTACGAAACCGTAACTGATACCGTGGTGATTACGCCGCAAACCGTTGATTATGTCACTGTTCCGGCAGACTACGAAACCTATCAAGAGACAATTATCGTGCAAGAAGCTTCGACAGAGCTTGTGACTGTGCCTGCAACTTTCGAAACTGTAACCGAAACCATTGTTGTACAGCCGCAAGGCGTTGAGTATGTCACCGTCCCGGCAACCTATGAGACGGTTCAAGAAGCCGTCGTGGTACAGGAAGCCTCCACACAGCTCGTCTCCGTACCGCCTGTGTTCGAGACCGTGACAGATACGATTGTGGTGCAAGCGGCGGGTGTTGAATATGTGTCCGTTCCGACCACTTACGAAACCGTGTCCGAGACAATTGTTGTCCAGGAAGCGTCAACCGAGCTTGTCACCATACCGGCGACATTCGAGACCGTCACAGACACAATTGTTGTCCAGCCGCAAGGTGTTGAATATGTATCCGTTCCGGCCACTTACGAAACCGTGTCCGAGACAATTGTTGTCCAGGAAGCGTCAACCGAGCTTGTCACCATACCGGCGACATTCGAGACCGTCACAGACACAATTGTTGTCCAGCCGCAAGGTGTTGAATATGTCACCGTCGGGGCCACATATGATGATGTCTCCGAGACAATTGTTGTACAAGAAGCCTCAACAGAGCTTGTGACTATTCCGCCCGTGTTCGAAACCGTCACCGAAACCATTATTATTCAGCCCGAAACGGTCGAATATATCGCAGTTCCCGCCACTTACGACGCTGTCAGCGAAACGATCATCGTGCAAGAAGCGTCAACGGAGCTTGTCTCTATACCTGCGACTTATGAGACCGTCACCGATACAATTATCGTGCAAGAAGCCTCGACACAATTGATCACAACACCTCCCGTATTTGAAAATGTTACAGAGACCATAATTGTACGTGAAGCAACAACTGAATTGGTCAGCGTACCTGCGACTTTCGAAACCGTTACTGATACGGTTGTGGTCACCCCGCAAACGGCCGAATATGTGACAGTTCCGGCCCAATATGAGACTTATCAGGAAGCCGTAGTGGTACAAGAAGCCACCACAGAATTGATCGCTGTTCCGGCAGTTTACGAAAGCGTTACCGAGACGATTATTGTCCAGGAAGCCACATCAGAACTGGTGTCTGTTCCTGCCGTCTACGACACGGTCACCGAGACCATTGTCGAGCGCGAAGCAACAACCGAACTGGTCGCAATTCCGGCCAGTTTCAGCACCGTTACAGATACGGTCGTGGTCACGCCGCAAACCGTTGAGTATCAGACAATCCCGGCTGAATATGAAAGTTATCAGGACACTATCATTGTCCAGGACGCAAGCACTGAACTGGTCGCTGTTGCGGCCACATACCGCGAAGTGACGCAAACCGTGGTTACCCAAGAAGCATCAAGCGAACTGGTTGTTGTGCCAGCAAGTTTTAGAACGGTTACTGAAACTGTTATTGTTCAGCCTGAAACGGTTGAATATGTGACCGTACCTGCCAGATTTACCACCCAAACCGGCACATACACGGCTCGCGATGCCGCCGAACGCCTGGTGGTTATTCCAGCACAATATGATACGGTTACAGAGACAATTGTCATACAAGAAGCCTCAACGGAGTTGCATGCAACTGCAACCACTTACCGGACAATTACTGAAACTGTCGTGGTTCAACCTGCCCGTACAGAGATAGAAGTTATTCCTGCGGTTTGGGAAACACGAACCGAACGCTTGCTGGTTTCACCGGCCCGCGAAGAGTGGAAGCCTGCCTCACAAGCTTTAAACTATGGTCAAGTCCAACGAACTGGACGGATCAACACCAGCACACCGCGACAATTTACGGTCTTTGAGGGTACATCCGAGCAAATCGTCGAGTCGACCCAGACGGTTGTCAACGCTACGGGAGAAATTCTGTGTCTTGTTCTCATCCCGGCCCAGTATAAAACCATCACAAAGCGCGTATTGGTCACGCCGGCCCGCACAGTCGAAAGACCTGTGCCCGCCATTACCAAACAAATCACACGCAGAGTGGTTGATACACATGCGACCACTCGTGAAGTTGTCATTCCGGCCATAACCGAGACAATTACGCGGCGTATTGTGGTCTCCCCTGCCCGTGTCATTACATATGCGGAAGCATCAAGCTCCAATTTGCTAAGATTCGCCCAAAGCTCAGGCACTATATCAGGCTTTGTGGACGCAAATAATGATGGCGTCGATGACCGTGATGGTCTGTCCCACGCTGCCGCAGACGCAGCAGATCGCAGAGGCAATGGTGCGCGCACCTATGACGGCGGCAACTTTGGTGCGCAAACGGGTACTTACCAAATGCGCGTATTGGCTGAGAATGCCCAAGTGGTCGAACGCGTTACACCTGCAATCACCAAGCAAATCACCCGCCGTGTTGTCGACCAACCAGCCCACACCGTTGAACGGGTTATCCCGGCTCAAACATCGACGATTACCCGCCGTGTAGTTGACCGCCCGGCCACAACCCAGGAGCGGGTTATTCCGGCCATTACCAAAACGGAAACCCGTCGCCGTATTTCCGCGCCAGCCCGCACAGTTGAGCGGGTTATTCCGGCAGTCACGACCCAGGTTAGTCGCCGTGTGGTTGACCGTCCGGCCAGCACGCAAGAGCGCGTGATCCCGGCCGTGGTCAAGCAAATTACACGGCGTGTCGTCAGAACGCCAGCAACGACGATTGAGCGCATTATTCCGGCTATAACCAAAGAAGAAACACGCCGCATTGTCGCAAGGCCTGCTACAACGCAAGAACGGGTTATTCCGGCTGTGACCAGAATGGAGACGCGTCGCCGCATCGTAACGCCGGCCTCTACGGTAGAGCGCATTATTCCCGCTGTGACAACGCAAGTCACACGCCGTGTGGTGGCTACGCCAGCCTCTGTGGTTGAACGCGTTATTCCGGCTGTGACCAAACAAGAAACACGCCGCGTATTGGTCACACCTGCGCAAACTTCGGAGCGCATTATCCCGGCTGTGACCAAACAGGTGAGCCGCCGCATCGTTGCTACACCAGCAACAGTGCAAGAACGGGTTATTCCTGCTATCACCAAAACGGAAACACGCCGCGTCATAAGAGATGCTGCTCACACCGTTGAGCGGGTTATCCCGGCTGTCACCAAAACGGAAACACGCCGTGTTATGCGCACCCCAGCCCAGACACAAGAACGTATGATCCCGGCAGTAACCAAGCAAGTCACCCGCCGTGTCATCAGAGACGCCGCCCACACCGTAGAACGCGTCATTCCGGCCATTACCAAACAAGTGAGCCGACGCGTCGTTGCCACTCCGGCCAGCGTCCAGGAACGGATTATTCCGGCTGTGACTAAAGTAGAAACACGCCGTGTCATCAGAGATGCTGCCCACACCGTCGAACGCATCATTCCGGCCATTACCAAACAAGTCAGCCGCCGT
>CAZCUM010000010.1:0-75116 GCA_964502015.1 uncultured Robiginitomaculum sp. | reverse complement strand
GGAACGGCGTAATCGTCCTCGGGCACAATTTGGGCACACTTCAAATAAGGAGAGTGCCAAATGGCAACAATTCGCAAAAGAGGAAAATACGGTCATACCCCCTTATTTTAGTAGGGGTGTGAAGTAGAATTTTATTGAACGTAATACCAGTGCCTTTTTATATATTCTCTACAGCTTGCGGATACATCCATAAGCTCAAGTCAAAATGGTTTAAAATCATACAGCGGGATAAAGCCGTATTTAACTGTGCCGTCTTTAATGGTGATTTGTATGGGTTTCCTGTTGTCGTTACTGGCTTCTATCAAACTCAAAAAACCCTTGACCTGGCGGGCCTGTTTTTCTTCTATCCGCCCGGCGCTTGTTATGATGTCAATCAGGCGCGCAGGTTTTTTTATGCGAATATTGATAACGCCTTCAGGCAGACCGTTTTTAAAGCTAATGTCAAAATCTCCGATCATGTCTGCCGGGCCCCACAGCACGGCCCAGTGATCTGCGCGTATACGCCCACCATTTTCAACCCAGTTTTGCCCGCCGCCCTGCTCCAACTGCGACCAGTTTTCCAGATCGGCATTTAGCTCTACCAGTTCCAGCTTGCGCCCGAGAATATTATCAAGCGGGCCGGGAATTTTTGGTGACAAACGAATATCATTGCCGCGCAGTGACAATTTTGCCGTATTTGCGGACACTTGTATTTGCGCGCTCAAACCGTCCAGCATGGTAATGACGGGCGGTGTACCGATTAAAGCATCAATCTGGGCACGGCTCATGGTCAGGTTTGCGGATTTCAGCTTACCCTTTATGGACACGGCGGCACTGGCATCAATATTGGCCGGAGCGACGTTAAACATATAGCGTTCGCCTTGAGGCCCGCGCATATCAATTCTAAGTTTCCCGCTATGTTGCGCATCCCATGACAACGGGCTTAAAACCGGGCTGCGTAACTCCAGCCTGTCAGTTTTAACCGACCAGTTTTTAGTGGGGTCTGGCAGGGCGCTGGTGGGTGCGCGTACGGATATATCTGCAGAACTGGCGATGACGGTAAACGGAAATCCGGCCATGACCAGCCCGCCGTGACCAACCTCATAACCTTCGGTTTCCAAAGTCTCGATACCGCCCACAATAGCCTTGACCAGCAAAGCCCGAATGCCAAGCCACGCCCCCATAAGCATAACCAAACCCAACAAGGCCAATATGATCAAACGGGGTATGGTGATCAATTTTCTCTTCGCATTTGCCATATTATTGTTTTTTCTCTTTTAATGCGTCTTCAACTGGAACAGGTACAGGCGTAGGCGCAGGGTTTGCGGATAATGGTTTGTGTCCGTTTCGCACACCGGGTTCACGGGCAAGGCTGACCAATAACTTGCCATATTCACGTACCAAAAGTCTGGTTTTGCGCCACCAGCTCCAGTCTGATTTGGCGTGAACCGGATAAGCGATAATGCTGATCCCGTTCGCGGCGGCAGCGATCTCCAGTTTGGCACGGGGCATATGGTAGGCGGATGTTACCAACAAGATTTTTTCATAACCAAGGGCGCGAGCCCAAACGGCGGTCTCATAGCCATTGTCAAAAGTATTTTCGGCTTCATAATCCAGATCAACACAACAGGTAAATTTGGCATCTCCCATACCCAGCAGTGCTTGAATTTGTGTGGGTAGGATAGTTTTGTTGACGCCCGAGATGAGCAGACGCTCGCCGTGGCCGTTTTGTAAAAGCGCGGCACCAACAAGCAGACGGCTCCCGTCTGCGCCCGTCAACACAACAATGCCGTCAACTTTCGGTATCGTGGCTGGTGGTTTTGCCGTAGACATTTGTACAAGGAAAACCGCAAAGCCCATGAGGAGCAGGCTGGCGGCAAACCCGAATATAAATTGGGCAATTTTATACAAGGCGCGCCGCATACGCGATTCGCGTTTTGTCTGAGAATTGGCTTTTTTGGCGCGGACATTCACGGGTAAATTTCCTCAAAAAGCGTCGTCAACACTGTTCGCCAACTGGCTATTGCAATGATCATCGCCAATAAAATTGGCACCGCAATGAGCAAATACACATCCGAAAATGCCAAGTGAAAACCGGGAAGAAAATAGGAAAACCCACTGGATGATGAAAACAGCAAGCCAATGAGTATGGATAAAAGCAAAGCCGATATGGCGCCTATTCCCCCTGCCTTAAGCCCCGATAAAGCAAAACTGGTGCTGAATAACCGAGCCGTATAAGACGGGGGGGCGCCGACCTGGTGCAATATGTCAATCAATCTGCGTTGGCCGGTTATGGCGGCGCGGGTGGCAAAAATTGCGGCGGTAATGCTGGCGGTTATAATCAGCACCAATGCCGTAAGAGATATGGTTTGCGCCGCTCTTGTTGTGCGCTTGACCTCGCGGTTCCATTGGCTATGGTCGTCTATATCGGCGCGTATGTTGGCAGCAGCCAACGCGGCACGCGCTTGATGGCTATCCAGGTTCTGGCCATCATACAAGCGCACATCTAACAAGATAGGCAAGGGCAAATCATCCGGCAAAGGCGCGTCGCCGAGCCAAGGCTTGAGCAAGGCCCGAGACCGCTCCGGCGGCAATATGGTGACGGATTTAACGGCGCTTAATTCCAAAAGAATGTTGCGGGCTGCGGCCGGCTCACTTGGGTCATCACTTGTCCTATCACTTGTCCTATCACTTGACCCGTCACTTGACCCGTCACTGGGCCCACTAAGGGAAAAATCACCGGGTTTGATTTGCACAGTTATACTGGCCGCCAAGTCCGAGTGCCAGCCTTGCGCAGCCCGGTAACCGGATGCGCTTGCCAACAAAGTCAGTGTGGCCAGAAAGGATAAAATCACGAACACCATAAACAAAGGCCGATCGTCTTTCTTGTTGCGCGGTAAAAGTGCTTGCGTCTTTGCCGTTAAAACATCTGTCATGGCTTCATGCCGGCGCCAATATTTGCGCCAAAATGCGTATTGGAGATTTGTCCATTAGCCAAGGCCAAAATATTGGCATCTTCGGGGATCAAGTCTGTGTTGTGGGTCGCGATAACAACAGTAGTGCCCAACCGGTTCATTTCCTTAAACAGGCGTATTAACCGCCTTGCGATGTCTCGGTCAACATTACCCGTAGGTTCGTCGGCAATCAGGATTTCCGGTTTGGCAATAACGGCCCGTGCGATGGCGGCCCGTTGTTTTTCTCCCCCCGACAACATTTGTGGTAACCCATGGGCCCGGTCGCCAAGCCCGACCCATTTGAGCAGGCCCAGCACATCATCATTGTATGCTGCCCGTTTGCGCCCGGCGACCCGCAAGGGCAAAGCGACATTTTCAAACACGTTTAAGTGATCGACCAAATCAAAATCTTGTAACACAATCCCCATACGGCGTTTTAATGCCGGGACAGCATTGCGGTCAATCTGTGATGTGTCTTTGCCAAACACGGTAATAAGTCCCCGTGATGGGCGCATGTGTAAATAGATCAGTTTAAGTAGTGTGGTTTTGCCAGCACCAGACGGGCCGGTCACAAATGTCATGGAACCGCGCGGCAAGGAAAAGCTGACATCAGAGAGGATTTCCACATGGCGGGTATAGCGAAAACCCACCCGTTCAAACCGAATATTCGCGCCGTCGCCGGCCGCATCATTTCGCGGTTGCGCAGAGCTGTTAGTGGTCGGGCTGGTTGTATTCATGTTGGGACTAGACATTTTCTCGCTAAATCGCCACATTATTACCACATTGATTCGAAAGAAGCGAATGATTCTTACCTGTCCAGATTGCGCCACGCGCTTTAAAATCGCGGATAATGCGATCGGCCCGAATGGGCGGACTGTGCGGTGCTCCCAATGCTCAACCACATGGTTTGTCGCTGCCGAGCCGGACGTGCTCGCTCTGGATGAAGCCGAGAGGCTGGAAGAACTGCGCGAAGAGGTTATCCGTGAGCCAGTTTCCCATGCGCTTGATGTTCCTGAAGCTCCAGATGCGCTAACCAATGACGAGAATGTGCAAAGTGGTGGTCATGCTGATCTGGAATCCAGTATTGTATCCCCTAATATAGACGAGCTACAAGATCTAGGGCCACACACGACAATCCGTGACAATGCCGAGCGCAAGAAAGTGCGAAGACGTTTGTTGGGTGTCGGCATGATCTGGATTGTAACATTGGCCATTTTGGCTCTGTTTGCGCTGGCGGCCTATCTGTTTCGGGCCCAAATTGTCGATAGATTTCCTGGTGCCGCACCTGTCTATAGATCCATGGGCCTTGAAGCCAATAGCAGCGGGTTGGAAATTTACGGACTTGAGACTCGCGAAGGCAATACGGACGGTGTCGAGGTTTTGATCGTTACCGGCAAGATAAAAAACTTTGATACCAAATCACGTAATGTGGATATGATCCGCCTGAATTTCAAAAATGATGCAGGTGAAGTCTTGGCAAGTTGGGTGGTTGAACCGCCAAAATCCAAACTCAGGCGCGACGAAACAATCTCGTTTTCCTCCCAATATCCAAATCGGCCCCTGGACGCCTCTAAACTGGACGCGGAATTTGTCAATGAGACGACAAGCGAGAATAATGTACCCTTGATAGCGCAATAGGGGTTTGTTGACTAAACTTCCACCACCAAATCCCCACCGCCGACAAACCAGGCGCGGCGCATGCCTTTTGAGGTGTAAGGGGTTGTTGGCGGGCCGGATTTAGCCAAAGCTATGACACCGCCATATCCGCCTTGAGCTTTCATATCTGCAAGAGCGGCTTTTGCGGCGTCTTTGAGCGGCGCGCCTGCGTAAGCCATGCGGGCCGAGATGTCAGCGGCTGTGGCCGCTTTAATGAAGTATTCGCCCTGACCGGTACACGACACTGCAACCCGCCCGTCGGCCCAACATCCTGCGCCGGGCAAAGGGCTATCGCCAACCCGTCCGGCCATTTTCCCAAGCAAACCGCCCGTGGACGTGGCAGCAGCGAGGCGGCCTTTATGATCGCGGACGACGACACCGATCGTGCCCGTGTCTAGGTCTTCAGGCAGGCGGGTAACACCGCGTATCACATAATATTCCAGCGGCTTATTGACCCGCTCGCAGTTTTGCGACGCGGCAAAATTTTCCGCACCACGCCCCGCCAACATAACATGCGGTGTATATTCCATCACGGCGCGGGCTACTCTGACCGGGTTTTTGAAACCCTTGAGCGCGCACACCGCCCCGATATTTCTGGTCGTCCCGTCCATGATACAAGCGTCCAGTTCATATTCACCTGCGGAGTTTGGCCCGGTGCCCTTACCCGCCACATACAGTCCGGCGTCTTCCAGCATGACAGCAAGAGTTTCAGCAACATCCAGGGCATTAGCTCCCCCCCGTAACATAGTCCGGCCATGCTGGGCCACTTGGCGCAAATGCCGGGTTTGCGCATCTTGCCCGGAGCGAACATAATTTCCTGCCCCGCCGTGAATGGCCAAAGCAATTTTCTCAAGAGCCGTATTATCAAGTGTGGATTTGGACGGTTTGCTCATAATATTTCCCATACCGCCCAGCAAGGGCATTGGCTACAAAAAACGACAGCTATAAAGTTATATTATATCGTTGTAATGTTGCGCTTTATGTGTTATATAGTAACTATTAGACATGGGAGGACAATATGAATAACACAAAGAAATATGTAGCAAGTGGATTAGGGGCCTTCATAGTGACAGTGTCGCTTGGGATGCTGATGGCACAGTTGATCCATGTGCAGTTCGTAAATTTACCGGACAAGCCAGAAAAACTGAGCATGGTGATCAACCCGCAAATTACACCGCCGCCAGACATTCAAACCAAGAAGCCGGAAAAATACGAAAGGGTGGAAACACCGCCCGCGCCACCAATCGTGCGTACAACGCCTAGCGGCCCGGTGGATGTGCCGCCATCTGACTTTGGAGATAAAATCCCTGATTACCCTAACCCCAGAGACTTTATGGAGCCTATCACTGTATCGGTTAATCTCGATTTAGTCCCGATTTTACGCGCCAAGCCAGTTATGCCAGCAAGAGCGGAGCGTTCCGGTCATTGCAATGTCATGTTCGACGTCAACGCCAATGGCAGTACTTATAATGTACAAGTGCTGAACTGTTCGCAAAACCTATTTGCCCGCGCTGCAGTTAAGGCGGCCGGGAAATGGAAATATCGCCCCCAAACCATAGCAGGAAAAGCCGTGCCGCGCACAGGTGTGCGCACAATGATCACGTTTAGGCTAATGGATGAGCATGGCCGGGTCATACCGCAATAAGAAAAATTGATGTGGGCTGTATGGCCGACCTGCCCTATATGCTGGTGATCCCCGCTCCCGCATATACGGCAGTATTGTGGGTCTAACAAGTCTGCGGTTGCGGTGGCGGTTACAGCTCTTGGCATGGCAGCATCAAAATGCTATAAGGGTTTAATGTCAAAAATGACTGAAATCAAAAAGGGGAGGCTTTTATGCCCAAAATATTCGCAACCAGTTGGCTGGGAATCTTGGCCGCAACAATTGCATTTTACTTACTAGGGTTTCTTTGGTACGGGATCATCTTTCAAGAAATGTGGATGGGTCTCGCCGCTATCACTGAAGAAGCGGCGGCGGCAAAAGCCGAAGCTATGGGCCTTATGACATATGTTTGGGGCGTCATTATCACACTGATGCAGGTTTTGGGTCTGGCTTATATTCTCAACCACGCAGGCGCGTCTCTATTGAAAACCTGTGCAAAAATTTGTGCCGTCGTTGCCGCGCTCATCGCCCTGCCCGTTATCGCTTACGGCACAATATACGGAGTTAACTACCCTGCCAAATTACTAGGGCTTGATTTTGCCCATCTTTTAATAGGGTATCTTATTGTTGGCATTATCCTGAGTTTCTTTCGCGGCAAAGATGCCCTTGGTGACTGAAGCCAGCGATGAGATGCATAACCGCATATTCGGCAATGGTGGCCCGCCGCCATTGCCAAAATTATTGCAAATATGGGCGATTCTACACTTGCAATTCAAGAACTGGCGCATTATCACCCGTGCCCTAAGACGTACACATGTCTGCCCCTATAGCTCAGCTGGTAGAGCACCTGATTTGTAATCAGGGGGTCCGCGGTTCGAGTCCGTGTGGGGGCACCATTTTACTCTTATATTTCAATGATTTACGACCAATTCGAATTTTACGATAAATTCACGCACGGCCATATGTCACACATATGTCACAAAAAAGTGAAACTAACTGAATTCCTTTGTAACGATTTTTACACTGAAAACTAAATTCAAAACTATTCTACCAAAATTTCAGCAATACTATTTACATCCCTGCCCTCTGAATATTTTAAACTTCTTAGAACCCACACTATCAACCAGATACAGGAAAGAGACATTATTATGGATCAACCCGACTTCCCCAAAACAGGCTTTGTCAGATTACCCCAAATTCTTGCACCAAATGGACCAATACCCGTTTCCAAATCAACTTGGTGGCAAGGCGTTAAAGACGGACGTTTCCCCAAATCATATAAACTTGGTCCACGCACAACCGTGTGGAAGGTGGAAGATATTCGATCCATGTATGAAACCACTTAATCGCTCCCAAGTGCGTCCAATATCCAGGCCTCGTATAGGTAATATACGCATACTAACACCTGTTTACGATGATTATACCTACATTACACTTCTACCCCCTATACGTCCATATGGCACTAAAATAAAAACAGATATAACGAATACCTCGCCCAATTCATCAGCTTAAAACTAGCTAAAGAGGCTATTGCCGTACTTACACACCCCTTTACCCTGTTTCTCACACTCCCTAGTTTAGACGGGCTAAGCCCTTTTCAGTAGTTTCTCAGTTTGCCTCAAACGGTGCTTATTGGTGTAGTGGGCCTCTTAGGCTGTTTTCTGCCCCCTTGGACCCGTTTAACATCTTTAACTTTTACTGACATAAACTCTGCTTTGTCCTTAAATAAGCTCTTTCACCGACAGCCTCGTTTGCCCCTAAAAGGCCCAAACTTGACATTCCACGAGATATATCGTAATAGTATAACGTGTACAATAAGAGCTTGTCACACACCAACCCCATAACATTACAGGAAATACTATGAGCAAGACACCCGCAAAGGTGCTTGAGCCGGACGATCTGTGCCGTGTACTTAAGCATGCCCAAGCCCAAAGACACCCCATTAGAAACCAAACCATCATATACCTAAGCTTTAAGGCAGGCTTACGCGCCTGTGAGATAGCAGGGCTTGAATGGAGTATGGTCTTACGTACCAATTATACGGTTTCTGATATACTCTACATATCACGTGCAATTGCCAAGAAAGGCTCTTGTCGCCATATCCCCCTCAATAAGGTACTTAAAAAGTCTTTAAAGCTATTACGCAAAGATATGGGCTATCCTAACTCTGGCCCAGTTATACGCTCCGAGCGTGGTTGCCGTATGTGTGCGGGTAGTGTCGTCAACTACTTCGCGGCTCTTTATGGCGAGTTAGGGCTTACAGGCTGTTCCTCACACTCAGGGCGTAGAACCTTCATTACTAATGCGGCACGGGCTCTCTCACAAACAGGTGGCTCATTGCGCGACATACAAGAACTTGCAGGGCATAAAGCCCTCTCGACTACAGAGCGCTATATACAGGGTGATCGGGACGCCCAGCGAAAATTGGTATCCCTTATCTAGGTAAATACCACTCCCCAACCAACTCACTTTTACATTTAACCTTACATAGGAGAACCGCCATGTCTGAAACAGGCACAGGCAGCCAACAGGAGAGCTGCATTCAAAAATCCCCACTTACATCACCAAAGGAGCGTATTCGGACTTTAAACGACCATCTTAGACGAACTGGCATTGGAGGCATGTTGGTTATGACACGAGGTGTTGATGCGCTTACGGAGGAAGTTAGGGCTGAAGTCTATCAAGAGCTTGCCCTTTACAACAACTTCACCACAGGCACTGATCCTTATGATGAGCATGACTTTGGCAAGATTACTGTGAACGGCATGGTTTTGTACTGGAAAGTTGATTACTATGACAATGATCTCTCCCATCTTTCCCCTGATCCATCTGATCCGAATGTCACCAAGAGGGTATTAACCCTCATGCTGGCAAGTGAATACTAGGGAGGATGATATGGATAGATACATCATTGGAGACGTAAAAGAGTTGCCTCCACTTCAACAAGGCAGCCTTGACTCGCTTTGCGGGCTATATTCCATCATTAATGCCATTCGCATTACGGCTTATCCGCAAAAGCAGATCAAAATGCATCAGGCCACTCTGCTTATGCATGACGGATTAGACTTCTTAGAAAGTAAGGCGTCACTCAACACTGTAATGCATAATGGTATGTCGGAGGCGCTAAGGTTGAAGCTTGCTACCCATTTGATTGAGCAGACGCATAATCATTGGGGGCTGAGACTCTATCTTACCAAGGCACCGAAAGGCCATACCAATACCATGAAATTCATCATATCAGAGATAGAACTGGGCCGCCTTGTCTGCATATGCGTAAACGGCTTCTATTATCATTATACTGTTATCTGCGGGTACACCAAAAATCAATTCAAACTCTATGACTCTGACGGGCTCCAAGCGATCTACAAGCAGTCAATTAGTATAGAGGGCGATCACGGAAGAACACGGTTTAAACTTCTAGGTAAGAAGATGTTCTCGGTGGGAATGGAGTGAAAATACCGACTGCAATCAACTCATGGTGAAACTATACATTTACCATGAGTCGATTGCCAAATCGAAATTGTATGACAGCAACATTCCAAGATGATGAAAACCATATTTAAGAGAAAGGCCCCCATCAATCCCGTTCCATAATCAAAGAGGCATAAGGGTTTCACCAATATCCACTTCGTTATTGCCAATTTTACGAACATATGGCAAGTACTCTTTCATATGACTTTACATAATATTGACCGTCATACCTGTAGCCATTAGGAGGCCCATTTTCAATTTGATGCCCTCTAGTAACTCTAACTGGCAAACTATATTCACAGCTTAGCTGTAACCCTCGGTTACCTTTTAGAAATTCCTGATTAGCAATTTGCTTGCCACCTGGCTCATCTTGCCCTCCCTGACCAGTATATAAAATATAGTTAAGAGCATCGATACCATCTTCATATCCACCTGATAAAACAACCGAATATGCGCCATCTTGGGCGCCCCAAATTCCTGACATTAAAGGCGTATGTACGCCAGCTTTTGCAAGCGCTTTTCTATTCGCAAAAATCTGGCCTGCTTTTATATTTTCAATTGGTCCAAACATTATCAATCGCAATTCTTCCGAGGTTAAATCTGATCATCCAAGTATAGAAACGCATGGCTCTCATTGCCTCTATTCAACTTTACAGTTCCAGAAAGTGCTTTGACTGCCTTAACATAATCTTGTCCAGCTGCAATTCGCCAATCTTTCTGGTGGTGATACGAAAGCCAGCCCATACCCTGATCAAAATCAACGTTGACCGAACGCCCATCCTTTGTAGTCAAAATTAGACGACGATAATGAGGTACCAATTCAGTTCGTAGGCTCACATTTAAACCTAAACCTTCCCCGTACTCTCGAGCAAAAACTTGCATTTCACGACGGTCCTTAAAGTTACCGTGCACAGCTCCCCTTGAATGTTGTGTATTCAACCTTTCAGGATCAGCGGTAGAAATTTCCAATGTACTCTCTGATGGCAATAGCCGGCTAACAAAGTCGACCAACAAGCGAATTGTCAATGGTGAAACTAGATAAGCATCCGTATATTTTGCAGCCGTTAAGTCAGAAACTTCGATGCCTAGTGATGCCAAAGCGCCAGTAACTCTCTTGGCCATCTTAGGACCAAAGGCATTTAGTGGCCCTGCAAATTCGTGGCCCAAAACAATTTTGCTAGCTCCTGCCCGCCCTTGCAGTTTCAGCCGGTCATAGGGTTGGGTTTTTATAGCATCAGCAGAACCAAAAAAGATGCGCTCACTCAGTGTAATTGGCCAATCATTAGAAGGCTCACGTATTAACGGATCGCGACTGCTCCATTGAAGAACGTCTCCGTCTACATTTTCAACTTGCGCTACCACAACCATGTTTCCATGCATTGTCGGCGCGGATCCCGTCGATAGTTTTGCCAATGTTTTTGATAACCAATCTCTGACTAAAAGCGATTGTGCACCGGTCCAACCTGTAATGACCTCTTGCTCTACGACAAGGGTTACACGCTTGTTTTGCTTCGCCCACCTTTCTATTTGTCGACTGAGTGACCATCCCGGCAGACCTGCAGGATCTGATAAATTTATAAATAGTCTTACCATCCCGCCAGGACGCAGCACCCTTCCGACATCTTTGATTAAATTATTGCTGACACGCGTGTCAGGGTACACCTTATCTTCAAGGCAAAGCGTTTCGTTAAAAACTAATTCATCGTCCATGAAGTCTATTGCAGCGTGACGATCAAGGCTGTGTACGCCTCCAGGCGGCGCATCATGCGTGAGTATGCAGGCTGAACAGGCATTATCGCAATTTTCGGGACAATCGAGAAGTGCACGGGCTATGTTGACTAATTCGCCGAAGTTTTCTTCTGCATCAGTTGCGTATCCCGCACCACCTGACGGTTTATCGTACAGACCGATAATCGTATTCCCAGTGCCTAAAAGATTTTCAGCGGTCTTTACACCATAACCGATTTCCGCGCTCTCGACTCCGAGTCTGCGAGCCAAAGCCTCGCGCAGGGCAATGGCAATTGAGTGTGCGACCTCGATCTTCATCGGTGCATTTGGGTGCAATTCAAAGACATCAGTTCTAATATTATGCCCTAAGAAAATGTTGTGTCGTAATTTATATCCATCTTTATTACCGGGACAGGGATCTGCCCAATTTTCAGCAGCACGCAAAGGTTTATGATCTGATAATCCTGAGCATATTTCTTCATCAAGCTTCATGGCCTCCATGCGCCCACAATGGAGGCACAGGCCATAACCGAGCCCTGCCGGACCGCGTGTGTGAAAGAAGACAATACCGTCGGCGCCAGAGCGCATATTTCCTAATCGTGGATCAGGCAGCTTTCCCCAAGGTGCATCTTTGGCTGAAAAGGCTACAGCTTCAGAAGGTATGAAGTTGACGCTTTCGACGTCACCGTGAACCGGAACATGCCTGTCCTGACAAAACCCAGATGGGCGTAAATATTCATGGATAACTTCAAATGGACTGCCGCATGAACTGCACGCCGAGTCTAAATTTCTCACATTGGTCTCGATATGAGCGCAAGATTTGCAGGTGGCCATTTTTTTCAAGGATTGAATTTCTGTGACGCCTTCAAGCGCTGCCGGTTTACGCCAATTTAATGTAACGCCCCCTGACCTATAGACTATGCCATCAACCATCAACTCAGCGCCAGGCGCAAACTCACGGATTGCGACATCAAGAGAGCGGCTGGGCATTCCGCCAAAACTTTTAGGACGATCGTTGTTCTCAGCATTTAGGTATTTATCCTGCCTTGCAATTTGGAATTGAACAACATGATTGGGAAATCCGTGACTTGGCAAAAAACCAGCATCGGCCAATTCACTGAGAAGATACTCTCCGCACATTCGTTTGATCTGGATCGAAATAGCTTTTTGCGCCGAAGCGCCCCCTTCATCAAAAACAGACCCATACTGTTCAATCAATGCCCTCCATTCCGTTTGAAAACTATTAGCTATTTTTGAAATAATAATCGTGCACTGTGCTACAAGGTCAGTCCGGCCAGCGCAATTTGATCCTTTAACAATCCTGTCTATATTATTTAATATATCAGGGTCGTCCTGCTGGGCTTCCAACCATTTCTTAAAGAGCTCAACCTGGCGTTCATCTTTACGATCGAGTGTTCGGTTTGTTTTCGGGTCTTCAGGGCACCCCATAAACGGCCCAATTTTCATTTTAAATCCATCGCCGTCATACTCACGGATAAACTGGCCGAGAAGTTCAGCATTAACGTGACGCTGCACAATAGGATCGCTGTCGAGTTTGATTTTTGGGGCTTGTGTCTCCCGCTTCAGATAAAGTGAGGGATCGCGAAAAGCTTCTAAATCAAGTGGGCGGTCTTTTGCAATTGTATAGCCTATTGAAACGGCCTGCCTCCGCCGACCGGCCCGGCCTATTCTTTGACGATAGTTGGAAATCGCTGGTGGCAAATTGCTCATTATCACGCCGCTGACTGACCCGATATCCACGCCCATTTCCATCGTCGTCGAACAGTTCAGTACATTAATCCGGTTTTCTTTAAAACGGTCTTCGTAAAGCTTAAGTCTGGCCCTAGGATTTTGGGCTGAATGTTCTGCTGTACGGAAGTAGGGTGAGAAGAGGGCTAGCCGGTCATGCGTAGCAATCCAAATTCCTTGCTCTCGAAGAGCTCCTATTTCCGAACTTTTTAACCAATCCGTACGGGTTGCCACATTCGATAGAGCTGGCAATGTCGGCATTTGGAATGGTTGCGCCTTGTCCTGAACTGAGCGTGCGTAAGGGGTTAAACCGAACGGTGCAATATCGTGAACGGTATGGGTCACGGGACAATAGTATGCTTGCTTTACAGGAGCTATGTTTAGCTTTTCTAGAATGAGTTGATTGAAGTACTCGCCTGGCGGAAATAATGGTTTGAGCTGATTATAGGCAGCCAGCAGTAATCGGTTGATGATGATTTTGTCGTGCGGTTGCTTCACGTCCAGCTCTAAGCCAAGCGCAAGCATTTTTACGGCTCGGGATTGCGATCCGCCAAACTTTACTTGGGGCCAGGCTAAATCGGACGGTTTGTGAGTTTCTCTGTTTGGTGGTAGAATCGTGGATTGGAACAGTTTTCGACCAAACCAATTTTTAAGCTCTCTTTCCAAGCTGACAGCCACATTGGCCCGCAGAGTGTGGGTTACGATAAAATAAAGGTAAGTACGCCAGTCGCTGTCTGAAACAGAAATTCCATCTGAATATTTCGGAGCAACTTGTTTTTCAATATGAGGCGAGTAAAGCCTTGCAATACCCATCGTTTCAATGGAATCTGCTGTTTTTGGCCGGCGAAACAATTCCGTCATTAAGAGGGTTTTTGCGATATGTCGAGCGGCTCCATGATCTGAAAACCTTTCAGATCGATTTGCCCAACTCTCTGCTATCCACTCTCTAACTTCAATCCGGTCGGCCAAGCGCGCCTCCAAATCGGCCCAGAGAAAGCCGTCCTCAGATCCAGAAATCGTTTTACGGAGACCTGCAACTATGTCCGAAAAAGTAGGGTCAGTAAGCATGCCCGCGACTTCCAACTTCTTAAGACTTTGCTCCGCTTGTTTTATTGCATCAGGGTCGTTGTCTGAGGCCAGACTCTCCTGAACGGCCTGATACACGAAAGACCTTGTAAAAATTCTCTCTGCATCCTTCTGGATTTTGGCGGACATTCTAGCAGTGCCTTGCCGGCTATCTGTAAAAGATAAAAGTTGCCGACCGTCGGCAGGCAAGTCCGGGACTTGGTAGGGAAACTCGCGAACAACCTTGGACTTTGGCGGCATGGATTCCAGAAGGATTGGCAAAGCGTTAGTCATAGAAAACGGTGTCCCAAATCTAAAGGGAAATAGCTTGTCACCCGATGATGCCCTCGCCCCGCAAAACGGGCACTCACCAGTTTCAACACTGATTTGCTCGAGTTTAACGGCACTGTTATCAGGTGTATCCAGCAGTGTACCCTTTGAGTCTAAGTAACATGGGATTCCTGTAATTGAGGCCTGCCCGGAAACATTAAAAGTGCATTTTGTAGATTCGTTTTGGGAGGTTTCATCGGAAACATCCTCTTCGCTCTGATCATCAAATTCGGAATGTCTCAACGCCTCTTCAGCTAATTCGTCAGTAACGCCGCGCACTGGAATCGGACCAAGCTGCGTACCGTTTTCCTCGCCGGATAACGCACTGTTGCCACAAGTGCTGCACGTTAAAATGTCCAAAACGGCAATGCCGCAATCGCATTTTTCACGGTGAGAAAAATACAGCTTGCCATGCGTCCAGCCGGCGGCTCTGTCAGCACCAACCTCAGAGCATTTCGGGTCTATGCAGCTCCAAATTCCTCCCAGTGCCCGTTGAAAGAGATGAACGCGCATTGGCGCAAGGTAATCATCGCCTTGTTTGGCACGCCCTAGCGCCCCCATAAGATCTTGCACTTGCACGTTAATTTCAGATGCAGCTTTTGATAGCTCACCAAAACTCACCGGCTCATGAAAAAGTTTTTTCAAGACTGGTTGAAGGATGGGATTAGATCCTAAAGCTTTGTATAGGTCGGCATCGTTGTAGCTATCTAAAGCCTCGAGCCTGCCCGACTTATTAACCGGCGGCAATGCAGGAATGCGGCGGGTACCTTCAATGACATCCACGTCTGCCGGCGAAACGCCTGATACTTGCGCCATAAATTGTTTTAGCGCGTTTCGGGCAGCCGCACCTTCTCCGATCGTAGCGGATGTCGCTACAAACCTTACATCTTTGGCCTGCACTCCGAATGCATTCATAACTCTTCGTAAAAGTAACGCGACTTCCGCAGCAGCAGCGCCGACATATGTGTGGGCTTCGTCCAGAATAATCCATTTGAGCTTGCCTTTCGACGCGTCAAGAATAGACTTATCTTGAGGACGGACCAGCATGTATTCGAGCATTGTAATATTCGTTACAAGGATCGACGGCGGGGCTTCGCGCAATGATTGACGGTCTTTAACCTCTTGAGGCGCATTTGCACGATCAGCGCGGCGTTGTTTTGCCGGCGAATTTTCTTGCATATCACCGTTATAAAGACCGTATCTGACTTTTCCGCCTAAAGGGGCCGTCCATGCGTCCAGACGCTCGCGTTGGCTCTCAATCAATGCATTTAGGGGATAAAGCATGATCGCCTGCACGCCGGGCTCCATGGTGTCTCCTTCGACCTGACGGACAAAATCATCAATCATAGGAACAAGAAAACACTCTGTTTTGCCCGACCCGGTACCAGAGCTAACAACGACAGAACGCGGATCATTTAATGAGGTCAGCGTGCGCCACGCGTCAATCTGATGAGTATAAGGTTTCCGTTCAAGGGGAAATCCGTTTAGCGGGTCATG
This sequence comes from uncultured Robiginitomaculum sp., assembly GCA_964502015.1. Lineage (GTDB taxonomy): Bacteria > Pseudomonadota > Alphaproteobacteria > Caulobacterales > Maricaulaceae > Robiginitomaculum_A. The sequence goes on along the minus strand of CAZCUM010000010.1, from coordinate 59,084 downwards.
AGACAAGGCACGAACAGTTTCTGGGTGAAGAAGGTTTCCTGCCAATTCACCTAAATTTTTATCGCCCGTTACATACGGAAGAGCGCCCTCAATCACCGGATCTCGAATAAGCCCCACATTAACGCAGCTTGACGTGAGGCATTCACGCAATCGCTTTGACAAACCAGGGTGCCTTACACCTGCCCGGGAAATCATAGCCTCGCTTAAGCGCTCCCTGAGTCGGGCCACTAGCGAAATAGGTTCTATAGTCGTTGTCATTTATCCTCCCAGAGGTGTGTCTCTCGCATGGCATGAACAAAACCAATTTTAACATAATCAGGATCAATGGCTAGCGCATTTCGAACCAAGGTTACTTGTTCCGTGGAAAGTGTAATAAGGTTGTGGCTAACTGCCGCGAGAGCAAGTGGAGCCAATAGGCTTGGCGTGAATGTGTACGGAAGGCCTGAGAACGTCTTGCTTGCTGTTAAAATTGCATGCCGATTTAAAAGATCATCAAGCTGCACGCGAACCGTATCATCCCACATATTAATATGTGGTCCGACAAGACTTTGTAAACTTTCCAAAGACTCTATTGGTTCAGATTGATTTATTCCTTTGAACCATGCGGTAACATCACCGATTTCAGTAAAAAATTTTCTAATACTGTCGAGGGCGCGATGAGGAACATTTTTAATCCCCGGCAAATCCTCCAAAATTCGTACGGCCTCCCCGTAATGCACACCCTGAACATTTTCCCATGCTTCGAATGGTAAACTCATCCACAGAAAGGGCAGTTTGTTTTCCAAGTCTAGTATTTGTTCGCGGGCTTCGGCGGGGGCTTTCAACAGCATACCACATAAGGCTTCAGGACATTGTGGCAAAACCCGTAAACTGTCCAGAGATCGCGGGCTTAGCCCCTTAAGACTAGTTACAATCTCAATCAGAGTTCGAATAGATTGCCCCCAATCAGTTCCGTTTATATCTCTCAAATGAGTTATCAGTCTTTCGTGACGCGTTTGCTCATCTTCAATCAAAGTACATTTATCCAAAGTGGTATGCGCAGACATAATCTGCTTTGAAGAGTTAACAATGACAGGACGGGAGACGACCAAGTTGCCTTCTCGCATATAGACAAGGCAAGCTCCTTTCACAGAATCGGGCAATTTGTACAATCCTTCCCCGATCAACGTTGCAGCATATTCTAAGCTTGCATTTAAAAGTTGTCTTATGACAGGCGTCCCCGGTAAAAACCCAGGATTCGATATTTCACCATCGTGGTAATTCAACGAAACATCCGGTCTGCTAACCAAAGCCAAAGGACGCTGACCCATGATGCTCATCTCTACAACGGGTCCACGATCTTCAGATAAGGCGAGAAGCATTTCAAATATATCCTGAAACTCGGCAATATTCATTTGCCCCTTCAAAACACTCATGACCATATAGGGTTGAGACAGTGCTTTAAGTTCAAACCAGATTCTGGTGTTTTCCGGCAGAGCAAGCGTATACTTGCCCAATTGGGAAACGTTCACAGAAATTTTGTTGATTTCAGTGACCCCGCTCTCATGAATAATGGCCGGCCAATCCAATTGAATATCAAGGACGCATTTCGTTGTTTTGCCCTGCGGATCAATCAGCTTGATCGGCAGCCTTGAAATCACCCCTGCGGATAATTGAATGTCACCGCTGGCGCCTGCATAGATTTTCTCACGGTCGTCTTCCTCCAGTTTAATGGATAAAGACCACCCTTTAATGCCTACCCAAGTCAGTCGCAGATCATGGTCTTGTGTTGAAGCACTCACCATGCGGCGAGCTGATATATTGAATTGCGCCGGGAGCGCAAGAATTTGCACCTTATCCAGATGAAAACCCTCTTCATCCTTCCAGTGCAACGTCAGACGACCCTGAGCGCTCCTCCAATTCACGACCTTATTTTTTTTTAATCCGCCCGGCACCACTCGACCATCGTCCAAACCTGTCGGACGATTATTCCGGAGGCACTCAATCCGGATCGGAGAGATAACCATCATGCGGTTTTGTGAAACAGTGTGTAGCGAATCCACCAACATCTGAATAGGCAAAATGCGATTACTCTCATCAAATTCCTGATCCGTTTGCACACGATATTTTCGTGATTTGTAGGTTATAATAACGTGCCCTGACACTTCCCAAAGCGTACGATTATCACCATCGACGAGTTTTTCGCATGTTCCCGGCTCTTGTATTTGTAATTCTGCCTCAGACGGGGCGAGAAGTAAGAGCGTTTCATGTTTACTAACGACAGAGCCTGTACCTACGAATTTTGCTAGATCAGATCTGACTTGATGAAACACCGTTACTTCAGATTTTATGCCCTCGCCGCCAGGCCAAATCATCTCAATGCGGCCATGCACAGAATTGCGAAGTTCAACCTTAACAGGGTCCCGCATACTAATTTTTTCGAATTTGTTAACTCTGATTGAAGGCGCACATCGAATCTTATTTACCTGGCCGGACTGTCCACGGACAGCATGTGCAACACCAATTCTTCCAGACTTTAATGTCGAGCTTGTAGTAACAAGATGAATGTCGAAACGGCTGTCGAGCATATGAGACGCAACCCTGAAATCAGACAAATCTCCCTCACCGTCCAGACCGATTTCGATACTTCCGCTCCACGCACAGATTTTATTATCCTTTCTGCGCAAGCTGATATGGCGGGTCACTCTCAAACCTCGCGTTAATTCTGCAGTCTTAATTGTGAGCAATTGTTTTATGAGGTTTTTTACAACCACATCATCGTCGGAGATATGCAGCGATAAGACATCTCGCCAATCAGAATGAGCTTGATCAAGCCAAGCAACAGCATTTTCCCCTGACAGATCGGCAGGCATGTCGCTTCGCCATTTCATAACGCACATTAACAGCCGAACACTTTGTTCGGTTATTTCGGGCTGGTTAAATCTATCGGACAAAATACCAATGTGATCACTAATTACGGCTTTGTAGCTCAGGCCAGAAACATCATCTGATGATCGTGGGTCAGATACAATCGCTTTAAAGTATTCTATAAACCAACTATTTGACCGCCCAGCAAGCACACGCGCAGGAATGCCGCCGTTCAAGGCAAGTGTGTGAAGCCACTCACGACCATGAGCCGACCGGTAGACCTCAAGACACCAGAATTTTAACCCGTCTTCAACCAGGCGACTTCTCTCAACCACATCAAACCCGTCTGGTAAGATGCCTAAGTCGGCCCAACGTTGCATCATTGAATCACTTTCTCGGCGATACCAATGCGCGCCATAAAAAACAAACAACCCTGACAACCACCGCGGACGATTTATTGATTGGGATTTATACGCTGCGTAATAGTGCTCAAGCGATTTTTTTAAAAATTGACCACATCTTTGGAATGTTTTTTGGTCTAATTTATACAGATAAAGAGGACGTTCGTCGGGGTGACACATTCCATTATCAGACGGAGAAATCCCCGACTTTGACATAATTTCTTGCAACAAATTCTCGACCGGTTGCTTAGACAAAGCTAACATTGCCGGCATTATTCAAACCCGCAAATAGAAAAAGGAGAAATGCCATATTGGTTTTCTGCAGTGAAGATTTCTGTATTCATATGGTCAAATACCAATATGGCCCCATTCTTTATTTCACTCATAGCAATTATGACGTGTTATTGCAAGAGTAGTAAGGTAATATTAAAGAGTATTATTAGAGGCTTGAAACTCGTTCTTGTATGTCTCATCTTTCTCTCCATAAGATGCAAGATGAACAAAATCTCGCTTAGCCCAGACTTAAATTTGTCTCATAAGTGGTGACGTCAGACATATGAGCCGTCCCAACTGACAAATCTACCGACAGAAGTCATTTGTCAAATACTTCAATACCAACGAAGTAAGAATAAGCACACTCTCGTTCAGAGCCACTCATACTCTCTTGAGGCGTTTAAGCCTCTTTCTATGTTTTTTGCTAACAATTACATCGCTCATCTCAATCTCCTGCGTCAACCACACCCCCCCAATAGTCCTAGCCCTAGATAAAGCGACATAAAGCTGCCCCTTCGCAAATGCTCCGGTTCCCAAATCAATTACAACATTATCCAACGACATCCCTTGGGACTTATGAATTGTAATTGCGTATCCAAGCTGAAGTGGGAGCTGCTTAAAGCGCCTAGCAGTTTCCTTGGTCAACTTACCGTTACGGTCAGAATGGCGAACCTCTTCCCACCAAACAGCCTTAACCTCCACCTTATCGGCAAGCTGATCAAATTTAACGATCACTGAGTATTTCAAGCACTTTATGACTGTGCCTAATGAACCATTTTTATACCCCAGTTTCTTGGAATTTTTTACTGCTATCACACGAGTACCAACGGCCAATGTTAGTTCAGCGTCAACTGGATAAGCGTCTTCATCCAAGCTCCCTGTAACATTTGCATCGTAGCTTCTTTTAGGCGTCTTTAGTTGTTCAAACCCAGTGTCATTGTACCCCGCGACGGTGTCTTTATGAGAACATAATACCAAAGGTGTGCTATCAAAATTAACCATGCACAACAATTTTCGTTGAAGTAGTCAATCGCAAACTGAAGCTTAATCCCCTTCCGTATACAGTTGAGGTGTTTAATCAGTTCTTGGTCATTTTGTCGATATACCTTCTTCAATTCTAAATGCCGCAAGCCTATTTCATCAAATACCTTGGCCTCGTATGAGTACGGGGAATTATATTTACGCAGTTTCAAAAATGCTTTCAGCTCATCACTTACAATTGGGGATAATTGATAATAGTCGGCAAACATGATGACCTTCGCCCCGCCAAACGGCTTTAAGGGGCTATTATTGAGGAACCTCAAACACCGGTCCAAATAGTCAATGTCAAACCCTGTCAGCATTGACGCTTCATCAATCAGAATACAATCAATTCGCCGAAAAACACTCGCCCTAAATTTTCGGGGAGTAAAATCGGCATTTCTAGGATCGAACGAAACATCTTTCCGAGTAAAACTATGATACGTTTCACCACCCACGTTGAGAGCTGCAATACCTGTAGGTGCAAGCGTAATCGTGTTTTTCTTTTCACCCAGCTCTTTAGCATAGGATAGTAAGGTGGACTTTCCCGTTCCTCCGGGCCCTGTAACTAGCGTTACGCTCGTCGTATCTAAAAATGCCCTACGAAACCGCTTGGTACGGTTAGAATTGAGAAACTTTTCAGAGAAGCTAATCTCAGAACTGGCCTTCTTATTTGCTCGTTTATATTTTATTACGGGGTGTTCGTAATGTGCCTTGTCCTTTTTTATCAAAAACTGACGCCAATATTTCTGCTTTTCCTCATTGGTTTTCACAGGACGCCCTTTGAAAAAGGCACTCCGGCTCTTGTTCCACTTTTTCAATTCTTTAAGTATTTGAAGTTTTAGCTCAACACCCTCGCCAACACCAAAAATCATACTTTTTAGGGGAATATAGGATAATATCTCCATGTGGCGGGTAATTAAGTACCCTGCCATCGGACGCTCTCTACCAATCATGCCCTTCTTATTTTGGATTTTACAATTCGCGGGGAGTTTGGATAAATAAGACGAAACTCGAACTAGGTCGTTATTTGTTAGCTTCTGAATTCTCATACGCTTAATGGGGAGTTTTGTGTAGGTTGATTTAAATCGTTTGCATTTCTTCTTAAATTCTTTGAACTCTTTACCAGTCCACCCCTTACCCCAACTAATTACATGGGCATGCAACATAAGTTTTCGTCCACCTTTGTCTGAAAAAGAATACTCCTTGAGCGGCTGAATTTCCAAAATACAAATAGCATTTTCATTACTATATAAATTCAAACAGGCTGATACCATGTCCTTATAGGCCGCAATATCGACTTCTGGGGTAAACTCTGAAGTAATTCCAGCGTCACAGCAGAACGTGACAAGGTTAAACTTGGTGTCGCCATCGTTTCGATACTTTTTACCAAGCTTTCGAAAGTGCCTCATAAATAAATTCGTGTACTCAATTCTTGCTTCAGGATCAGACGCCAAAATTTGTTTACTCGAAGTTATATAATCTAAAAACCCATCATACGTCGCACGCGTACTTTCAACTTGTGCCTTATTTTTAAAATCGTATGTCCCGCCAACGTACTTTAGAAGGCGAGATAGTGATGTTACGGTAAAAAGGTAAGCACGGTTTTTAGCAAGTTGTATGGTATCTATATTCTTTTTATGATCATTTTTACTATCGTAAAATGGGCGAAGAGTTTTGGGCTGGAATTTATCCTCGAGGTACTTTAACGCTTTCAACTCCCTTCTTTTCAATACTTGAGCGAACTTCTTGAGTCTTTTTTTGTTGTGGTGGTATGGCATACAAGCCCCTTTTCAAATGGTTGGAATATTGGAATTAATTTCTCGCAATTGGAGATCGTGACACTCCGCGATCTCAATTGGAGAGGATCCAATTAATGGTGTTAATTTGTTGAATTGTGTTAAGTTTAAAAACGCATCTTCAGTAGTCACTCGTTATAATGATTAAGCCAAATCAAATATAAGAGACACGTAACTCATGGTAAAAGTACAATTTCACCATGAGTTTACTGAGGTCTATAGCTTATGCGGTTTCAACTTTTATTTTCGCAATCATAGCCTCGTACTTCGGCTTAATTTTCAAATGCGAACCTTGCTGGTATATGAACCCAAGCAAGTATTCAGGAGGAACTTCATGCAAGAATGCGTAATGTAGCTCTAACGCCCATTTACTCCTATTTTGCGGAGAAACCCAGCGTACACCCTCATTACATAACAGCATAAAACTCAATCTGAATGGATTGCTTGCCGATAAATGAGCACGGCATTCATCCAAAGATCTGACCCGAACAACTAAATCAGATAGTTCTTTAACTCCGTATTTTTTCAAATAACGGCCTGTAAAAATATATATGGCCTGCTTTAGAAAATTGCTTGGCTTATGCATGGGCAAGCGATTAGGCTTTCGGACGAACGTAAGCTCCTCAAGCTCCTTGTTAATAAAACGAATCCAGTTTTCACCAGATTTTTTTGGGAAAGTTTTGACAGTAAAAATTTTCATCTTACGCTTCCACCTTCAATGAAAGGTACCAACGTTCTATCCCCTCTCGATCCCACAGTAAAAGCCCGCCAATTCTAACTGGCTTTGGGAATTTTTTTGAATTCTTCCTAAGACGCCACAATGTTACCGCCGAACAGCCATTAAGGTAAGTATCGCGAATTTCCTTCGAGCCGATTGTTCTTTTATTTGTAATTTTATCCATTTCATAATCCTTATGTTACTACAGATTTTGAAATGGAATATTTTTTAAGTACTGTCGCTGACGTTTACTGGAATTTACATAAATTCATTTTTTCTTTGAGAGGGATAGCCTGATTAGTGCAGATAAAATTATCAAATTTCACTTTCTCGGCATCTCCGTACAAACCCATAATCGAAACAATCATTAAAAAATTCATGCAGTTTTTGAAGTTGTATGTCCTTTGAGATGCCTTCCAATATTACCTTATGTAAGTCTATTGCATTCTTCTCAATGTCTGTAAATTCTGGATGTTTCTTAATTGCAGAGATATTAGGTTTTGGTCCAGTTTTCTTTTCACTAAAGTTTATCATGTCTGGAAATTTTAAATCTTCATACAAAGCATTATACAGTGTGATTCCCACACCAAGTTCACCTAAATGATTGATGTAACCTGATGGCACTTTACCGTAGACTACACCTCCCACCCATAGCGCTAGACACAGCAAATCAAAACGGGCTCTATTTTTTGTTTTACGGTTCCCTTTTGTTGGCTTCATATCAGGGGTGCGCAATTGAGAATATGAAGACGAACGCCTTAAAGTACCAATAGCCTTAAGAACTGCATCAAGCTCCTCCTCAACGTCCGAGAATTCCATATTTTCATCTTGAATTAGTGTAAAATTATTGCGCTTCAAAAGCAGAAAGTCTGCCAAAATTTGTTCGGTTATAAATTTATCATCATGTAATAAACGCCGAAACATCCCCTCGCTTTTTCTATTTTTCTCTGCTTCCTTCGTATAAACTTCTCTTTCCGTAACAAGCAAATGTGCATCTAAGAAATAATGGTGAAAGCTTAATAATAAAAAACATCTCAAAAACTCTATATCAATATTTTTGATCGAATTACTATCACGGTCTTCGGTTAATTCGATATATAGTTCTGTGTTTTTAACATCCAATAACTCAGTAATTTTATTTGAATACATTTTTTCAATGTCATCTTCAAACAAATCAAAATATTTGGATTGGGGCCTTAAGTATTCAGCCAGTTTTACCGAGCTCACAATCATAGGCTCTAGGTCAACTGGAGATCCATATTGTTGTTTTATTTGTTTTGCATGTTCCTCTAGCTCGAAATACCTATCTACAGCAGGTAATGTAGAAAATCGTTCTTTATCAAAACTCTTTACATTATCGCGATCATCAAAATTGGGGTATCCACGTAGTGTTTTGTCAACTGGGCTCCAGCTAGATTTGCCCACGATAAATATTTTTGGTTCTGTAAAATCAGGGGCATTAAAATCATCATCAGACATACTTATTCCTCAACTATTCGAATTCATCTGACCTGACCGTGTTCTCTCAACATCCAACAAAGACTCGAGATACCGTCCCCAAACATCCAACGCATTTCTTTTTTCCTCGGCATAATCATTATGATCATAGGCCCTAAACATTGCCGATGCACCGCCAGTCTCCGATTTATGGTTGATAACACGAGATAAGATAAATCGAGAAATTTTAAACTGAGAACTAGCAAGAGTCGTCGCCCCGGTTCGCCGAAGATCGTGAGGTGTAAAGGGAGTGAATTCAAAATGGGAACAAAATCGTCTGCACGCTCTAGTGATTGCGCTAGGAATGAAATGTGTATCATTGCGAGGTGAAGCAAATACATAATCGTTTTGTTTAAAGGCAAATTCACGCGCCAAATATAACGTTTCAACAGCTTGCTTTGATAAAGGAACAATATGAGTTTGATTGTTCTTTACGCGGATTCTTGGAATAATAAATTCTTCAGTTTTAAAGTCTACTTCCTCCCACCTAGCACCTGCAATTTCAGACCGCCTACATAGCGTCAAAGCTGCTAGTTTTAATGCTTGCGCCATCGACATTGATATCTTCGCATCCTGTAACTGGTCTGGATCATGTAGCAACATCCAAAACAGCTTTAGCTCGTCTTGGTCAAGCACTCGTTCCCTAACATGTTCTTTCGGCTTCCTCCCTAGATCATGGGCCGGACTACGATCAAATATAAGCCGCTCCACACCATGCGTTGCAAGACGTGTTAATAACGATTGAATTCGGTTAGCTAGGTGAGCGGATTTCTCCATTCGTTTGATATTCAAAAATTTAACAATCCTGACACGATTAAACTCTTCAATAGGAATATCTGCAAAGGCGTCAGCAACATGTTTTTTCCATAACCAAAACTCAAATTCTGCCGATCGTTTCTTTAGACCAACATATTCTCTATAATCCTCCCAAAGTTCTCCGACTGTCTTGATCGTACGCTCATCTTTTGTTCTTTTTATTTCCTTTTTTATCGCAACCGGATCGTTCCCCTCATTGACTTCAACGGATAACCTCATCGCAGCCTCTCTAGCTTTTGCAAGCGTTAAACTAGGGTATTTCCCCAACTTCATTCGTTTTTGTTTGCCATCTTTATTCCGGTATCGATAATAGAAAACCTTTGCGCCACCATAAGAAATGGTTATCGATAGCCCAGCGACCCCAAGCCCTGAAACACTATATTGCTTATTTAGTTGTGGTTTCAGCGCCGCTATTTGTTGGTTGTTCATATTATCAATCTACTAAATCTATTTGAATCGAACATAACTCACAAACTGCTATATGTCACGCATATGTCACAAAATATTGCACATGGTTGAAACGCAAAGAAATCACATTTAATTACATTATGTATGTTTTTCAATGACTTATATAACTTTTAAGTGCATTGAATACAATAGAACGCCGCTGAAATACATTGTTTTCTTGATTTGTAATCAGGGGGTCCGCGGTTCGAGTCCGTGTGGGGGCACCATTATACTCTCTTTTCGTTACGCTAAGTGTCTGAAAAGGTTGAGTTATGTCCCGCTACGTCCCGCAACCCTTAGGTTTCCTCAGATTTTGTGTAACATTTTGTGTAACAAACTGTGGTACATTCTAATGGTAATGAAACGACTAAATCAATTCCTACATAGCAGAAATGGTAACTGGCACTATGTTCGGCGTGTCCCTAATTTGTATCGAGAGCTAGATACGCGAACAATGATAAGAGCCTCCCTACGCACCAGTTCACTTGAAGTAGCGAGGTATCGACGCGATGCTATGGTTGAAGCAGACGATGCGTACTGGGCTTCCCTTATTCATCATCAAAAAGAACTTGTGTCGGCTAATGGTGAATTCATTCAAGACATCGCCATAAATGAGTATCGGTCAGCTAAAGGGCGAGCACTGGCCCGAGGCTATATATATACGCCTACATCACAATTAGTAGAATCGACAGGCCTTAACGAAATACTGGCACGGCTCAAAGATGCCTTAAAGCAACCTGTACAACAAAAACAAGAAGTTGAAGCCTTACTCGGCGGGCCTAAAACTGCCGCACTAAAAATATCCATTGCATTTGATCTTTACTGCAAGGAACTTGCCTTGGGTGAACTGCACGGCAAATCCCCGGCACAAAAGAAAAGTTGGCGAAAAGTGAAACTCCGTGCAGTGAATAACTTCATTAAGCTGTCCGGTGACTTAGCAATGGATAAGATCACACGTAAACACGCGCGTAATTTTTACAGTTGGTGGGGCAAACGAATTAACCCAACAGATGGCTCACTGCGGTACTCCCCAATAATCGGACAGTTTTTGGTGTGATTTAAGCTACACTTTGTTCTGACCATTCATGGTTGCTTTTGTTTCTGTTTTTCCAATAAACCACATATGGCGTTTGACCGCAATGGGCTTTGTGGGGTCTTTGCGTGTTGTAGAACTTTATCCATTTTCCGATCCCGGCTTTGGCTTCGCGTCCGCCGCTCCAGGCATGTAAATATACACATTCATATTTTAGAGAGCGCCACAGCCATTCGATAAAGATATTATCGAGGAACCGGCCTTTACCGTCCATGGATATTTTAATGCCGGCAGCTTTGAGCGTGTCAATCCACTGCCATGATGTGAACTGGCTGCCTTGGTCAGTGTTAAATATTTTTGGCGGGCCAAAGCGGGCAATAGCTTCGTTCAATGCTTCAACACAAAACTCTGCATCCATAGTGTTGGACAAACGCCATGACAGAACTTTGCGCGTTGCCCAGTCCATAATCGCCACTAAATACAAGAAGCCTTTGTGCATCGGGATATAGGTAATATCGGCGCACCAGACATGGTTGGCCTGTGTGATATTTAAGCGTCGTAACAGATATGGATATATTTTATGACCCTTGTTTGGCCTGCTGGTATTGGGCTTTTGATAGATCGGCATGAGCCCCATCAGCCGCATCAGGCGACGGATACGCTTGATGTTGATTTTGTGACCGTGCGCCCGTAAATGCCATGTCATTTGCTGCACGCCGTAAAACGGCGTCTCCAGAAACTGCTTGTCGATAAGCTTCATGAGCGCAAAATTATACGTGCTCTCGCCCTTACGACGATAATAAATGGACGAGCGCGATAGGGACAGAACCTTGCATTGCTTGCTCACCGACAGAGTGGCGTCAGACGTATCAATCATCCTCCGCCTCATGTCTTGTCCCAGGGCGCAAGCTTTTTTGACAAAAAATCACGCTCCACGGTAAGCTCGCCAATCTTGGCGTGAAGGTCTCTAATTTTGTCAGGGTCGGTAGCGGGTGCGCTCGGCTTGCCCCGCGAGAACACCTCTGGGGCACCATCCAACAGTGCTTTCTTCCATTGATGGATTTGGGTAGGATGCACGCCGTACCTGCCTGCCAATTCTGATACTGTCTGCTCGCCCTTGATCGCTTCAAGCGCCACACGGGCTTTAAATGCGGGCTTGTGATTTTTACGTTTCGACATTCTGATCTCCTCTATAGTCGAAGACCAATCAAAACAAAAATAGTAGCTTAAGTCACTGTCCAATTATTGGGGAGTACCTCAAACGTCAACAAAGTGTATAGAAAAACCAAAGCCTATGAAGCTTTCATAGGCGGCGAACCTATCGAAGATGTTGCAGTGTATTTTTCTGACGTATCAAAAATGAATTTTGCAGATAATGGCACACCGCTGAAGGATATGGATTGCGGCGCAAAGCCTGATTACCCGCATTTTGAAGCCGTAAAAGGGGCTTGTAAAAAACTCGCTGCCGCGCATTTGCCGTTCGGCGTTATTACGCGCCAAAACCTCGACGACATTTCCAATTATAAAGTTATCGTTTTGCCCAATATATTGCGTATGAACAAAGACGAGGTTCGTGCTTTTCGCCGCTATGTCGAAACCGGCGGCAGGCTATATGCAAGCCGCTTAACCTCCCTTACAGCAACAAACGGCAAGCGCAGTAAGGACTTTGCGCTCTCGGGTGTTTTTGGTTGCCATTTCGTGAGCGAAGAAAGGGGGCGCATTTGTTATACGCGGCCAACTGACAGGCTTGTCCAACAAGCCCTGGCCCCCGAGCGAAGCCTTGGGCATAGAAATGCAACAGACGCCATAACAGGCAGTGTTAGGCTAAAATTAGGGAGCGGGACTAGTCTTGCCACGCTCTCCCTGCCCTTTGGGTATCCGAATGAAGGAACGACGAAAGACCAAAATTGGGCGAGCATTCATTCCGACCCGCCGTGGGAACACACCGACAAACCGACAATTGTCTCAAACCATTACGGCAATGGCAAAACCGTGTTTTCGGCCTGTGACATTGAAGCCGGAGACAGTGATGGCTGTCAGAATATATTTATTGCCCTTATCAAAAACTTAATGGGCGCCGCCCCGTCTTTTGAAGCCGATGCCCACCCAGCCGTTTGGATGAATGCAAGTGATCAGGCAGACAATAACCGTATAATTCTTAGCTTTCTTAACTACCAAACCGAAACCCCTGTCATACCAATTTTTGGAATTCCTTTTCAAATTACGCCCCCCCATGGAAAACGTTTTACGCGACTTCTCAGTCTGCCAGAAATGGAAGACGTAAAATTCACAGTTACACACGACGGCAGAATTCAGGCAAAGATAACCAAGCTAGAAACTTTCTCTATGTTCGCAGCGGAGTACACAGCATGATAAGAATAGGATTAATTGGTGCGGCGTGGATTACTCCAATGGCCATTATAAAACCCGCCAGCAAGTTGGACAATGTAATGGTTTGTGCGATTGCTGCCCGCGACCCCGAACGCGCAAAAAAGTATGCAAAGCAACATAACATCCCCTTTGTAGAGGATAGTTACGCATCTGTGCTGGCGCGCCCAGATATTGAGCTTATCTATATCGCCCTACCCGTATGCTTACACAAAGAGTGGGCCAGCAAAGCTTTAAGAGCCGGCAAACATGTATTGTGTGAAAAGCCTCTGGTTATGAATGTTAGCGAGGCGCAAAGTTTAGCTGGTATTTCCGCTGAAACAGACAGGTATTGTATCGAGGCCTTTCACTATCGTCATCATCCTTATTTCAAGCGTATTTTAGAAATTGTGCAAAGTGGCGAACTTGGTACCATTCAAAAAATAACAGGCCAGCTTAGCGTACCTGTACCGCCAAAGCCCGGCCAAATTCGTCATAGCAAAGAAATGGGCGGCGGCGCACTTATGGACTTAGGGTGTTATCCTATCAATATGATACTGGCTCTCGTTGGAGATGCGCCAAAAATAACCAAGGCGCAGGCAATTTTTGGTAAAGGGGGCGTTGATATCGACATTAAAGCTGATATGGAATTTCCCAACGGTGTCTTAGCAAAAATTGAATGCTCTATGCCAGAAGTCGGAGAACTTTCTGGCGATCTTGTACTTGAAGGCAGACTTGGTCAGTTAACAGCCCGAAATCCAATCTTACCCCATCTTGGCGGCACCCTCACTATTGAAACGAAAACTGCCAAACGCACGGAACCAACAGACACACGCACGACATTTTCATATCAATTAGAGGCTATTACACAAATAATTTCAGGCAATAGCCCGCCTATGCCGAGCATTGAAAATTCAATTGCCAACGCCAAAGTTATGGACGCCATTCGAAGCAAAATTATCTAGGGGAAAACAACATGCCATCTAAATCATCAACCATCCGAAGTGCGCTAGAACAAGGCCAAGGTATTCTCCGCTTGGCACCAAGCTGGGTGCCCCGTTCATTTTGTGTGCCGGGGCGAAGGTTAAAACTTCATCCGGATGATTATTATGCGTTTGGAGCTGTGCGAGGCGGCATAGATGAACGTTGGTTGGCTTCAACCACCAAAGCCGATAACGGGCCACTTACAACGCCTGACGAAGGCCTAAGCTATGTGGCATTTGAAGGCTAGAAAGTGTTGCTAAGCGAAGCTATTGACATGCTATGCAACGAAATATTAGGCGCAAACATGATGAAAGCCTATGGCGGTTGGCCTATGTTTTCCAAGTTTTTTGATAATCAGGAACCACTTCCCTTGCACATTCACCACAATGACAAATATGCGGGGAAGGTTGGACAAAAGGGTAAACCCGAAGCTTATTATTTTCCACCACAACTCAACAGTCATGGCGGATACTTCCCTTTCACTTTCTTCGGTTTAAACCCAGATGTAAGCCGCGATGACATTCGACAATGTTTGCTAAATTGGGAAACTGCGGATAATGGTATTTTGTACCATTCCAGAGCCTATAAATTAAAACTCGGCACGGGCTGGAACGTACCAGCCGGCATATTGCACGCGCCCGGATCCTTGTTGACCTACGAACCGCAACGTGCAGCCGACGTATTTGCCATGTACCAAAATATCGCGTGGGATCGTTTTTTACCAAGAGAATTACTGGTCAAGGATGTGCCAAAACAGCATCAAGACGATGTAGAGTATTTACTGGATATTATTGATTGGGAACTCAACATTGATCCTGATTTTCACAAAAAACGATTTATGGCCCCCAAACCAGTCTTTGCAGTCGCCGACATGCACGAACAAGGGTATCATGAGAACCATGTCATCTATAAAGCCCAAGAATTTAGCGCAACTGAACTTACCGTCTTTCCTGGGCGCACTACACATATTCGTGATGATGGGCCTTACGGTTTGATTGTCGTGCAAGGGGTTGGAACTTACGGCCCCCATGAAATTGAAGCGCCTGCCCTCGTGCGCTTTGGGCAAATGACCCAAGACGAATTATTTGTTTCCAATAAAGCGGCAAGCGTAGGTGTTAAGATTACCAATAACAGTGCAATGGACAATTTGGTCATCTTGAAACATTTTGGGCCAAAAATATAAGGGGCTGTCCCAGATAAATATTTTCACAAGTGGGTACAAAAGTAGGAACATAGTTCCATCACCACCTAAACCACCATAAAAATCAACGTATTACTAAAAAGCAATGGCGGAGAAGAAGGTATCCGAACCCTCGGTAGATGATGCTAAAATCAACACCATGCTGCTCGTGGAAAACTTAAGTTTAGCAAGGTTGACGCCGTGTGAGGCTACTACATGAGGGACACCTACAAAATTATAACAATCTATTTTGGGGTAACAAATGGTGCAACATTTGGGGTAACAATTCACGCCTTGATCGCTTATAAGTCCTTGTTTTTACTAAGTTATAATTAAAAGGTTGACTCCTGCTTGCGGAGCCACTTTTACCACAATCTAATAATCACCTTTTATGTGCTTCGCGCGCTTCTTTATCACCCCGACTATGTCACCAAATATTTCTGATTTAACACCTTGGGATTCAAGATTCGAGCGCAATTCTCCTGATTTTTCCACGCAATTATCAGCCATTTTTATGAGTTGGCTTTCAAGGTTTTTATGCGCTGCTTTTGTGTCAGGAACCAAGAGGTTCCAATGCCGTAAAAACACATCATCGGGCTTGTATTTTTTACCAATTTTCATGGCCATGCGGATTGATAATCCGGGATAAACTTTTGTGCATAAAAGGTCATAAGCAGGGGCAAGCTGCGGCTTGGCATTTGTGTAGAGCAAAGAATAGTTCTTGCCGTGCGCGTCTGCATTACCGATTAGATAGTTAAATATAACACGCTCTAAAAATCGTAGATTATCGGCAGCTGGACGTGTTGAATTTTCGCGCAAGACGGTTTGGCAATCCGCCACACTTGGCCCGCCCTCGCGCTCATATTTTATGTCGGGCA
Organism: uncultured Robiginitomaculum sp.; assembly: GCA_964502015.1. GTDB lineage: Bacteria > Pseudomonadota > Alphaproteobacteria > Caulobacterales > Maricaulaceae > Robiginitomaculum_A. Next base: position 42,824 of record CAZCUM010000010.1, on the reverse strand, counting down.
TAATGCCCATGGCTTGACAAAAATCTTCTTGGTGTAAGCGCATCACTTTACCTGCATCGGATTTCACACGGTCATATCTTTCTATTAAAAAGTACGGCGTATCGCCGAGCCAACGTATCTCAACGCTCGGCACATCAATGCCCATCATGGCCGCAAGGCGCATGCAGAAAACCTCGTTATGAACGCTGTCTTTTATGTCCTCGATAAGCGGCTTTAAAATATGGGTGGTCGGGGTGTGACCTTTGACAAGCGCGATTTTCCCGTCCTTCATGCCAACGGCAATTTTGTCCTGGGCTCCCGCAAGCGACAACCGCAAACCATCATCACCGGCCAATAGCGGACGCCGCCTAAGTAGGTCTAAAATTTCTTTGAGACTCTGATTATCCAAAATCTCAATATCGGCATCTTTGGCCGCACTTGGTTTATCGCCCTCGGGATAGAGGGACAAAGCGCCTGCGCACTCGCCGCCAATGACTTCAAGCAAAGAGAATGGGTTTTTCTCGGACACGCCCAAATATTTTGCCAAGCGGTGCCGGACAATGTCGTCAGGCAGTAGGCCTGAGAAGAATGCGCGCACTTCTGTGCCATCATAGCCTTGCTCTTGCAGGGGCATGGAAATGGAAAGCGCGGGCTTGCTACCATCAACATACGAGCCATCATATGCAAATGATAATGCGCCGCCTTTACCCTGCACTAATTGTCCTGCAAACACATCGTGCAGATAAACATCTAAAACACGGCTCATGTCGCACTACGCCCCTCTATGAATACATCTAGCCCTAGCATCGCCATGACTTGCAGCGCCTTGCCCATATGACAGGACGGCTTGCCGTGTTCCAATTCACGAATAAACCGAACACCGACGCCGCAGGCGGCAGATAGCTGTACTTGCGTCAGGCCCTGCGTTTTGCGAGCGGCTCTCACCATTTCGCCAATTTCAACTGTGTCGGTTATCTTGTTCATAATCAACCCTTTCGGGGTGTTTTAACATAAGGCGCGTTAAATTGCAACTAATAATCCCGAACGGGTTTATTTTAAAGCGAGTGGCCATTATTTGCACTCACCACACCGAACGGGACGATTTGAAATCGCAGAATCACAGTATGCTTTATTGTGCGAATGATAAGAGGAAACCAAAATTATGTTGAATTTTTGTCCGTTTCAGCTAGATAGGCTCAAGACAAAACGGCACCGATTTTGTGCCATAAATTGTACCGTAAACTGTGCCATAAAATGAAAATTGGAACACATTAAACCATTAATTTAATTAAACTTTATACCAAATACTGATGCCGTGTGCAAGCACCCGAAAAAGATTTAAGTTCTTGTATTTATTAAACAAATTTGTGGCACAAATTGCTCGTCTAATAAAAACCCCACAAACGGCACCCAACCCTAAATACGGCTATAAATACAATGCTAACTTTTGAAATTCATGAAAATAGACAGAACCGCTTACGCTACTCGCCTTTGTAACGATTTGCCCTTTGTTTGATGTCTTGAGCTTAGAACCAACATAGGTGTAGTAAGTCTCAACAGCAAAAAAATGAATAGAATATGTGTTCATGGTGACTTTGGGTTAAAATTGGGTATACTGTCCTATGGCCCGAAAAAAAATCGCACAAAAACTACGGCTCATACCAATGGACAGCCTGGGGCACTTTTCCCGGTTGCGGCTATATTTGTCTATTTATTGGTGTCGTTTGTGGCCCATTTATTGTGGGAAATTGGGCACTTGCGGTTTAACATCGCACTGCAGGTGATGTGTTGATCGCGTTTTTTGCTCTTGTAGTAGCCCTGTTGATATCCGGAAAAAGAGTTTGGCCCACACACCAATTTTGGCAGGTTGGCACATTAACTCTCGCTTTTGGCCTGGGCTATACGGTGTTCGGAGAGTGGCTAAACGTCTATGTTCGGGAGAGTTGGGCATATACCGAAGATATACCTACATTACCACCCTTTGGCACCGGATTGACGCCTGTATTACAATGGCTGGTTATACCCGTACTGGCTCTATTGGTGGCCAGATATATCGTCCGGGTTAAGTCAGGTTCAGGATAATGACGCAACTGCTTGCCATAAATACTGGTTCGTCGAGTGTGAAGTTTTCCGTCTTTAAGCTTGGCGCAGAGATCAAGCTGGTTTTGCGTGGGCAAATAAGCGGGATTGGTTCTGGGGGTGGACAAAATTCTGCTCGCAGATATGACGGGGTAGTGCTTTGGGAGGAAGCCGTATCAAATACCGATCATGTAGATGCTCTTGATACAGTATTTGATCATTTGGCACATGGTGGCTATCTTGCCAATATCTCATATGTGGCTCACCGTATTGTACACGGCGGTCCGGATTTTACCAGTTGCACCAAACTAACCCGCGCTATTGAGGCCAGGCTTGAAAAATTGGTGCCGTTGGCTCCTGTGCATATGCAGGCCAATATTGACGGTATTGCCGCGACCAGTACCAAACTACCGCAAGCGACCCAATATGCTCTCTTTGACACGGCTTTTCATGCGGATATGCCCAAGCTGGCTCAATATACGGGGCTTCCGCTTGGGATGGAAGACGGGCGGTTGCGTAGATACGGATTTCACGGATTATCATGTGAATATGCGTTGTTTGAGCTGGAACGCAGATACGGCCCAAAGGCTGCGAACGAGCGCATAATTGTCGCCCATCTTGGCTCCGGGGCCAGCATGACCGCTATCTATAAAGGCGAGAGCATTGAGACAACAATGGGCTTCACGCCCTTGTCGGGCCTGCCCATGGCCAAGCGTAGCGGGGATATTGATACCGGGCTTTTGCTGTATTTGCTCGGCACGGACGGGTGGGACACGGCAACGCTTCACGATTTATTGGAAAACCGCTCCGGCCTGCTTGGGCTTTCCGGGCAAAGCGGCGATATCCGGGTACTGACAGCGCCCGGTGCGGATGCGGATGCCAGATTTGCCGTCGCCTCATTTTGCTATCAAGCCCGCAAACATCTGGGGGCGCTTGTTGCGGCACTGGGCGGGCTTGACAGGCTGGTATTTACAGGCGGGATTGGCGAAAATTCTGCCGTCATCCGCAAGGGTATTTGCAACCCGCTGGCGGGCGGTTTTGGCCTGCGCATAGACGACAAGAAAAACAATAGAGGCGCACCAAATATCTCCATTAGTGATGCTTCAATAAAGATCAACATTGTCAAGACCGACGAAGCTTACATCATGGCACGTCATATTGCCGCACTTGCTTCCAATATGTGAGGGAGGCATTATTTGAATGCGTAATAAGCATTGTATCAGGTTGATGTTTGATCAACACGAGAAAGTTGAGGGTTTATTATGACCTTACCTACTGGAAATTCTTGGCATCAGGGTTACGGGGTTATCACGCATTCTGATGTTACCAAAAACCGTTTAACGGATTTGCCAGATGGCAATAAAGGTGGCAACAAAGCTAATTCTACCCTATTTGCCGCTACCGACAAACTTGCCAATGCCGCCATGTGGGTTGTGGCCCATATGAGTTATGCCAAGCATGTTGATATGAGCGGTGCAGATTTACCCGCTTCAGCTTTCAAGCGAGACCCACAGGGCCATATGGGCGGGTCTTTAAACATGGCGGTCGCTTATGTCGGGTATTTGACAGCAAATATATTGAGCGGCCACACGCGGGCCTGGACGCTCGGGCAGGGGCATTGCGTGGCGGCGATCGAGGCAGTGAATGCGCTGGTCGGTGATGTATCGCCGGGCCAGACCGGACGCTACGGCCCAACCGGGGAAGGACTGTCGCAACTTTGCCAGGATTTTTATTCCTATGCCATGACACCTGATGGGCGTCCGGGTGTACCATTGGGTAGCCATGTTGGCCCGTACACGGCGGGCGGCACATCCGAGGGCGGTTATCTCGGGTTTACCGGCACCCAGTATATCCACATGCCCTTGCCAGGCGAGCGGCTGGTAGCGTTTCTAAGCGATGGGGCATTTGAGGAGCAACGTGGTTCGGACTGGGCGCCGCGCTGGTGGCGGGCCGAGGACAGCGGCACCGCCGTACCGATTATGATATTAAACGGACGGCGGATTGAGCAAAGAACCGAAATCGGCCAGCAGGGCGGGGTTAAATGGCTGGAAACACATTTACAGTTAAACGGCTTTGACCCTATTGTGATTGATGGCCATGATCCGCTTGCCTATGCGTGGGCGATACTGGAGGCTGAAAAACGGCTGGAGGATTTTGCCAAGGGTGAGCGTAATTATCCTGCGCCCCTGCCTTATATAATTGCCAAATGTATCAAGGGGTATGGTTTCCCGGGCGCGGGGACAAACCGCTCCCATAATCTGCCACTGGACGGTAATCCGCATTTTAACGAAAATGCCCGCGCCGCATTCAATCAGGGCGCTCGGGGTTTATTCGTGCCGCAGGATGAATTACGCACAGCCCTTAAAACTTTCGCCGTTCACAAAAATCAAAACCGGCCCAAAGAAAGCCAGCACGCCCTCGCCGTTCGCAAGGTTAAGACACCAAAACTCCCCAAGCCGGAGTGGGCGGATGCGAATGGTGGTATGTTGACCTGCCCGATGATTGCTCTGGATGAGCAATTTATCTCTATCGTAAACGCCAACCCAAAACTGCGAGCGCGTGTTGGCAATCCCGACGAGCTTCGCAGTAACCACATGACCCGCACGCTGGAGCAATTATGCCACCGTGTCAATGTGCCCGAACCCGGAACCCCGGAGGCGGTCACGGGCGGCGTCATTACGGCGCTGAACGAGGAAGCGGTAATCGGCGCAGTGTTTGGCAATAAAGGCGGCATCAATCTGGCCGTCAGCTATGAAGCTTTTGCTATGAAGATGCTGGGCGCACTGCGCCAGGAAATTATCTTTGCCCGCCACCAAAAGCTTATTGGCCATCAGCCCGGCTGGCTCGGGGTGCCTTTGATATTAAGCTCTCATACCTGGGAAAATTCCAAAAACGAGCAATCACACCAAGACCCGACACTGCCCGAAACTTTGCTCGGCGAGATGTCGGATACGGCGCGGGTGCTGTTTCCCGTTGATGCCAATAGTGCCGTAGCCGCCCTGCGTAGCGTCTATCGTAGCCACGGCGAGGTCGCGGCTCTGGTAACACCCAAACAGGTGGTTCCGCACAGGCTTTCCGGCGTTCAGGCTGAGCGGGCCATGGCAGACGGTGCCGTTCATATCGCCGGGGATACCCGAAATGCCGACATCCAGTTTGTTGCCATTGGCGCCTACCAAACCCACGAAGCCATGCGTGCTTTCAAGCGGCTGGCAGACCGGGGTATTGAGTCCTGCGTCACAATTATCATTGAACCTGGACGTTTTCGCATTGGCCGCGACGAAATAGAGCGTGAGTTTACCGCTAGCGATGTTGCGCTTGAAGCGCTGTTCCCGGTACATTTGCCGCGCATAATTCTTAGTCACACCCGCCCCGAACCCATGCTCGGGATTTTGCGCAGGCTTGACGGTGGCCCGGCTCGTACACGTGCGCTTGGCTATATCAGCCGGGGCGGTACGCTGGATGTATTTGGTATGTTATTTGCCAATCGCTGCACATGGGCACATGCGCTTTGCTCTGCTGCTGAACTATTGCAAATAGGGCGCGACGAGTTGTTGTGGCCGGCTGAAATTCTTGCGGTTGATGATCGCGGCGATCCGCAAACCCTTAACCTTCCGCAACTCAAGGGCATAGAGCACCCGGTATTGAAAGGCATAACATGACCACGGAACTGACAGGTCTTGAGCTGACAAGTTTGGGCGGAGCAGGCACCGTTACCGGCTCAAGGCATTTATTGCAAATGGACGGTAAAAATATTCTGGTTGATTGCGGGTTGTTTCAGGGCGTAAAGGTTTTGCGGGAACGCAATTGGCAGGAATTTCCCATTGACCCAAAAACCATCGACGCGGTAATCCTGACCCACGCCCATCTTGACCATAGCGGTTATCTGCCAAGGCTTGTGCGTGAAGGTTATAAGGGGCCGGTTTATTGCTCCGCCGCTACGGCTGATCTGTGCGAAATATTGCTAAAAGACAGCGCCTATATCGCCGAGAAGGACGCGCAATATGCCAAACGAAAAAAGCATACAAAACGTAAACACCCTCTGCCGATTTACACAAGTGAGGATGCAAAAACTGCTTTGAAGCAAATCCGTACCGTTTCGTTTGGCGAAGATAAAGCTCTGCCGGGAGGTATAAAGTTCAAGCTGCGCCGGGCCGGGCATATACTTGGGGCCGCCACAGTCGAGGTAAAGTGGAACGGTAAAACTATTGTATTCTCCGGTGATTTGGGACGGTATGATGATCCATTTATGTTTGACCCCGAACCAATATCCAAAGCGGATTATGTGGTTATCGAATCGACTTACGGTGACCGAACACATCCCAAAAATGACCCGACCGAGGAGCTGGGAGAGGTTATTGAACGCACCGTAAAACGCGGTGGCACCGTGGTTATTCCGGCCTTTGCTGTCGGGCGCGCGCAATTGATTTTATATTATTTGTGGAAGCTCAAACAGGCCGGGCGCATTCAAAATGTTCCGGTTTTTCTCGACAGCCCCATGGCGATCAACGTCACTGACCTTTTGTGCGAGCATATGGATGACCATAAATTCGAGCTTGATGTCTGCCTGAAATCTTGCGGCATTGCCACATATACCAGGGAAGTGTCCGCCTCCAAGGCGATAACCAGAAACCCCATGCCAAAGGTAATAATCTCGGCCAGCGGCATGGTCAGCGGCGGGCGGGTATTGCACCATGTAAAATCCTACGGCCCTGATAAAAGAAACACGATTTTGTTTGCCGGATACCAGGCGGTTGGCACACGCGGTGCCAAAATACTTGCGGGTGCGGATAGCGTAAAAATATTTGGCCAAATGGTAAATATAGGCGCAGAAATTACCCACCTTCCAACCCTGTCGGCCCATGCGGATTGCGACGAGCTTTTGCGCTGGCTCGGCGGATTTAAAACCCCGCCGAGCCGCACATTCGTAGTCCACGGCGAGCCAGCCGCTTCCGATGCCTTGCGTTTTAAGATCAAAAATGATCTTGGCTGGAAATGTTCCGTTGTTGATCCCCTGCTTACATACGAGCTGGCATAATGAAGATGCAAACCCACCAGTTAAAAGTTCGCCGCCTAAAGCTTTTTGCACAGGACGAAGCCATAGTACTGATGCGTTCGGACTGCCCGATTTGCCAATCGGAAGGCTTAAGCGCTAAAGCGCGAGTGTTACTAAGCGCTGGGGATAGGGGCATTGTCGCAACGCTTTATCAGGTGGATAATGACTGGCTCAAGACGAACGAAGCCGGACTTAGCGAAGCGGCCTTTAAAAGGCTCCAGGTTAAAGACGGAGACATGTTGCATGTAGACCATGCACCTACGGTAAAATCATTGTCTGATGTAAGGCGGCGGATTTACGGCAACCGGCTGGACGGCGAGGCCTTTAGTGCAATCATCGGCGATATTGCAGGCGGGCGTTATGTCGATATTCATCTGGCCACATTCATTACCGCCTGTTCGGCTTTCCCGCTAGACCAGGCTGAGATAACCCATTTGACCCGCGCCATGGTGGATGTAGGCGAGCGTTTATCGTGGGATGCTCCGGTTGTGCTGGACAAGCATTGCGTTGGCGGCTTGCCGGGAAACCGCACAACCCCGATAGTTGTCGCCATATTGGCCAGCCTCGGGTTTATTGTGCCCAAGACATCATCAAGAGCCATCACATCCCCGGCTGGCACGGCGGATACAATGGAGACATTGGCTCCGGTTGATCTTGACCTTGAACAAATGCGCCGCGTGGTCGAGGCCGAGGGCGCGTGCCTGGCCTGGGGCGGCGCGGTGAGCCTAAGCCCGGCGGATGATGTATTAATCCGCATTGAACGCGCTCTTGATATTGATACGGAAGGGCAATTGATAGCCTCGGTTTTGTCCAAGAAAATTGCCGCCGGGGCTACGCATGTGGTGTTGGATTTACCAGTTGGGCCGACCGCAAAGGTGCGCACACAGCAAGCGGCGGAAATGCTGGCCGGGCATCTTTCCAAAGTCGCATCCGAATTTGGACTAAAGACAAGTTGCCTGTTTACGGACGGATCGCAACCGGTTGGCACCGGCATCGGCCCGGCACTTGAAGCCAGAGACGTTCTTGCAGTCTTGCAAAACGCACCGGACGCACCGCCCGATTTGCGAAACCGCGCATTGGTGCTGGCCGGGGCGGCGATTGAACTAGCCGGGCGGGTATCCAGCGGCGGGGAAAATCTGGCCAAAAAAGCCCTGGAAGACGGCAGTGCCTGGGCCAAATTCCAGTCGATCTGCGAAGCACAAGGCGGGCTGCGCACACCACCAGTTGCCGCACACACCCATGTCTGGACAGCCCAGCACGGCGGTGTCCTGACCAGCATAGACAACCGCAAAATCTCGCGTCTGGCAAAACTGGCGGGCGCTCCCAACCGCAAAGCGGCAGGTATAGAAATGCATGTGCGCCTCGACGATGCTATAGAACCTAGCCAACCCCTGTTCACCCTGCACGCCGAAGCAGCAGGCGAGCTGGACTATGCGCTGGAATACGCCGTGGCAAATTCGGACATGCTGGAGATAAAGGCTTAAAATCATGCGTATATTTTTACCCATGCCTGGAAACGAAACTATGGCGGGCGCGTTGGCCAAACATGTATCCGGCGAGCTGGGCCAGCTTGAAACCCGCCGCTTCCCGGACGGGGAAAGCTATGTGCGGATTGTCTCGGATGTCGCGGGCAAGGAGGTTGATCTGGTCTGTACACTAGCCGACCCGGATACGCAGTTTTTAAGTCTGGTCTTCGCGGCAAATACGGCCCGCGAACTGGGTGCAAAACGTGTCGGGCTGATTGCGCCCTATCTGGCCTATATGCGTCAGGACAAGCGCTTCAAGGACGGTGAGGCGGTTTCGTCAATCCATTTTGCCAATCTGTTATCCGGGGCTTTTGACAACCTTGTCACCATTGATCCGCATCTACACCGTATCAATAGCCTGTCGGATATATTTTCCGTACCGGCCCGAACTCTCCAGGCCGCACCCTTGCTGGCAGACTGGATTGGCGACAATGTCAAACACCCGGTTTTGGTTGGCCCGGACTCCGAAAGCGAGCAATGGGTGGCTGCGAGTGCCAAACGCATCAATGCTCCCTATATTGTCCTAAGCAAAGAGCGTCACGGCGACCGCAAGGTCGAAATTAGCGTACCGCAGGTCAGTGTTTGCCGTGGTCGCCGGCCGGTACTGGTTGACGATGTCATATCTTCCGGGCGCACCATGATCGGAGCGGCGGAAAAGTTTCACGAACTTGGCTTTAAAAAACCCGTCTGTGTAACCGTTCATGCCATATTCGCAGACGATTCATACGAACAGTTATTGAAGCTCTGCGACCAGGTTGTCTCGACCGACACAATAGCGCATATTTCCAACAAAATCCCGGTTGCGGGCTTGCTGGTTTCATAAACCTCAACCCGGCGTTCCAACCAGCAGACACACACCTTAACACGTCATTAACAAGCATTAATAAATGGTTTTTCCACTGGCTTTTTCGGGGTGTTTATGCTATATAATAGGGGCTACAAAGAGGAGCTAAACTGAATTAGCTAAAGCCGATTATTACCTACGCTGATAGTAGTTGGTGGTTGCGTAAGTTAGGGAAGTTATGAGACTTTGTAACAGAGCCCGAGGGCGATTGTTGTGAGCGCGTTTAGTTTATCTTAACGTGGAACTTCATCGCCTCGGGTTTTTGCATGTTTGGAAAGCCTGAATTCTCGAAACGGTAATTTGCAAAACAATCTGAAACTTTATGACATTCCTGCGTTCTCGTGCGCTGGTGTAGTGGGCAATTGCATATGGATTGCCCTACCAATATTATAATCCTCCAACACCAAATACCCCTCAATCCCTCCCCACATATCATACCCCAGCGCCCTCTTGGAAATAAAGACAGCCTGGTTGTGGTTCCTTTCGTGCGGCTTGACAATAATGACATTGGTCGTAGCCATGTCGATTTACGCGAAGCCTATTGGCTACACAGGGGGAATAACTGGAATTTGAGCGCAGGAATTAACAAGGTATATTGGGGCGTGGCGGAGAGCAACCAGCTGGTCGATATTATCAACCAGGATGATGCTTTGGAAAACATTTATAGTGATGACAAATTGGGCCAGCCAATGGTCAATCTTTCGGTATTTCACGATCTGGCTGGGAACCTTTGAGTTGTTTGTCATGCCCGTGTTTCGTGAAATGCAGTTTTTGTCCGCCAACGCACGCCTGACATTTCCAATACCGATAACGGACGCAGTATATGATTCCCCGCGTGGCAAAAACAATATCGACCTTGCCCTGCGCTGGTCGCAATCATTTGGCGACTGGGATGTTGCATTATCGAACTTCAATCGCACTAGCCGCGAGCCTCGTTTATTGCCGGGCCTGCTACCGGGATTAGCGGGCCTGACCCCGTTTTATGACCAAATAAACCAGAGCGCTTTGGATCTACAATACACATCCGGCAACTGGCTATGGAAGCTGGAGGCCATTAGCCGCAGCGGGCAAGGCCCGCAATTCTGGGCCGCTGTCGGCGGGTTTGAATGGACATTGTTCGGCATTTTAGGCACTAGTGCCGATTTTGGACTGTGCCATAAAGTGAACATTGAAACCAATTAAGTTATTGATTTAATTAGTTTTTGTACCAAATACTGACGCCGTGTGGGGCACCATTTTTCTCTATGTTTTCAATGATTAGCAGAGTTTTTCCGAAATCGAACTTTCACCAAAATTGCTTGGGCACCAAATAGGTACCAAATGCAAGTGATTTTTAGTGCATTCTGGTGCATTTCGGCTGCATTAACATTTTGTAATGTTGGGCGATTTTCACTTAATTTATGATCGAGTGTAGATTCATCTAGGAATACTTCAACACTCTCATTCTTTCTAGACCCACTGTGGTCTATTGGAAAAACAGAAACGAAAGCAACCATGACTGGTCAGAACAAAGTGTAGCTTAAATCACACCAAAACTGTCCAATTAATAGGGAGCACCTCACTTTTCAACAAGCAGGCGAACCCAAAGCTACTTAAACTGAAACGCCAACAAGCTATGGTATTGCTGGCCAAAATAAACACTGAATTAGGGCGGCGCATGTAATGCGCCCTAGATTTCTAAATACCGATTGACAGTCGGTATTGCGACCTCCTAAGGTATGTACTCTCTCATATAACCTGTAGGAAAGTGGTTTGTCAAAAAGTTCTACATTACGTTTAGGTCAGTTGGAATTAGCGGTTTTAAATTATCTTTGGACTCATCAAACCTGTGACGCAAAATCACTGCATGTGGCGATTGGCGCACAGCGTGGCATTTCGCTCAATACGATTCAGTCGACGCTGGAAAGACTGTTCAAAAAGAAACTGTTATCGCGCATAAAAGTCAGCCATGCCTACCAATACAGGACTGTGGTTGACCGTACACAGCTCTTAACGCGCCGCATAGATGATTTGGCAACCCAGATAGCCAAAGGTCAAGCCAATTCAGTATTGGCAGCCTTCGTCGAATTTACGGCGCGACTAGATGATGCCTCTTTGGAGCAATTAGAACATTTAATTGCAAGACGTAAAGCAAGGGACGCCGGCAAATGAATTTTTCTTTGGGTCTGTTTCAGCAAGGGCTAATTGTCACGGCATTTATTGCGGGACTTACTGCTTTGGTGAGCCGTATTGTTTTTCCCTTGGTGCAAAATAAAATTAAGTTATTTGCGCCGCGCCAACAAGCAAATATTATTTTGTTTGTTTGCTTTTTGCCCTTGTTAATGGTCATTTATATATTGGCCATAAGTTATCTACCTTCATTATTTCACACATGGGGGTTTGGCCCTGCCCATTGCGGTATCCATGCTGACACCCATTCCCACTTATGTGCTGTACACCCCCCGCTCCCAATAACCCACTGGTTGACATGGATAAGCACAGTTTTCTTTTTGATTTTTATAGCCAGCACTTTTGTTTTGGTGGGCGGTTTTTTACGGTCATATACTTTTGGTCGCCGTATCAATAATGCGGTCAGGCATCCTAATAAACAAAACGTCTGTCTGGTAGATAGTCATATTCCGTTCGCGTTCACTACTGGTTTGCTGAATACAAAAATTATAATCTCAACGACATTGTATCAAAATTTATCAAAGGGGCAGTTGGATATAGTTATGGCCCATGAACATGCTCACAGAGAACGTCATGATATATTGCGCCAATTGCTTGCTCGCACTGTATCGTTATTACATTTTCCTGCATTGCGCAAAACCTTGTTGTCCCAACTTTCGCTAACAAGTGAAAAGGCTTGTGATGAAGCGGCCGCACTTAAACTTGGTAGCCGCGTAGATATAGCGGAAACCCTCGTTTTCATTGAACGACTGTACCAAAATAATTTTAACAAGGTGGGTTTCAACAAGGACGGTAATGTTGCTTTGGGCGTCGTTGACAACACGGTCGTACCTCGTGTTGAAGCTCTATTGAGAGCAACAAAACCGCAACCATTCCACTCCAACTGGTTATTCTTTGCCTTGGCATTCACCGCTACGGTACTAGCGATAAATTTTGGCCATGTCCACCGATTGGTCGAGAGTATACTCAGCTATATTACCCACTAGCTTGTAAGGTTATCAGAGGAAATGAACTTGGTTATGACAAAAACATTTATGGCCCGTTGGCATTACTTGACAAGGTTGGTTGGTTTAGCAGGGATGACATCCTTACTCATGGTATCCCAAACAGGTTTGGCCCAAGAGAGGCAACAATTCTGGACGCTAGAAAGCGCTGTAGAAAGAGTATTGCAAATTGCGCCAGAGACAAAAATGGCGGCCGCCAACACTCAAGCTTATCGGGGTGATTTGCAACAAGCTGGCGTTTGGCAAAATCCGACAATCTCTATAAGGGCAGACAATAGAATTGGTCTTGATACTGGTCGCGGTGGCATAAATTTAACGCAGTATTCAATCAACCAACCTTTGCAATTATTTGGCCAGAAAGAGAAACAAAAATCAATTGCCCGCGCGGGACTTGATGCTTCTATCGCACAAGGCACGCACCAAAACCTTGATTTGGAACGGCAAATTGCACTGCGGTTTCACCGCTTACAGTTCGCAATGGCCGGGCATAAACTTGCACAAGAACGCTTGTCTTTTGCAGACAAACTCAAAGAAGTTGGACGTCTAAGAACTCAGGCTGGAGATATGTCCGTACTGGAGCGTACACGCCTGGATTTGATCCGTGAAACTGCCAAGCAATTGGTAGATAAGACGGAAGGTGAGTATAATGAAGCCCGTGGTCAGTTTCAGGCCTTGCTCCATCTGCAGGTGGGGGGCGTGCCAAAATTGGTGCCATTAATGCCAATAAAGAACTTGCCGCCTTTAGGCGTATTTATGGAAAAATTGCCCATACACCCCACAATTGTGGCCGCTAACTATCGGGTTGAAGGCGCCAAGGCGGGAGTCGCTTTGGCTAAGGCTGATCAGCTTCCGAAAGTTTCATTAAATCTGTACCGTGAGCAAGATTTATTCGCTGGAAGAGTGCAAGATTCTCACGGCGTAGGGCTTTCTGTTACCGTGCCTTTGTGGGATCGACAGCAAGGAAGGTTGACCAAAACCAAGGCCCGTGTGCAACAAGGGCGAGCTGAAGTCAGTATTTTGCAACGTGATTTAAGAAGCGGTGTACAGCAAAGTTATTTGCATTTGGGTCACTTGGTTGAACAAGGGGAGCATTATCAGCTCCAAGTATTTCAGCCCTCAAAGCGTGTATTTGAAATGACACAAAAGGCTTATAGAGCCGGAGAAGTGAATATCCTTTCCCTCATCGATGCCAACAATATATATTTTGACGCTCGGAGCAGGTATTTGGAGATTTTGCAAGATGCTTTGTTGGAAGCAGCAGAGTTGAGGTTTGCTGCCGGGCAATCAATTTTCACTACAGGCCAACTTTCACTACAGGACAGGACAACCAATGATGAGTAAATATCTTATAGCCTTTTTTCTTCTGCTGGTTCCGGTCACGGTACAAGCGAGCGAGGTAAAATTAACGCCGGCGCAATTGGGTAATATCACCTTGTCCACGTCAACAGTTGAAGCTCGCGAAAACAGTACGCGTTTACAATTAAACGGCGTTTTAACGGCGGATGAGCGCCGCACCCACAGGGTCACATCGATTGTGGAAGGTATTATTTTTGATGTAAAAGTTGTGACACACCAAAAAGTGAAAAAGGGGCAGATTTTGGCACGATTACGGAGCCACACTTTAGGTCAAGCCCAAGGTGATTATCTGGAATCCCTCGCCTTGTTTGAACTAGCCCAGAGCGAGCGCAAACGGATTCAGGGCTTGTGGAAAGATGGTCTGGTCGCAGAAAGTCGCTGGCGCAAAACCGAAAGCCAATATAAAAGTGCGCAGGCCGTGCTGGAGGCCCGTCGTCGTATGTTATCCCTCGCCGGATTAGCGGACGGCCAGATAAAACGATTACCTGAACAACAGGGTCGCTTGGCTGAGATTAAACTGGTCAGCCCGATCAATGGCACTGTAACTGGCATGGACATTGAAGCCGGGCAATTGCTTGGCGCAGGGCAAACCGCATTCCATATTGATGATCTCAGCATCTTGTGGGCCGAGGTAAAAATTCCCGTAGCAAATTTGTCTAGGCTTGAAATCGGTAGTGAGGCTATCCTACATGTACAGGCCTATCCAGATACGGCCTATCACGGAAAATTGCGTTCACTAGGCAGTGAAGTTGATATGCAAAGCCAAACACTGGCCGGGCGGATTGTGCTGGATAATCCGAATGGGCAATTGCGTCCGGGCATGTATATGAAGGCCGATTTAGATACTCTGGCACGCCGTGGGTTAATGGTTCCGGCTTCGGCTGTTTTCAGGGTCGGAGATCAGGCCTATGTATTCGAAGATTTAGGCCAGAGAAGCTTTAAGCCAATACCCCTGAGCATAGGCACCCAGGCCAATGGTTGGGTTCCCGTTCGCAGCGGCATTGAAGCAGGCACAAAGATAGTCAGCGAGGGTGTAGCCGAGCTTAAATCCCACTGGCAGTATGCAGGCGGGGAATAACAATGATTGCAGCTCTTATTCGTTTTTCCCTCATTCAGAGGTTGATGATTTTACTGCTGGCCGGAGCACTCAGTGCTGGGGGCGTATGGGCTTTTAAGGGCCTGCCAATTGATGCCTTTCCGGATATAGCTGCCCCGCAAGTACAAATTATTGTCAATGCCAACGGGTTGTCGCCAGTTGAAGTGGAAAGCCGTATAACGATTCCTATCGAGTTGGAAATGCAAGGCTTGGCGCGCCAGACGGTTTTGCGCTCGATCACTAAATATGCCCTGAGCATTATCATTATCGATTTTGAAGACGGAACCGATATTTACTGGGCCCGCCAGCAAGTCTCGGAGCGCCTCAGCCAGGTCTGGAGCGTTCTGCCTGCTGATGCCCAAGGCGGGCTTGGCCCCATCACAACCCCGCTTGGTGAAGCCTATATGTACCGAATTGATGGCGCTGGCTATGACAGCCGCGAGTTGCGCCGTATTCAGGATTGGGTCATCCGTCCTCGATTGCGCGCTGTTGACGGTGTTGCGGATGTAAATTCCCTGGGCGGCGAGATCAAGGTGTTTGAAGTGGTGGCAAAACCTGATGCTTTGCTGGCCCATAATGTAAAACTCGCCGATGTGCAAATGGCGTTGGAAAACAATAACCGCAATGCTGGCGGCGACCGAATTAACCGCAACAATGAAGTATTGCTAGTTCGCACCGAGGGTAAGTTAAAGGGTCTAGAAGATATAAGAAGCATCACAATAGCCAGTCGTAATGGAAACCCCGTGCATGTGAAAGACGTAGCAGACGTGCGCATCAACTCAATGACCCGTTACGGCGCGGTTACGGCGGACGGCAAAGGCGAGATCGTTACTGGTCTAGTTTTGTTGCGCAAAGGTGCCAATTCCCGCAGCACCATTGAAGGCGTCAAGGCCGAGATGGAAGCTTTGAAACCCTCCCTGCCCGACGGGATCAAAATTGTTCCTTTCTATGACCGCACCGAACTGGTTGAGGCCGCCGTATGGACGGTGCAAAAGGTCTTGGGTCAAGCGATAATCTTGGTCTTACTGGTCTTGGTAATTATGCTGGGGAATTTACGCGCCGCCCTTACAGTGGCGCTCATATTGCCGCTATCCGTTCTGTTTACCTTTATTATGATGCGCCAATTTGGAGTAACGGCCAACTTGATGTCTCTGGGCGGACTGGCTGTTGCTATCGGAATTTTGGTGGACGCGGCCGTCGTGGTGGTGGAAAATATCCACTCTCGGCTAAGCAGTGCACCCAAGGGCGTTAACAAATTGCATTTAGTTTACCGGGCAACAATGGAGGTCGCCACGCCGGTTATTGCCGGGGTGTTGATTATCATCGTTGTGTTTCTGCCTTTGTTCAGCCTGACCGGCCTTGAAGGCAAGATGTTCACACCCCTAGCAATTACGATTTCTTTTGCACTGATCGGCTCGCTTGTCTTAGCACTCACGGTTATCCCGGTGCTAGCTAGTTTGTTGATGAAAGGCGGCGCGGCAAAAGAGGGTCATGTCATAACCGTCTTGAAAAAAGTCTATTTACCCGTGATGAACTGGGCCTTGAGGCACCGCACCATAGCCGTTGGCGGAGCCATTATCGCATTGGTTATGGCATCCATGTTGTTCCCGCGTATTGGCAAGGAATTTATGCCAGTGATGGATGAAGGCACCACGGTCATCATTATTGAAAAGCTACCAAGTATTTCTCTGGAGCGTTCCCTTGAGTTGGACGCGCCCTACCAAAAAGCCATGATGGCATTGCCCGAAGTTATCGGGGTTGTATCGCGAACCGGGGCGGACGAGTTGCGCCTAGACCCTATGGGCCTAAACCAGACAGACAATTTTCTCATCACCAAGCCCCGCAAAGATTGGACAGTTAGTCTGGAAGAACACCAAGAAAACCTGCGGAATATACTAAACGATTTTGTTGGTATTGATTTTGGCTTTACCCAACCAATTGATATGAGGGTTTCAGAAATGCTGACTGGGGTACGTGCAACCATGGCAATCAAGCTTTACGGTGATGACCTTGCAATACTGGAGGAGAAGTCACGCAAAATCGAAATGCTGGTTAATAATATCGACGGGGCCATAGATGTTTTCAGGGGTCAACTCTCCGGTCAGGTTTACCTGCAGATTGACATTCTACCCCAAGCTATTTCACGGTTTGGCATTAACATTGAAGACATCAATCAATTAATCGAAGTGGCAGTGGGCGGAAAAGTAGTGACCGAAATCATTCAGGACAATCAGCGCATCGGTGTCTTGCTGCGCTACGCCCAAGACGCCCGTGCCAGCCCTGCCGATATTGGTGCTCTGTGGGTGGCTACACCAAACGGTGAACAAATCCGGTTGAGCAGTCTAACCAATATTACCGAAACCGACGGCCCCGTGTCCATTGACCGGGAACAGGCCCGGCGCAATGTGGTGGTTCAAGCCAATGTGGAGGGCCGTGATGTCGTTGGTTTTGTCGATGAAGTTCGCGCCAGCATTGAACGCGAGGTCAAGCTGCCGCCCAATTATTATGTGACATTTGGTGGTCAATTTGAAAATCAGCAACGGGCATCTGCGCGCTTGGCACTGGTAGTGCCCATTGCCATAGTCCTGATTTTCATTATATTATTTGCTACCTTCCGCTCCTTGTCACAGGCGGCGCTGATTATTTTAAATATACCATTCGCCATGATCGGCGGCGTTGTCGGCCTGTATTTATCCGGCCTGTATATGTCCGTACCAGCTTCGGTTGGTTTCATTACCCTGTTCGGGGTGGCGGTAATGAACGGTGTGGTAATGGTAACATGTTTCAATCAATTGCGGCAGTCGGGCCATACCATTTTACAGGCAGTGCGCGAAGGGGCCGAGCGGCGGTTGCGGCCCGTTTTGATGACGGCTCTTCTCACCTGCTTTGGGTTATTGCCCTTGTTATTTGCTACAGGTCCAGGCTCCGAATTACAGCGCCCGCTTGCTGTGGTGGTAATCGGTGGTTTATTTAGCTCGACATTACTGACCCTGGTGTTGCTGCCCACATTATATGCTTGGGTTGAGGGTGGAGGCAGACGGATTGCTGCTAGAGCCGCGCGCCCATTGCCTGGTACGAAAAAGGGAAATGCTTGATGAAAAACCTGATCATAATCATACATGCAAATGCCCAACAGGACATGTCGGATTTGTTGCGCAATTTGGATTGCATAACAGGTTTCACCTTCACTCATGTGGAGGGGCACGGTACGCAATCAGAACAAGATGTATTCCTGTCTGCCAGAGATAAAGTTGTTGGTTTTGTACCGCGCATGCGGGTCGATATTTTGCTCGAAGACAAAGACGTAGAAACCGTTTTAGCCGCTATCCGTTCCACCTCAAACGGAGATTTTTTCGCGGGGTTTTACTGGTGTACTGACGTAGAACAGTCTGGCCGATTATAAGTATAATATGTAAGAATTTCGATTTGATTTGACACTTCCGTCCTTCCAGCTGTCAAGGGCGGAAAGCGGCCTCTTGATTTAGGCGTAGTTTTCGAGTTTGATGGTGGCACAAACCTGCTTGACCCAAGGCGTTGTGCGGTTGGAGAGGTCTGATGTGCCCCTAGATTTATAGACACCTTGTACCTTCATTTTATTGTCATCTCAAACTGAGCGGGTGACGACATCCCGCACTTACCATGTTTTCGCCGCGAGTTATACCCCAAGGGCAACCCCTAGAACATTTCCATATAATCGAACACGGTAATACCCCCATATTTAGGGGTACTCATAACTATCTGTTCCTATCAGCATTTCTAATTTTAGCCTAACAAGTTAATATCTACCCTCATATTTTTCTCTAATATCATCTACTGTTTTTGGCTTGCTAGCAGGAATAGGCTTTTTCTGTTTCGGCTTATATGGTGCAGTGTTTACCGTTGGCTTTATGTTCGTCGAGACACTTAATATTCTTGCTAAAAAAACCGTCTTATCCGTGATAGCTTTATTATAAGTAGGCGCCTTATCAAAATCTGCAATAGTCATACGTGGCTGTACCTCACGTACCGTTATTGTCCCAATTGAAGTTTCTTCACGGCCTATAACTTCCCCTGTGTAACTATCCGTTATTGGCAAACCCATTTGAAACACACTTAATTTTTGATTAGGTTTGAGGGTTTCCTCACCGGCCCCTAAATAAGCAGTGCTTCCCGAAATTTTCTCAACTCGTAACGGAAAAAGCCGAGTAAGTAGTTTTTTGCTTGCATCAATACTAGCACGTCTCGTTAAGCTCTTCAATCCAGCAGAGGGAACGCCATACTTAGTATAATCCTCTGCGACCTCAATAACACCCGTCGCAGTTTCAATAAGCCTATATGACACTTTCAAATTTACTTTCGCGGGGCCTTCAATGGTTTTACCGGACAATTTCATTGTCCGAATGTCACGGATGATGCTTGCTGTATCTATAGATCCAACGAGTATATAATCGGCGCCAACCCTCTCGTGCAATCTTGCTACTTGATCTAAACGAATGTTTTTTGTTACTAGAAAATTAAGTTCATTATCAATTTCTGCCTCAAAAGTACGATCAACTATTGCTACACGTCCAGACTTGGAAAGCTGCTTCACTATCGTAGTGCGCCATTCATGTACAACAATCTCTGCTGTAGATGTACTAATTTTCTGGGAATTATACCTCAATGGCATAATTCCCAATTTTATGCGCCCGCTTACAGCTGATGGCCTATAGGTTGCATTCTTCGAAACAGTAGCTGATATTTTCACGACCCAGTTTGACGATGGGGCCTCAAAAGACATTCCATTTGTATCAGGAGTGTTACTATTTGCAGAAATAACCTTGAATCCTGAGATATCTCCAGGCATTTGTAATGTGAAACTCGGTTTGGACTCCGACCTGTTAGGCGCGTTGCCATAATCAGCATTAAGGACAAATGTGCCAATTTTTGCTCGTAAACGGAATGCATTCGAGGACACCTGTGTTTGGATTTTTCGTTCCTGCTTTACTGGAATTCGGGTTCCGTTTACCGTACCTACAGCCAAAATTAATGCCTGAGAGAGCGCCTCTTCAAACGACCCGCCAAACCCAGTAGCTTCCACTGTTTGAGAAGTGGTCTCAGAAGGGGTAATCGATGCTAATTGTGCCCAAGCACCTATTGGCATAAGAGATAATAAAAAGAAAAACTGCAATATTTTTATATTACGCACAAACACCTCAACACAATTAAATCTGATAATCGCCCTAGTTTGATCAAAACTCCTCACTAACTTTTTCATCTAGTGACTTGGTGTCTACACCTGATTTTTTAGCAAGCTTTGAAAAATTTTTGGTTGTGGATGACCAATTCTTTATAAGACTTGGTAGTGCAGCGGAAACTTTGGCAACCTCCGGAATTTGTCTTGCAATTTTGATGTATTTTCTAGCCTTGATAGGGTTGGATTTTACACTCGATAATCCGTTCTTCGCATTGTTTATCCAATTAGAATATTGTGCTGGTAGCCTTGCTGCAAGGATTGTACCTCGAAGATAGGGCTCTACCGCAGTAGAAAGCAACTTTTTGGATTCTTCATCAATTTCTTCGCTAGTTTCCATGGCGCGTAATGCTTCAGCGTTGGCTTCTTTAGATACAATTAACGTCTTTTTTACACAGCTTGACTTACAATCCCCAGCTGACAGTCCTTCAGCAATAAGGGCGTATTCTGCAGCTTTTTCTTTATGCCCCAAAGCTTCTAAGGTTATTGCATGAGCCGTGAGCATGTTTTTTGACGCGTCAACAAAGTTGTAGGTGATTTCGTTATAGCCAGCCTTCAGGTCTTTTGAAGACAAAAGGTTAGCCACATCGCCACCTTTATTCCCGAGTAAGCCCTTAAGGCCATTAAGTTGGGCTTGCGCTGGCGAAGACGCCAAAAATGCAAAAAAAACAGTGAAAGCAAAATAATTGCAAATCTTGAGCCTATTATAAATGAACATGTGATCTCCTAAACATTATGGTTGGTACTATTAATTCTAAGAAGCTCAATATCCCTTTGCTCGCAAAGAAGACACTATTGTTTTTGCAGCGCTCTGAGACGCAAGGTTAACGGCATTATTAATTGCTTCATTACGGTCACGACCAAGACCAGAAAATTGAACAGGCCCAATCGATGCAACGGTTTTCGCAAAACGTGATTTGAGGGTATAAACCTTTAAGCGAACTGAAACATTAACACGCTTATTCCCCGTTACCGGATCGGTAGTGGTGCCGCCCGCATCCATGGTGCCTATCACGATGGCATCTAATTCGCAACGCCTTGCTCCCTTTATGACCTTGGAAAAAACAACCGCAGACAATTCGTCGGCTTGTGAAAATTCATCGTTAATAACTTGCTCACTCGGTATTTGGCATTCTGGTTCAGCAATTAATTGTTTAAATTCAGCTATATCAAAATGGTTGTCTGCAAGTATTTGGGACATAGATGAACTAATTTTTTCCGATGTGGATTTAACATAAATTGGCCGATCTTCTTTTATAAAGGTACTTCCGCCAGTACGCGAAACATAGATAGATTTATCTTGTGATGTTTCGTTGTTAGTTTCGCTGAAAACCGTTGATCTGCTTGATATTTGGTTGTTTTGGCCGCCCTCAACACTTTGAGAATTTTCACGAGCAGATTCATTTTCCGATATTGTTGTCCGGTCTTGGTCGTATATTTGCTTTTGTGATGTTTCGCGAGCAATAAATAGAACCGTCATCAATGTAGTTTCACTAGAAACTGACAGCTGTCTTTCAGACACAGCGTTTAAAGCGCCGTTCAATTTGGCCGAGTTCAACAAACCACGAACAACCATTTGATGTGTATTTGTTTTTTTGTCATAAGATAAATCTAGCACTGTCACAGACGAAAAATAGCTATAAATACTCGACCTTATTTGCGTTTGCTTTTGAGTGAATAACTGCTGCTGTGTAAGTGAAAAATTTCCAGAATATCGTGTAAGGGCATCATTAAGCGCAAGTGACTTAAGGCGTTCGGTCTCCAACGCAGTAATTTTTTTGGAGTTTTTTTGGTAAGACGCAACACCTTGAATGGCCAAAGATTGAGCAAAAGCAGACACAGGGTTAGTTAACGCAAAAGCCCAAATCACCACTAAAAAATATAACGACTTCATTAAATCCCCCCTATACCCTGACCGAGCAATAGTAGATGGCATTATTTTGCTTTTTCTATTACATCAAGTGTTTCTTGTATTTGCATCTTATCATAGTCTTGCACCCCCCATTTTGCAAGCCATTTTTTATCTCTGGCGACAATGCTACTTGTAAATTTATCTGAGAGCGAGAAGACGGAATTATGAAACCACTTTGCTGAATTGTAAGATTTTTTTGTAATAGGAAACGTCGCAACAACCGGAGAGCGATAAGTATTTGATAAGTAAATTTTCTTCGTGAGTGGTTGAAAAAGCTTTATTTTATAATAAACCGCAAACCCATATGAATTACCAGACTGCTTAGTGCTAAGTAGTTTTTCTCGAAATTCTTTCATCGTGATTTCGAAGATGAAGTCCGGACTCGGTATCTCAAAATTAAAAATAGTGCCATCGGCGAATTGCGCAGCCATCTTACCGCCAATCGCTTGATCCTTAGCATAAGGCAGAATGGGGATTCCAGCATTCTTTGATAGGTACTGGCTGAACGTACGCCCCACAGTATCAGTTACGTCGGCTATCGATAAGCCTGTGGATATAAGGCTATTACGTGCTTTCATATCCAACTCATTCACCGCTACCTTGATATATACACTGTCTGCTCGACTGAGGTCGTTAGCGTACCGGAGAATCGAAATAAATTTGGTGGTAATGCCATTTTCACCATATAGGAGCTCTTTGAAATTTCTCTCTATTTCGGTTGCAGATGGCGGGCTCTCAAATGCATCAATGTGCTGAAAAGCAAAGGGATAGGAACGTATAATGCGCTTAGTCGCGTAATCAAAAAATAGAGCCTGAGCATGAATATCGACCGTCAGACGCATTGAAGACCCCACCCTATCCACAGCTTGGTTTTCCCAAGTAAAGACCAATGCCACAGCGATGCTTTCCTCAGAGGTTGAGGCCTGTTCAAGGCTAATAGGCAAGTTGGGGTCAGATTTAATATTTTGGGTTATGACTTGAATTATATGAGCCACCTCAACGTTGGTTTGGTCGGGGCGCATTACAAGCTGTGACAATAATGGAAAGTCAGTTAGGGTATCTTTTGCATTACCTGATATTGCTACGCCCGCAAAGAAGACATTGGGATAAAGTTCTTTTGCGTAAGCCGGTAGAGATAATTGCACCATCATAATTATTGTTGAAAGTAAACTAGCACGAAATAAGTTGTAAATAAATTTATACATCACACTGCCCTGTTTGGATCTGTCTATGCACACACATGTTCCGCCTCTAAAAAATATTCTTCTTTATCGAAATTTTGTAGGCCTTAACTCTCTACTTAGTAACAAGGTATTGCAGTTTTGTCCAATATAGATAATGGGACACAGTTTATTTGGGTTGATTTACTACTTTTTTAAACGGTTACTACAAGGCTTGGACTACCGGTGTTCAAATTTATATTTTGGGATAGCCATATCACAGCTAGAATAACAAATTTGAAAACAGCGCAACGCACTCTGTCTGACGTCAGCACTTATGGCACAGACTTAAATCTGTGCCATTTTATATGACGACGGACAACCGGCGACATCAAAGTTGACCGTAATTACGCTAATATTATCAAGCTTTCAGCGCGATAATCTTTCCGATAAAATACTCCAAAATGACCGCGAGAGGAACATGGTTTCATCACGGCATAATGCGCAGCTTTCCTCTTATAAAAAGGTTTAAAACAGAATCCAAACCACCTAACTCGGGGACTGTACACCTAGCCAGTGGGAGGTTTAGCGAATCATAGAACCAAATAAATTCAGTGAATGTCATACAAGCTGATTAAAACGCGCCTCATCTGAAGATTAATATTTCCGCAAGTGGGAACAAAAGTGGGAACAGATTTTACTCCCCGTACAATAAACCATACAATTCAACAGCTTAGGGAAAGGCAATGGCGGAGACGAAGGGATTCGAACCCTCGATGGGCTTATGACCCATACTCCCTTAGCAGGGGAGCGCCTTCGACCACTCGGCCACGTCTCCGAGCGGGGAATTAGCGCAAGCGCGGCGCTCCTGCAAGACAGAAATGATGTTTTTTTAAAAGAAACCAGTTTCGCCTAAATTAGCCTGATCTTAACCATAAGAACAGACATGTGCCCCACTTCAACACAACTCCCTGAAATTTTCGCGACACAGACCTCCTTTCACCCCACATAAACACCATGATGTTTACAAAATATTTCCCCTATTGGGATAGATATAACGAAACAATGTGGTGGATGAAATGGTACAAATGAAAAACCCGGGTGTGGGCCCGGCTCAATTTCCTACAAAGCAGACAACAGGCGCGGCTATAAACACGGCACCTGAAATGCCGCAAATGCAAGTGGAAACTCTGGATGCTTTTACCAAAAGGACGGGGCAACGCCCTCAAGAAAGCGAAGCCAAACCGCGGGTGCGACTTGCTGATATCCGGTTTCCGGCGCAAACCGGTAATATGGCGGTTGTACGATTTTCCTTGCGCTTTATCGATGCTGTGTTTGTTACGGCAGTCATCCTGATCTCGATTTGGAGCAGCTATATTGGCGTCAACAACAAGGTTTTGCTGGCGCCCATTATGGCAGGTTTATCCGGAGCGGCCGGGTTTTTCATCGCCCTTTATTTAACCAAGGCCCACCATTTCTCCCCGGCGGAGACCTATGGCGACCATATGAAAAAAGTTCTGCTGGGTGCCGCCGCCGCATTGGGGGTTTGGCTGGCTGTGGCTTTAATAGCAAAACCGGAAACGTTTTTGCCTGATGCGCTCGCCAAGTCGGGGCTTTGGGCTACGGCGGCTTTGTTGGGTTTACATAGCTTGTATTTTTACTGGATCAAAAATCAACATAAAAACGGCCAACTTATCCCGACGATTATCATGCTGGGCGCTACGGATGCCGCCAGGCGGCTGATCGAAGAAAACGCCCGTACCCGCGAGCTGAATATTCTGGCGATATTTGACGAACGCCTGTCACGCGCCCCCCATAATATTCACGGTGTACCTGTGGTTGGGCGCATCGAGGACATGCTGGAATGGGACGCCTTGCCCTATGTGGACAGGATTATCGTCACCCTGCCGTCTATTGCCGAAGCCCGCAAAAATGCCTTTGTTCGCCAGGTGCGCAAATTACCCAACCGGATTGCTTTTGTGGTCGATGAGTTCGAGCATCTTGATCATGTGCAGCAACGCCTGAGCCAGATTGCCGAAATTGGTACGCGGGAAATAACCGGCACACCGTTTTCAAGTCGCCAGATTTTCACCAAACGCATGGTGGATATTGTTATCAGCGGCAGTGCGCTATTGTTCGGTGCTCCCGTATTGGCGCTTATCGCCCTTGCTATTAAACTCGGCAGTCCTGGCCCGGTTCTGTTCAAGCAAAAGCGCCAAGGCTTTAACAACCGGGTGTTTGATGTGTTCAAATTCCGGTCTTTAAAAGTCGAGGACGAGGACAAGGACGCCAAGTCCCAAGTGGTCGCCGGCGATACCCGTGTGACCCGTGTCGGGCGGTTTATTCGCAAAACCAGCCTGGACGAATTACCGCAACTCCTTAATGTCCTGATGGGCGATATGTCCCTGGTCGGGCCGCGCCCCCATGCCGTAGGCATGCATACGGGCAATATTGAAACCTATAAATTGGTCGACGAATATGCCCACCGCCTCAAAGTCAAACCCGGCCTGACCGGATGGGCACAGATTAACGGCTCACGCGGGCCTTTGCATGATGCGAAAAGTGTGGCCAGACGGGTGCAGTTGGACATCGAGTATATTGAACGCTCGGGGCTGTTTTTCGACTTGATGATTATGGTAAAAACCCTGCCTTGCTTGCTCGGCGACAGCGAAAACGACCGCTAGGCGTATGTCATGAGGAGAACATCATGATCTTGCGGCAAATACTTGGATATGTTCCGGTCAATCTGGCTAATATTATTATCAGCTTTGGCACTATAGCCATTTTGACGCGCCTGTTTGACGGTGCAGAGTTTGGCCGCTACGCCCTCGCTATCGCCAGCCTGCACTTTATTCATATGGTGTTTTTCACCTGGATTGAAGCGGCAATGGCCAGGTTTTACGCGCGGGCCGAGCGGCGCGGACAACTGGCTACGCATCTTAAAACCAGCTATATTACCGCCGTAATTATGGCCATTATCGGCCTGCCGCTGTTTATGGGTATTGTCTATATCTTGCCCATTGAAAACACGATGAAAACCATTTTGGCCTTTGCTCTGGCCTCCAACTGTTTGACGCTGATTTATAATATCGGCATCGAGGCCCACAAAGCCGCCCACCGCATTGGCCGCTTTAGTGCTATTCATTCATCTCAAAGCCTGTTCGGGTTTGGTCTGGGTATCATTCTCATTTTAGTCACACCTTTGCGCGAGGTCGCGCCTTTTATAGGCATCATGGCCGCGAGCGGGCTGGCTATATTGGTGGACTTGCCGTTTATGCTCAAGCGTATGCGCAGCGGCGGGATAGAAAAAGCTCGCATAAAACAGTATTTCACCTACGGCATGCCCATATGTTTTGCCTTGATGCTGAGCTATATTTTGTCCCAGGGCGATTTGTTCTTCATCAAATATTTCATGGACGATTTGGCGGTCGGGCAATATAATGCCGGCTATAATCTGGCCAACCGGTCTTTGGATGTATTGTTTATCTGGATCGCTATGGCCATTACGCCCATTGCCATTACCACCCTTGAACAAGACGGGCTGGAGACCACCAAAAAGGTTTTGAAGAATTACGGAGAAATATTGCTATTGCTGATACTGCCCGCCGCTACCGGTATTGCATTGGTAGCGGAACCTGCCGGGTTTATCTTGGGCGAAAGCGTGCGGGCGGAAGCCGTAAAGATTATGCCGTGGATTGCATTTGTCGGGGTTATGAACGGCTTTATTGCCTATTATGCCCAACGCGCCTTTATGCTGTCACGCAAGACCGGGCTTCTGGCCATGACCATGATCCCGCCTGTTATCATCAATGTCGCACTCAATATCTGGCTCATCCCGCTTCATGGGTTAAGCGGTGCGGTGTGGGCAACCTTGATCGCTTACGGTATTGGTCTGGTTCTTTGCTTTGTCGTGGCAAGACGATCATTCCCTTTGCCATTGCCTTTAAAAGCATTGGTACAAACCGCCTTTGCCTGCGCCGTTATGGCAGGTGCAGTTTTGGCGCTCCCGGATTTGGTTGACCAATTACCCGATGTGCTGGAATTGCTGACCAAGGCCGGTGTTGGCGCGCTCATATACGGGCTTGTGGTATTAACACTCAACACCGCCAATTGCCGAACTTTGCTCAAAGAATTGCGAGATAAAATTAACGACAAATTAGGTGCTTCCAAGCTTGAACCAGAGCCGGAGCCACTGCCATGATAAAGCCATACGAAAACAAAGCGGCAAAATCAGGCCCGCCTCCAGCTTTATCGGTATTGGTGCCCTATTACCACGACGACCCGAATTTATTGCTCAGTGATTTACTGGTGCAAGCGCAAGCCGTTGGCCCTGAATCTGACAATGTAGAAATATTGCTCTATGACGACGGCACCAATGACGTCAATGTCAATACACGCCTTGAGCACGCTGCGGACAAAAGCACTGCCGCTATTCGCCTGTTCTTCGCAGCACAAAACCAAGGTCGTTCAACCGCCCGCAATTATTTGAAGTCCAAAGCCCTGGCACCCTGGGTGTTGTTTCTCGACGCTGATATGCGGCCCCAGGAAGTCACATTTTTGGCTGACTATCTGGCTTTGATTAAAGCGGGAGATGCTGACATCATCTTTGGCGGGTTTAGCGTACCGAACCGCAAACAGTCCCCCGAGACGGAGCTGCACCGGGCCTTTTCCAAAACATCCGATTGTCTGGACGCGGCGCAGCGTAGTAAAAACGGCGCCCAATATGTGTGTTCCTCCAATTTATGCGTCCGCGCTCATATTTTGGACGCCGAACCCTTTGATACCGGCTTTACGGGCTGGGGCTGGGAGGACAGCGAATGGGCCGCCCGTACGGTAAAAAAATACAGGCTCAAACACGCCAATATTCCGGCCTTGCATCTCGGGCTGGAAACCACGGAGACGCTCTTAGGCCGCTTCAAAGACAGCGCCGCCAATTACATACGTTTCACCTCCGCCCATCCGGATTTGGCAAAAACGCTTACCCTGTACAAAATGAGCCAAAGGCTTAGACATGTACCGGGGCAAAAACTGATGCGGCCAATGCTCAAAACCCTTGTGCGTTCAACCCTCGTGCCAACAAAAATCCGGCTCATAGCTCTTAAATTATGGCGGGCGTCCTGGTACGCTCAGGCCATGTCAGTGAAGGCCATGTCCATAAAAGCCAAATCATCGAAGGCCAAATCATCGAAGGCCTTGCCATGAATATACCCTACCAACCCTCCACGTCCCTGAAGGGCAAAATATCGCGCAAACTATTACCCCTGCGGGCCCGACGTGACATCCGGATTTCTCTGGACCGGCCCATGGTCAGTTTCACATTTGACGATTTCCCAAGGAGTGCCCTGTATGAGGGTGCGGATATGCTGGCAAAGCATGAATGGCGCGCTACATTTTATGTGGCAGCAGGTTTGGCAGGCATTCACAACCACCACGGTGACCATTTTACCAAAGCTGATTTAGCGCACCTGCAAGCAAAAGGCCACGAAATAGCCGGGCACACCTATTCACATCTGGACTGTGGGCAAAGCCCCCAAGAACAAGTGCTGGCCGAGATAGCCCGTAACAATATTGCCTTAACCGATATGGGCGTAAAGAAACCCGTTGAACATTTTGCATGGCCTTACGGCACCACCAATATTTCCAATAAATCATTGCTGGCCAATCATTTCAAGACCATGCGCGGGGTAATGCCCGGCGTAAATAGAGGCCGTACGGATTTAAATTGCCTGAAAGCCGCACCCTTGTTTTGCGGTGCAAAACTGGATCATAGCTTGGGGTTGATAGAGGGTCTTAAAAAACGGCCCGGTTGGTTGGTTCTGTTCACCCATGATGTGCGGGAAAACCCAAGCGAGTGGGGGGTAACGACAGAAGAATTTCTAAAAACCATGAGCCTAGTCAAGCAAAGCGGGGCGCTAGTGCTGCCCGTTGGGGAAGCTTTTAAGATGCTGGAGAACACATATGGCTAATTTCGTAAAAGACGGTGTTTCAATTATTCTGCCGACATTTCGCAGACCGGAAGGTTTGCAAATTGCGTTGGCGAGTTTGGTTGGGCAAAATGCGGGCGATTTGGCTATGGAAATTATCGTTGCTGACAATGACCCTGCGGGGGGCGCAAAAGCTTATGTGGAAAAATTTGCCGCCACTTCATCCGTAAATATTCGCTATTTACACATCCCCCGGCCCGGCGTCTCCAACGCCCGCAATGGGGCATTAAAGGCGGCGAAGGGCCGGTATCTGGCTTTTCTTGATGATGACCAGGAAGCGGGCGAGGCCTGGCTCGAAGCATTGCTCGCAACCGCAAAAAAATACAAAGCTGGCCTGGCCTTCGTCCCGACCATAGCCCGCATTCCCGGCCGTTCAATCTATAACGATTATTACGCCCGTTTTTTCTCGCGCTTTGGCCCGGCTATGGACGAGGGTGTTTTGGACGAGTTTTTTGGCTGCGGCAATTCACTGCTAGACACCAAATTATGCGCCTTGCCAACACCGCCGTTTAGCGTCCATATGAACGAAACTGGCGGGGAAGACGATATGTTGTTCGGCCAGTTGCAAGCCCAGGGCATTCACATCGCCTGGTCGCGGGGCGCAAAATGTTATGAGGACATCCGCCCCCACCGCGCCACACCCGCATATGTCAAGATCAGAAGCTTTGCCAATGGCCAAAGCCCCAGCCAGGAAGCCGCCGAAAACAAAAACTGGCTCGGCGTGGTAAAATGGATGCTGGTCGGAGCGGTGCAATATACGGCCTTTACCCCCCTGGCCTTGCTGACAAAAGCATTGGGCAAGCCGTCCTATATTCATTATTTGGCCAAATCTTCTAGCGGGGCCGGGAAAGTTTTATGGTTCGGGGGCTTTACGCCTAAACTATACGGGGCGGCTGTGATCGACAACAAAGTGTTTTAGGTTCTGTATTTTTTTTCGTGACAAGGTACAATCTTCTCTCTAGCTTCTCTCCAAAACCAGTTAGGAGAACCAGATGACCAATATATCCCCCAAATTGCTTCGCAACCGTATTTTTGCCAGCACCGTCTTGGCTGTTACATTATTTGCCGCACCGGCATTTGCCCATAAAACCTTTTTATGGCCCGCCAAATTTATGTGGCAATCAGGGGATAAAATTGAGGTTGCCCTGACCAGTGCATTGGCATTTCCAAAACTGGAATTTGGCCCAGGCAAGGACAGGATAGCTTTTAGCTCTGCTGTCCTGGGGGGTAAAAAGATTGACACATTTACCTTGGCTGAAAACGAAACCTTTTTGAACATGGAATTCCCCGCAAACACATCCGGTTTCGGTGTTGTCGCCATGAGCAGCAAAACTAGATCTGGCGCCATAAAGCCCGAAGACACTGAAGGCTATTTGGACGAAATTGGGGCCAGCGACACGGTTCGCAAAGCTTTCAATGATCTGCCCGGCACTCCAGCCTTAAACCGCAGCTATAACAAACACACCAAAACTTTTATCTGCGTCGAAACCTGCAAAGAAGGTGCGGGCGAAAAATACAAACCCGTGGGCCAAAAACTTGAATTTGTTGCAACTCAATCCGGTGACAGAGATTTTGTGCTCTTGCTGGACGGCAAGCCATTGGCTGGCCAGGACGTGGTGATTTACGGGGTTGACGGCAAAGGTGTTGCGACGGTGAGCGACGTTAACGGTTTGGTTCAAATCAACGCTGACCATAAGGATGTCGCCATGTTGACAGCGGTCTGGATTACCCTTCCCGACAAACCGGACGGCGTTTATCACTCTGATTACACCGCGCTTACCTTAAAGCTCGCCCACGCTCATTAGGGCTATTACTGACGGAACGCCAGTAAGCAGGGGAAAACGCGAACAATTTGGCTGAGGTGGCTACGAAGACCACCCAGCTTAAATCGTTTTGTTGTAATATGGTGCTTTCCGACAGGGAGATCATTAAAAACAATACCGTAGATAAAATCACCCAGTAATTCTCCACCCCGCCCCGGTATAACCTGTCCAGCGCCAATATTACGGTGATCAAATATAGTAAGCCAAACAAAATCACGGCAATAACACCGACAGACAACCATGTTTCCATCCAGCCATTATGAGCCGTTGGCACACCCCACTCCAAAGAAAAACGCACCCAATAGGACGGGCCATTTGTGTCGTGCCAGAACGCCCCATACCCATAGCCAAGCAATTGTTTTTCCTTGATGGCCAATACCAGTGCCTGCCAAATATCCGTCCGCCCGGTTAAAGTCCGTTCCTTGCCAATGATGTCAAACATCATATCCGGCATGAAAGTGATCAAAAAGCCAAACACGCCAATCCCGACAACAACACTATACATAACCGGAATGCGCAGAATTGGAAAACGGCGAAACACCCTAATCACCAAAAAACCAGCGATTGCGACCAAAGCCGCAAGCAATGCCGCCTTGGACGTGGACATCACAACCAGACCAAAACACAATATACCTGCCGGTACCCACACCCACCAGCGTTTTGGCTGCATGGCAAATGCACTCATCATCAAAGCCAGGCCCATAGCCATACGTGTCCCGAAAGAATTTTTCTCCAGCCACGCCCCGCGCCAAGCCCCTTGGTGGATTTCCTGCATAACTCCAAGGCGCGGCACCAATACCGCTAAACCTAAAGAGATGACCGCCGTGACCAAAAATACAAGCGCCAGGCGGTGTACCAGTTCATTCCAATCGTAACGGGCCGCCAAAACAAGGCCAAATAATGTGGTCATCAGCAAGGCTATGCTTCTGCGCAAGGTTACATCCGGCTCTATGGACCACAGATAACTGAGACCGCACCAGAGAATGGCCAAGATCAAAAGCGGGTTGAACACCGCCGTGCGCACCAGTTTTGGCAGGTTTCGGACGGTTAAAAACAAGACCATAAAATAGCCCGGATACCACAGGTTTCTCGCCAGGCTGGACTTGGATTCCAGATCATTGGGGTCTGTCAACAACAAGGCCACCAGCGCGGTAGAAAATTGAAATATCAAGATAAAGACAATGAACTCTTCGGCCCAATATAACAACCTGCTGGCCATACGGTTTCGTGCGGACACATTGCCGCTATAATCTGCGCCCAATAGCACTCCAGAATAACTCATGCGCCGCCTCCGTAGCCGGAAAATTGTGCTGGTGTTTCGTTGAATATCACACCGGAACAATGGCCGTTTAGAGATGTTATTTTACGGTAAGCATCACCGAGAGCCTGGGACTGTGCGTCTTGCGTGGCGCATACCAAAATCGTGCTATCAGCTTCGGGGCAGATGGAGCTGATAATATCCGCCCGGTCAAGGGCCGGAACATCAACAAATATAGCGCTAAAATAATCCCGTAATTTATGCCAATAAGCCCGGGCGTTTTGTATATGTACGTTTTGGCCTTGCCTAAATTGCTCCCACTGGAACCGCGTAACAGTTATATGGGCAGCATCCACAGTATGGAGGCTCATAAAATGGCTATCAGTCAGATTTTGGCCGTGATCATCGACCATGGACGGGGTGACCCGCCAAAACGGCACGGTGCCGAAGCAGGCATCATATGGCCCGATTGGACTTCCGTATTGAACCTGTGCCTCGGGCGATAAAAACCAGTTCGATTGGGCATTGTTCTGAATATCCATATCAACAATTAGTACCTGTTTTTCGCTATGCAAATGCGCGCCAGCCAATAGAGCCATCGTGCGCGCTACATAGGATGTACCGACGCCTGTGGACGGCGAGGTAAATGCGTAAATCGCACCACGTCCGTCGACGCGTTTGTCTTTCGACAAATCCTGCCAGACGGATTGTAAATTTTGTGCATTATCCATAGGCGCACTTATAACGGTTCCCTGTCGGTTTTACCCAGTTCGGTTTTACCAAGTACGGGTATATTATTGTCTGGCCCGGCATATTCAGCCTGTTCCGAATAGGCCTGCGCAGGGTAAGCCTGATCAGAGTATGGTTGGGCAGGTGTACCGGCATAGGGACTGACACCCCCATAACTGCCGTCAGCATATATTTGCGCGCCGTATGGCTGGGGTTGCGCGCCAGCCATATGGGCCTGAGCTTGTGCCTGATCATGGATCTGCCCTCCATAAGGATCTACGGCATGGCCTGGTTCATAAACTTGCTGCCCATCTTCGTTGTAAGCCGCCGGCATATAAGCCGGCATGGGAGCGGCCTCTGGCACAAACGGAACGGCTTGTGGGATTTCCCCATAATAGCCTTGGTCAGTTTCATATCCCTCCCCTTGCCTTTGGCGGGCTTGTGGGCCGGGGCCATAAATGCGCGGGTCAAGAAATACGCGCAGCAAAGCCAGCATCAATACGCTAAACAAAGAGCCCATTACGCCGAGTGCAAACAGGATTTTTTTCATATTGCGACCCTTGCGCGGTATGCTCGGGCGGGTGATGAATTTGATATTGTCGCTGCTTTCGATTTGCTTTTCGTTGACGAGGGCTTCGGTTTCGCGGGCTTGCAAACCTTCAAGCCTTGCCTCGATAATGGTCTTTTCACGCACAAGATTGGTATAGGCAGGCGCAAGTTGGCGCATGCGCTTAACCTTGGCACCCACTGCGATTAACTGCTTTTCCAAGGCGATTTCTTGCTCGCGCAAGCTATCTGCATTGGCCTGGTATGTATTGCGTTGGGTCAGAAGCGTTTGATAAACAGGGTTTGGCCCAACCCGGCGACCACCGCTGGGCCTGCCGCCATTGCTGTTGATTTGGGCTTTCAGCTCTTTGATTTCCGCCTCTTTCTTGCGAACCGGACTACTGGTCGGCAGGTATTTGGCCAATAATTGTCGTTTCTCAAGCTCGGCCTGGGCCAGGCGCTGTGACGCCCGGTCTTCCACATAAAGATCAATGGTCGGCGGGAGCGCCCGTAACTGGTCTTCACTGGCCGCCAAAGCCGCTTCCGCCGCCGCCAGGCTACCCGTTAATGTATTCAGATGTGCCCGCAAGGCTTCGGCCCGCGTCTGCACACCGATTTGCTCGGAGACAAAATCCGAAATGCCGTGTTTATTGAGGACGGCTTGAATTTTAACCTCGATTGCCGCCAATTGTTCTTCCGTGTCTATACGGCGCTTCTCCACCAACGGGGTTTTTGAATTGACGAATTTTTCTTTTCGAAAATTTCCGTAAGCCGTCATTAAAGTATCCAGGGTTTTAACTGCGACCTCGCCGTCATGATGTTTATATACCAAATCGACTATCGATGATTTTGGCGAGGGGATAACCGCATAGGACGTGTCTACGGATTTAACCAAATCGTTCCAGCGGTCCACCTTGTCCTCAGCCCCTGCTTTTACCCATCGTTCGTACAATTTGGGCGCAAAGCGTTCGCCGCCAACACCCCCGTTGGCCGGGGACGCAATCATCTTGTTGGTCACCTGGTCAATGATAGCCGAATTTTTGATAATACCTATTTCGGTCAGCACCACTTGATCAGTTGTGATTGTCAACGGGCTCCCGACATTGCCAACACCCGTTACCGGATTATAGACATAATCGCTACCCAGTAACACCAACACCCGCCCGTCAGCGATATATTGCCGTTTGATATTACGGGTAAACCAGAAGCTTAGAAGTACCAAAACCAGAAACAGCGGAATCATCCACTTTATCTGTCGGGCAATCGAGGCCGGAACAGCAGATAAACGGATATTGCCCGCCGCCGCGTGATCACCGCGCACACGCATATTACCGCCACCCCCATTTTGACCGTATTGGTCCATACCCGTCCTCACATTAACAAATTTGTTACCCCAGTTGAGCGGCTAAAATTTAATAATTCCTTAGCCATTTTTGTTAACTGTTGAAAAAACACGTTTAATTCCTCGTTAAGGTTGGTAAATATGTATAAAATTGGAAAAAATGGCGTTTTTATGGGGGCCGTGGCCATTTCTTTGCTATTACTCGCCGGGTGTGGTGCAAATTCAAACATGCACCCTTACGCCAAAACGAATCACTTAGGGGCGCAAAATGCAACGGGTGTTAACCATAACGCCCAGAGGTATGACCAAAGATATGGCCAAAGATATGACCAGAGATATGGCCGTAAATATGGTGGTCAAAACAACCATGCTGCACCCAAATTACGGGCAGCAAATCGATACGGTAGGCAATCCGGTGGGCGGTACGCCAAACCCTCGCAAGCGGGTGCGCCCCAACCCGGTCCCTATGACATGTTTCAGCGCTGGGTCGATTACGAGCCTCAATACACATTATACCCCGGCGACCAGTTAGATGTTATTGTGGAATCAGCGCCGGAATTATCGCGGTCCCTAACCGTAGCACCAGATGGACGCATTACCATGCCTATGGCGGGAAGTATTATGGCTGCAGGCAAACCCCTTGCCTGGATAGAGCAAGCCCTCAAAGCAGAATTGTCCAAACAATTACGGGATCCGACCATTGCCATCACCAGCCGGGCCTTTGCCCCACAAAACATTTATGTGGGCGGCCAGGTTGGCCAACAAGGCACATATACCCTCACCGGCCCTATCGGTTCACTGGAAGCTATTATAATGGCGGGCGGGTTCCTGCCGTCTGCAAAAACCCGCGAAGTGGCTATATTGCGCCGCGCCCCCAACGGCGGCCTGATGATGCGGGTGATCAACCACAAAGCCGGTCTGCGAAATGTCCGCTCATATGCTGATAATATGCAGCTCAGACGTGGTGATATTATTTTCGTGCCGCGCAGTAGCTTGTCAGAAATCGGCGTATTTGTGCAGCAAATCCGCAGTGCTTTACCCATTGACATTGGGGTCAGTTATAATCTTGGTGATAGCTTCAGAGCCAATTGATCCAAGCAAATTGATCCAAATATCTACACTATAACCTGAGTAATCCTGTTGTATTGGGTGCGGGTTAAAGCTTTATAAGCGTCTTGGGTATATGGTTGCAATAAATTTTTCAAGGACTGGGACATGGACATAAACATGGGGAAAACTCTATTGATCATAGTTGGCGTGAGCGGATTATTAGGCAGTTGTGCTGTGGCCAAAACCACTGGGAAAGTCGCATCCCTGCCGTTCAAAGCGGTTTACAAAACCGGAGAATTGGCCGGGAAAGGCGTGTATTATACTGGAAAAAGTGCTGGAACCGTTGTTTACACCACCGGCATGTTTGCCACAAAGGGCACATATTACACGGGAAAAGGTCTTTATAATGTCGCCAAAGTGCCAGTGAAAGTCACCAATGCTGCGCTTGATACCAGCGTTAAAGTCCTGACCGTCACAACCCAGGTCGTGGATTTGTCCGGCAAAGTCGTGACCGTCAGCCGCACCATGCAACGCTCCGAAGTTGATGCCTATATCAACCAGGCCCAGGGTGCGGCGAATATTGTCAACATTTTGGTCGATGTTTTTAGAGGTTGATTTTTAAATCTTGGTTTTTAGAACCTTTCCAATTTGTAACTCATTACCCCGCCTCCACCACTTGTAACAAAACCGTAATTGTGGTACCCATATGTTGAGAGAGTTCTCAATTTGGAGGCAATTATGAAAAAAATCGCAACAACAACCTTGTTGGCATTGGCCGTAAGTGCAGGTGCTATGGCCGTATCCAGCACGGCCACGGCGGGCAACCGAACGCCGTTCGCATCAACAATGCAAGTGCCGTCAACACCCGTCAGCATCAATGTAACTCTGGGCGAAAATCTGGCTTACCGCGCAGACAATCTCTCCACTGATATTCGCGACAAATTTAAATCGCGAGACCGCAGGAACGGTTTTGCCAATAATGGGTATTTTGGGCAAAGAGATTTGGACAGATTGACAAAACGTCTGAAAACCAAAATGCAGTACCGGCTTGAAAAACGTGGTTTCACGATCAGCGATGATGCCCCCACCGTGCTTAATCTGGTGATAACCGATGCCAGACCCAACCGCCCGACATTTAACCAGATGTCCAAAGCCACCTCATTATCCATGCGCAGCTTCGGCATTGGTGGTGCCAAATTTGAAGGCAGTTTAACGAATGCGGACGGCGAACAGGGCAATGTCAGCTATGGCTGGTACGAAACCGATATTAGCTTTGCTGATGGCCGTGGCACCTGGACTGACGCAGACCGGGCCATAGATAAATTCGCCCGCAAAGTGGCAAAATCGTTTAGGTAGTGTACTCATAAACTCAGGCCACAATGGCATGAGTCAATTTGTTCACTTGGCAGGCGTAAATTCGCAGGAAATGCTAGCATTTTCAAGAGTTTACAACGCACCAAGTGGGCAAAGTGGCCATGCAGGGTTGTCCGCAAACTCGGAGCTAAATCTGCTTCAATCTGCGTCGTCAAAGACCTCAGCCGGGCAGAAAGCCCGTCTTTCGCCCTTTTCCTAGCATATTTTCGCATATTTAGCTCCATTGTGGCCTGAGTTTATGAGTACACTACCTAGATAAATTAGCGAACACCCAGATATTTATGGGTTTGCAGGCTTAAATGCCATAGTGGGTGGTTGAGGCAATATGCGAAGGCGGCCCTCATAGTGTTTAGATTGTGGGTGTCGTTATTGTTACCGTCATTTTTACCATCTAGGGGCTGTAAAGAAAACACCTGAAAATCCAGATGGGCAAAGTCTTCAGGTTTATTTTCGGTTTGCGGATAAACCAGTTTTAATTCATCGCCGCTGGTTTGCTTAAGTTTGGCGTCTGCTTTCGGGCTGACACATAGCCAATCAATTCCGTCCGGGGCATTGAGCGTACCGTTAGTTTCCACCGCGATTTTAAAACCGGCAGCATGTAATGCGCCAATCAAGGTTACGTCCAGTTGCAATAATGGTTCCCCGCCTGTGCAAATCACCCATTTTTCACCGTCTTTATCACCATGTTTCTTGGGCCAATAGGACAGGGCTTCATCGGCTAAATCTATCGCCGTTTTAAACTGGCCGCCGCCCAGGCCGTCCGTACCTACAAACCCGGTATCACAAAATTTGCACACGGCCTTGGCCCGGTCTTGCTCCCGGCCCGACCAAAGGTTACAGCCGCTAAAACGGATAAATACCGAAACACGCCCCGTATGTGCGCCCTCGCCTTGTACCGACAGGAATATTTCTTTGACGGAATAAGTCATCGGCTAAATGCACCGCTTTTGTAGACTTGCCAGCCTTTGAGCCGCAAAACACAAGCCGGACATGTACCGCAACCATAACCCCAATCATGGCGTTGCCCGCGTGTGCCCATATAACAGGTGTGGGAATATTGATTGATAATTTCCACCAGCATATCGCCCCCTAATTTTTGCGCCAAATCCCATGCGGCCGCCTTTGACAAAAACATCAATGGCGTGTGCAAAACAAATTTCGTATCCATACCCAAGGACAAAGACTGCATGGTCGCGTCCAGGGTATCTTTACGGCAATCAGGATAGCCAGAGAAATCCGCCTCACACATGCCCGCCACCAAAGCATGAATGCCGCGCCTGTACCCAAGGGCCGCAGCAAAGTTCAAAAAAATGATATTGCGCCCCGGCACAAATGTGTTGGGCGGCCCGTCCCCGTCCTCCGTAATATCAATATCGCGGGTCAGGGATGTATTGCTGATTTTACCAAGCACGGACAAAT
Organism: uncultured Robiginitomaculum sp.; assembly: GCA_964502015.1. Classification (GTDB taxonomy): domain Bacteria; phylum Pseudomonadota; class Alphaproteobacteria; order Caulobacterales; family Maricaulaceae; genus Robiginitomaculum_A. The sequence goes on along the minus strand of CAZCUM010000010.1, from coordinate 3,909 downwards.
CCAGCACATGGTCTTGCCCGAGCCGCTCGGCCCAGCTCGGAAATGCCGCGCGGATTTCCTCCAAAACATTACGGCGGCACTGCATTTCCACCATATGGCGCTGCTCATAGTCAAAGCCAATTGTTTGCACATGATCATACCTGTCCAGCGCCCAGGCTAAAACAGTAGCGGAATCCTGTCCGCCGGAAAATAGGACTAATGCTTTGTTTTTACGAGCCATGCCCGTCCTATATCGCGTCTTTTGGCCTATGACCAGCCTCAAGAGGTGAAGAGGAGCGGTGCGACTGCCAAAAAACATAATGGGAAATATAATGTTGGCATTAATCTTGAATAGGAAAAACACTATGTGTCTACAAGGAAACCAGATAGAAAGAAAATCATGGGTGTTAAGAAAAAAATTCTAGTGGGATGGCTAGCCTTTGAAGCGGGCGGGTTGATGGTCGCCCTACCCGCCACAGCCCAAATCGTAGATCGCGTTATGTTCAGCGTCCCGCCCCGTGCCGCCCATATGATCACACCCGTGGCACCGGGGTTTACCGAAATCCTTGTGGCTTCCAACGCACCTTTTTCGATTTTGTCCCAAGGTGCGGTCGGCGAGATGAAATTACATTTGCGTGTAAACGGCACCATAAACGGCAAAGTTTTTGGCGCCCAGGCGCAAAACCCCGGTGCCGTATCAGCATGTGTACTCCCCATCAGCCCCGCGCCCACCACCCTCTATACCGCGACACGCAAAACCGCGGCCAACAAAGGCGATATTATTGGTCAAGCGGTCATGATCCATATCACATACGATCCAGCCTTAACCCCGATTTTTTCAGTTAAAGCCCTAAGTCAGCCAGAAGCAAAATCCGCAAGTCCTGCGCCAATTTGCTCAGGTATTTCGAGCTAGCCATTACGCCCGTTCGCGGCTAAAACACTTCCATGAAAAAAATTATCATCGGCATTAGCGGGGCGAGCGGCGCAATATATGGGGTCCATATGTTGAAAATGCTGCGGGCCATTGGCAATGTCGAAACGCATCTGGTTGTCTCACCCGCCGGGTGGATGAATATTCGCCACGAGTTGGATATGGACAAACCTGCCGTTCAGTCTTTGGCAGACCACGTCCACAAAGACGGAGATATTGGCGCATGTATAGCCAGCGGGTCTTTTCGGGTGGACGGCATGATTATCGCGCCGTGTTCGGTTAAAACCATGGCATCTATTGCCAACGGTATATGCGGCACACTGATCGCCCGCGCCGCTGATGTGTGCCTCAAGGAACGCAGACGGCTGGTGCTGATGGTACGCGAGACGCCTTTACATTTGGGGCATATTCGCAATATGGCTTTGGTCACAGAAATTGGCGCTATCGTCGCGCCGCCCGTGCCTGCGTTTTATGCCAAACCAAAATCCGTAGAAGACATGGTTGACCAAACGGTTGCTAATGTGCTGGACGGGTTTGATATTGATGTGCAAGAGCATTTAAAGGCATGGCAGGGATTAAAGGGGCAGGGATTAAAGGGGCGGGGACTTAAAGGGGCGGGGACTTAAAGGATAAATAATGGCTGGATTATATTTTGAAGAATTTGAAGTCGGGCATGTATTTGAGCATGAACTTCGCCGCACAATTACGCAGAGCGACAATATGCTGTTCTCCAACATGACCTTAAACCCGCAACCCCTGCATATAGATTATGAATTTGCCAAAAATACCGAATTTGGCAAACCCCTGGTCAACTCTATATTCACCCTTGGTTTGGCAATCGGTATTTCGGTTAGTGACACGACGCTGGGCACTACGGTCGGCAATCTTGGTATGAGCGACACCAAATTTCCCCACCCGGTCTTTCACGGCGACACCATCCATGTGACCACAGAGGTGGCCGCCAAACGGGCCAGCAAATCCCGCCCCGGCCAAGGCATTGTCACCTTTATCCACCGCGCTTATAATCAGGATAATGTACTGGTACTTATTTGCCACCGCGCCGCTCTTATGCGCGGCTCTGATTGCCTGTCAGGTAAATCTGAATAAAGGCTGTACACGATTAAGGCTTGCACTTGCGCGCACCAGTCTTAGATAGGGCATATGAGAACATCACCAAACACAAATGATATTGACCGCAGCGCCGGGGCCAATTTAGCACAAAACATGCAGCGCGACAAAGCCCACCGCAAGAAATCCCGCAGCCTCAAACCCTTGCGCAAAATCTGGCCGTTTATCACCCGCTACCCGCTTTTGCTGTCCCTGTTCGTGTTCTTCCTGTTCGCAGCGTCAATTACAAGTCTGTTGCTGACCTATGCTTTCAAATTTATGATAGATTGCGGCTTTGACAATGCCGGCAGTAATGCCAAAATCTGTTCGCAAATACCCATTGCCGACATAGGCAATGGGAGTGGGGGAAATGCCGGTATATATTTTTTGATATTCATTGGTATTACCCTCTTGAGTGCAATATTTGGTGCGGCCAGATTTTATACTATCAGCATTTTAGGCCAGCATGTTGTCACCGATTTACGCACGACCTTATATAACCATATTACGCGGCTAAGTCCGGCATTTTTTGAGCGCATACGCACGGGTGAAGTTGTGTCCAGGCTAACCACTGACAGTATGTTGATCGAAACCGTGGTTGGCTCCTCCATGAGCATTGCGCTGCGTTCCTTGGTGGGGGGCATTGGTGCATTGGTGATCATGTTGCTCGTAAGCTGGAAATTGACCCTTATGGTGCTGGGCGTTGGCCCCTTAATCGTCATACCCGTCATTTTATTTGGGCGGCGCATCCAAAGACTGTCCCGCGAGGGACAAGACAATCTGGCCACCGCATCTTCGAGAGCAGTGGAAGCTTTGTCGTCCATCCAGACCGTACAGGCTTTCACCCAGGAAGAAACTGAGCGGGCGCGTTTTTTAGAGGCAGCCAATAACACATTTAAGTCAAATAAGAGCAGGCTGGGTGTGCGCTCCATTATGAACTTTGTCACCTTTGGTATTGGACAAACCGGCATGATTATCGTCTTGTGGTACGGTGCCAGCGCGGCAGCAGCAGGGGAGATGAGCTACGGCGATATTGGCCAATTTACCTTTCTCGCCTTTATGCTGATGATGAATTTTGGCTTTGTCATCACCACCTGGGCGGATTTGCTCCGCGCTGCTGGAGCCAGCGAGCGGATTGTCGAGCTTTTGGGTGAAGTGCCCGCAATTGCCGCGCCCGAAAACCCCGTAGCACTCACCAAAGCCGACGGGCGTATTGATGTGGAAGATATGACATTTTCCTACCCGACCCGCCAAGACGAAAAAGCTTTGAACGCTATAAATATGTCGGTTATGCCCGGCGAGACCGTGGCATTGGTTGGCCCGTCCGGGGCCGGGAAAACCACCATGTTTCAACTCTTGCTCAGGTTTTATGACCCCAAATCAGGCCAGATAAAAATCGACGGTATCCCCATTAAGGATTTAACGCCCGAAACCTTGCGACAACAATTCGCATTCGTCCAACAAGCCACACCATTGTTCTCCGGCTCGGCTATGGACAATATCCGCTATGGCCGGGCCGGTGCTAGCGACGCAGACGTTATTACCGCCGCAAAATCCGCCTTTGCCCATGATTTTATCATGAAACTCCCGGACGGTTACCAAACCGACTTGGGCGAAAAAGCCATGACCCTGTCAGGCGGGCAACAACAACGTATTGCCATCGCCCGCGCCATATTACGCGATGCGCCCGTCTTGCTCCTGGACGAAGCCACCAGCGCACTGGACGCCGAAAGCGAACGGGCCGTGCAAAATGCTTTCGCCGCTTTGTCCAAAGACAGAACCACATTGGTCATCGCCCACCGCCTGGCCACCGTCAAAAAAGCCGACCGTATCATCGTTCTGGAAGACGGACAAATCGTTGACCAAGGCACACATAATGAGCTGATAAAACG
>CAZCUM010000009.1:0-75576 GCA_964502015.1 uncultured Robiginitomaculum sp. | reverse complement strand
CGATAAAGGCCTGCTCATCCGCACCACAGGCGACATCATCGCCTTCTCACCGCCGTTGATTATTGAAAAGTCCCATATTGATTTCATGTTCGAAACCATGCGGGATGTTTTGAAAACTATTGAGTAATTTATGAAAATCATTCAACATATTATTGGCGGTGTGTATACATCCGGCTCCACAGCAAATACGCAAGCCGTTTATAATCCGGCGACTGGTGAGCAAACGGCCAATCTCGTTTTGGGCGCACCCGCAGATGTGGACGCAGCCGTAAAGGCGGCGCAAGCCGCCTTTGACAGCTGGAGCGCAACCGCCCCTGCCAAACGGGCACGGCTCATGTTTTCCCTGCACGCCGTTATGACAAATCGTGCTGACGAAATTGCCAAAACCTTGTCTGCAGAACACGGAAAAACTCATGATGATGCCCTCGGAGAGGTGACGCGCGCGCTTGAGGTGGTGGAGTTTGCCGCAGGTATTCCCACGCACTTGAACGGTAATTTTTCTGCGGAAGTTGGCCCCGGCATTGATACTCATTCAGAGCGGCAAGCCCTCGGCGTTGTGGCGGGCATTACGCCGTTTAATTTCCCGTCCATGGTGCCTTTGTGGATGATCCCTATGGCGCTGGCATGCGGGAATACATTTATTCTTAAACCGTCGGAGCGTGACCCCTCCTCCGCTAATTTGATTTTTGAACTCTTGAAAGAAGCGGGTTTCCCGGACGGGGTTCTTAATATTGTCCACGGCGGCAAACCTGCGGTAGATGCAATTCTTGACCATCCGGATATACAGGCCGTTAGTTTTGTTGGCTCCACGCCCATCGCCGAATATGTTTATACACGCGGCTGCGCGGCAGGCAAGCGGGTGCAGGCTTTGGGCGGGGCGAAGAACCATATGATTATTATGCCCGACGCTGATTTGGACCAGGCCGCCGACGCGCTTATGGGCGCTGGCTTTGGGTCTGCGGGCGAGCGCTGTATGGCTATTTCTGTTGCGGTGCCTATTGGTCAAGAAACGGCGGACAGGCTTGTTGAAAAGCTGGCACCGCAAGTGGCGGCACTGAAAATTGGGCCAAGCACAGACCCGAGCGCCGAAATGGGGCCGATTATCACCCGTGAAGCCCGCGATAGAATTGCTGGCCTCATCGGTATTGGCGCAAAAGAAGGGGCGAAAGTTGTGGTCGATGGCCGGGGTCTTAAACTGCAAGGCTATGAAAACGGATTTTGGATTGGCGGTACATTGCTTGATAATGTAACGCCCGAAATGAATATCTATAAAACCGAGATTTTTGGCCCGGTGCTGAGTGTGCTGCGGGCGGATAGTTACAAAGAGGCGGTACAGCTTATTAACGACCACGAATACGGCAACGGTACGGCGATCTTTACCCGCGACGGTGATGCCGCTCGTGATTTTGCTGCCCGCATTAAGGTGGGTATGGTCGGTATCAATGTGCCCATCCCCGTCCCCGTTGCCTATCACAGTTTTGGTGGCTGGAAGCGTTCAAGCTTTGGCGCCCACGGCATATACGGCCCCGAAGCCGTACATTTTTACACGCGCCTTAAAACAATTACCACGCGCTGGCCAAAAGGCATTCGCAAAGGCGCACAATTTACATTTCCCAGTAACGGGTAAAGTAACGGGTAAAGTAACGATTAAAGCAATGGATAGGAGAGAGACATGACAAAATTACGAGGCGGCTTGATACAAATGGCCCTGAAGGAAAGCACCGACAAATCACCCGCTGAAATTACCAAGGCGATGATTGCGGCGCATATTCCCTATATCGAGGAAGCTGGCGAGAAAGGCGTGCAGATTTTGTGTTTCCAGGAAGTGTTCACCCAGCCTTATTTCTGTCCAAGCCAGGATGTTAAATGGTACGCGGCAGCGGAAAGTATCCCGGACGGCCCGACCACAAAGCTGATGCAAAAATACGCCAAAAAATATGATATGGTCATCGTTGTGCCCATCTATGAAGCCGATGATGTGACCGGGGTTTATTACAACACCGCCGCAGTGATTGACGCTGACGGAACATATTTGGGCAAATACCGCAAGACCCATATTCCGCAGGTTTCCGGCTTTTGGGAGAAGTTTTTCTTCAAGCCCGGCAAATCGAACTGGCCAGTGTTTAAAACCAAATATTGTAAACTCGGCGTCTATATTTGCTATGACCGTCATTTCCCCGAAGGCTGGCGGGCGCTGGCCTTAAACGGCGCGGAATATATCGTCAACCCGTCCGCGACTGTGGCGGGGTTATCGGAGTATCTGTGGAAGCTGGAACAACCCGCTTCCGCCGCCGCCAATGGCTGTTATATCGGCGCCATTAACCGGGTGGGCCGCGAGCAGCCCTGGGACATCGGCGAGTTTTACGGTCAAAGCTATTTCGTCAACCCGCGCGGCCAAATCGAGAAGGAAGCAAGCCGCGACAAGGACGAACTACTCATCCACGACATGGACATGAACATGGTCAAAGAAGTCCGAAACCTCTGGCAATTCTTCCGCGACCGCCGCCCGGATGCTTACGGAAAATTGACGCAGAGCGAGTAAAACATGAGCACCGTTTTTAGGAAAACCAACGCCGACCCGTCTTTGCACAACGCCGACATGGCACCAGTGCAAGATGCTGAACGCACCTGGGGCATGTGGTCATTTGCGTCTTTGTGGGTGGCTATGGTGGTGTGTGTGCCGACTTATATGTTGTCGGGCGGTTTGATTGCTGCGGGGATGAATTGGTGGCAGGCGGTTCTGACCGTGTTTCTCGGTAATGCCATTGTCGTCATTCCCATGATGTTGATCGGGCATATGGGGACGAAATACGGGGTGCCGTTTCCGGTGCTTTTGCGCTCGGCGTTCGGGACAAAGGGCGCGAAAATCCCGGCGTTGGCGCGCGGACTTGTGGCCTGCGGCTGGTTCGGAATCAATACCTGGGTCGGCGGGTCGGCGATTTATGTGATCCTCAACGCGCTCTCGGGCGATATGTTCAAGGGCGCGGATTTGCCCATATTGGGCATTGACCCGGCGCAGACGGTTTGCTTTCTCATCTTCTGGGCCACGCATTTGTATTTTATCAAAAAAGGCACGGAGAGTATTCGCTGGCTCGAAACATTGGCCGCGCCGTTGTTGCTGGCTATGGGGCTGGCGCTCCTGGCCTGGGCTTATGTCAAGGCGGGCGGGTTCGGCGAGATGTTGTCGGCACCGTCGCAGTTCGTTGAGGGTGGGGCCAAGGAAGGGCAATTTTGGAAAATATTCTTTATCTCCCTGACCGCCATGGTCGGGTTTTGGGCGACATTGGCCTTAAACATCCCGGACTTTACCCGCTATGCTAAAAACCAGAAGGCACAAATTTTGGGTCAGGCCATCGGCCTGCCCATCCCCATGGCCCTGTTTGCATTTATCAGCGTTGCGGTCACATCGGCAACGGTGACCATTTACGGCGAAGCCATTTGGGATCCGGTGCAGCTCGCTGGAAAAATGGCCAACACTGGAAATGGGGCAGGTGTAATCGTTGCGCTTATCGCTTTGGTGATTGCCACGCTGACAACAAACCTGGCCGCCAATGTGGTTGCGCCCGCCTACGGGTTTTCCAATCTCGCGCCCAGCAAAATCTCATTCCGTCTGGGTGGTTATATCACAGCCGCCATCGGTATTTTGATCTTCCCGTGGAAATTGGTTGAGGACGCGGGGGCCTATATTTTCACATGGCTGGTTGGCTATTCCGCCTTGCTCGGCCCCATAGCGGGACTTCTGATTGCCGATTATTTCTTGCTACGCAAAACCAATCTCAAGGTCGAAGACCTGTTCCGCCATGACGGCATTTACGGTGCGAGCAATGGCTGGAACAAAGCCGGGTTGACCGCGCTTGCCGTCGGTATATTGCCAAACCTGCCGGGATTTTTGCATGTAGCCGGATTTGTTGATAGTGTGCCGAAAATATTCGACACCATTTACGGCTATGCCTGGTTTGTCGGTTTTATCGTCGCCGCCGTGGTGTATCTGGCTTTGGCAAAACGCAATTAAGGAGTTTTTATGACCATTCTCATTCGCGGCGGCACCGTCGTCACAGCAGATCAAACTTACCGGGCCGATGTTTTGTGCGTGGACGGAAAAATTGCGGCCATTGGCGAAGACCTTGACGCGCCTACGGGCTGCGAGATTATCGACGCGGGGGGGCAATATGTAATGCCGGGCGGCATTGATCCCCACACCCATATGGAGCTCCCTTTCATGGGCACGGTGGCGTCCGAAAGCTTTTACACGGGCACGGCGGCAGGTCTGGCGGGCGGCACGACCTCTATCATAGATTTTGTCATACCAGACCCTGAACAAAACCTCATGGACGCTTATAAAGCCTGGCGCGGTTGGGCGCAAAAATCCGCTGCCGATTACGGGTTTCATGTTGCCATTACCTGGTGGGACGAAAGCGTGCGCGAGGACATGGGCACATTGGTGCGCGAAGAGGGCATAAATTCGTTCAAGCATTTCATGGCTTATAAGGGTGCGATCATGGCTACGGACGAGATCATGTATAACTCGTTCTCAAGATCATTGGAACTTGGCGCTATGCCGACCGTCCACGCAGAGAACGGCGAGCTGGTTTATCAACTACAAAAAAAGCTCATGGACGCAGGCATGACAGGCCCAGAAGCACACCCGCTCTCACGCCCCCCGGCCTGCGAAGGTGAAGCGGCTAACCGCGCCTTGCATTTTGCCGAAACCATTGGTGTGCCGCTATATATTGTGCATGTCTCGACTCGTGAGGCCGTGGAAGAATTAAAACGGGCCCGCGCCCAAGGGCAACGCTGTTACGGTGAAGTCCTCGCGGGGCATTTGGTGATTGACGAAAGCGTCTATCTTGACCCCAACTGGGACAAGGCAGCCGCCCACGTTATGTCGCCGCCGTTTCGGGCCAAAGAACATCAAGACGCGCTTTGGAAAGGTTTGCAGGGCGGGGCGCTGCAAACCACCGCAACGGATCATTGCTGTTTTTGCGCAGACCAGAAGGCGGCAGGTAAAGATGATTTTACCCTGATCCCCAACGGCACGGCGGGCATTGAAGACCGCATGTCTGTGCTTTGGCATCACGGGGTTGGTACTGGCCGCCTCACACCCAATGAATTTGTTGCGGCGACATCAACCAACGCGGCCAAGATTTTCAACATTTATCCACGCAAAGGGAGCATTCAAATTGGCGCAGATGCGGATATTGTTATCTGGGACGCGCAGGCCACACGCACGATTTCCGCTCAAACCCATCACCAAAATATTGACACCAATATCTTTGAAGGCATGCAGGTTAAAGGCATTGCCACACATACATTTAGCCGTGGTGCCCTTGCCTGGAAAGACGGTGATCTGCGAGCCGTGGAGGGCAGTGGCCAATACGTAAAGCGCCCCGCCTTTCCGGCAAGCTTTGATGCTTTAGCCAAACAAGTAGGCGTTAACATCGCGAAACCCGCCTCAAGATAAATCCTATCTTACTTTTTGCGGTATAATAAAGCGAAACATGTGCTGACCGTAATTCGCCGCCCTGTCTCAAAGGTCAATTGGCCCTAATGGACAGCAAATAACGGCTTTACATTTTCTTCCTTCATTTTTGGTTTTGAGAGAGCTTTATCAATCGTATCCAGTAACACTATTTTGCTGACCGGTTTTGCAACCACGTCATCGAAACCGACAATTCGGCGAGACGTACGTTTATGATATTTTTCATCTGCAGAGACGGCTATAATAGGAATTTCTTTATAGGGGGCGTTTGATGAACGGATGGTTTTTGTTGCGTCAATACCGTTTAGTATTGGCATATGAATATCCATAAGAACCATGTCGATATTTGTGTTGTTCAAGATATCGATAGCCTCCCGCCCGTTTTCTGCAAAAACCAGGTTAGGAAAAGTGTCACACAGCAAATGCTCCAATATCACCCGGTTGGTTGCTATATCATCTACGACCAATATGTTTTCTGGTCTGAATTTGCTTTGTCCGCTGGTCTTGCCAGCCTCTATATCTTCTACATTGTTATAGTTTTTTTCTATTATTGATTTCGTGGGTTTTGTTGCGGAATTCAAGGGCAGGACAAGTCCGATTATTGTGCCAATATCCTTTTTGCTTTTTACGATCATACGGCCTTTCATGGTTTCGATTATTTTTTGGGTAATGCACATGCCCAGGCCCGTACCCCCAAACCTGCGTTCAATACTATCATCCGCCTGAGTAAATGGTTTAAATATTTTATCTTGTTGTTTAGCCGTCATGCCAATGCCGCTATCCTTGACCATAATGACCAATTGCGTATTGCCTTTGTTGTTGACGTGTTTTTGCATAATAATTTCAATTTGCCCGCTATCTGTAAATTTCACGGAATTTGACAATAGATTGTTCAGGCATTGTTTTATTCTAAACGCGTCAATGCTTATGAATTGCGGCATATCCGCAGACACCCTGTATGAAACAGTTGTCCCGTTTTCAGACGCCTTGTCGCCCCATAAAAGGCACACTGATTTCAACAAAGTTTTTGGTGATACAGGTGTCGGGCTTAGTTTAATCCCGTCTGCCATCAGCTTACAATGGTCCAGGGTTTCCGTAAGGGTGTGCATTAACAGATCTGAGGACTCTTTGATGATCTTTAGTTTCTCGATGGTTTTCTCGTTGTGATTTTCACCAAGCAAGACATCCGTCATACCAACTATACCGCCAATAGGTGTCCGCAACTCATGGCTCATATTGGCAATTTGGTTTGCTCGAAATTGTGCGTTTTTATCTGATAAAGTTTTTTGTTTTCTCAAACTCGCTTTAATGTTTTCCTGGACAGTAATGTCCTGAATTATTGCCAGAGCGCACAAGGGATTTCCGCTCATATCATAGTCTATATCAATATTTAATTTAAATATTGTTGGCCCCCTTTTGTGCAAGTCTATGGTTTCTTTCATCTCCACATTCCGGCTTTGTTGTGTGAGACTATCCTGGATTATTTGCTTTATTCTTTTATTGTCTGCGCTTGGCATGAGAGCAAACAACCCGTCTTTTTGTATAGACCTGCGTTCTTGCTTTGAAAACCAGCTTAAAAAATTATCACAGAAAAAATATGACTTTCCCACGAAATCATATTTGTAAAACCCTGTTTTGTTAATATGCATTACCCTTTGCAAGGCTTGCATAATTTGACTGTTGTCTTCATTGCGTTCATATCGGTAATAGGTGTTACCCCCTGAAACCGAAATGCGCTTTACTTTATATTGGGCCATTTCAAATGATCCGGCTTGTTTTGGCTTTTGTTCGCTGTCGCTCCTGGCTAGCAAGCGTATATCCGGGCTTTCATCACAACCTTTACCGGAGGACATTTGCAGCATATTTTCCATGCATTGCTGCTCAACGACCCCTAGGCGTCCGGAAATCTCCAAAATGTCCTTTAGGCTTTCGCCTTGCTTTAAGGTGTGGTTCGCCATGCCGATAATTTCAAAAAAAGCTCTGCTTACAAATTGCAAGCCGCCCTGAGCGCCCAGTATATAAGCGGGGTCATATAATTGATCGATTAAATCCAGGGCACATAAGCCGTCAAGTTCAGTTTGCATAAAGAGATATCCACCTGTTGCAAAACCACATGCACATGCCATGGTTGATTATTGGTTAACGGAGCCAAGAAAATAACCCACTATTATGCAGGGCATTTACCATGTGTTAATATGTGCGTGCATATATACACCTTCAGGTTGTTTTGAGATTCCTAGTCATTATTTCGGAAAAACTTGTAAATGCAGTGTATGCTATTCCAGGCACCAGTGCTGCATGCAAACTTAAGAGCCTGTAGTCCCCTATACCCATAGATCCTTCTACAGGCTCTTTTTTATTTATTGGATTGCAACAACAAAACATCCAATTGTGCGCTTAACTCTGTTTCTTCGGCGCTCAACCGTTTTGTGTGTAATATATTTTTAGCAGCAGCTTTTGCCGTCAGGCTTTTGGTCAAGACAGATTTGAAATGGGCTTTGGCCTTGGTAATATCTTCATCTAAAGCGTCTATTTTTTTTTCCAAGGCTCGAATTTTGTGTATCTGGTTTTGCCTCCATTGTTCAAATATACACATATCCCCAGAACTTAAATCAACTGTTGTTAAGCCCTCTGTATTTGAAACTGCTGATGCCTCGTCGTCAATTGCTATTGTGATATCGGATATCTTTGTCAGGCAGTTGTTTTTTTTTGTGTTGAGCAATAGAATATCCGCTTCTGCTCTTTGGCGAAGCAATTCTAAAATATGCAAAATGTCGTCCATTTAAAATTCCTTTTTTGCTACCATGTCCGCATAATGAATGGCGGCCGCCACAGCGGCATAGTGCTGGGGGGCAATGATCTGACCAATTTCAGTTTGGGCAAAAAGCGCTCGTGCTGTGGGCGGGTTTTCGTAAATTGCCACGTCCGCCAATTTAGCGCGCTCACGAATACGAAACGCCATATTATCAACCCCTTTGGCAACACATGTTGGCGCTTCACCAGCTTCGCGGTCCCATTTGAGGGCAATTGCATAATGCGTAGGGTTCACAATAACCACGCTAGCGCCCGTGACATCTTGCAGCATGGTTGTTTTGGCAATCTCCTCCGCTTTTTGGCGGCGCCTTTGCTTCTGGTAGGGGTCTCCCTCGCTTTCCTTGCGTTCGTCCTTTGCTTCTTGGTAACTCATGCGCATTTTCTTGCGGTGGGCAAGCAGTTTTGCAGGTAAATCAATGGCGGCAATAACGGCCGCTCCGAGCAAGACATAAAATAAAAGTTGCAATGCTTTTTCGGCCAAAAGCCCCATCAACATAGAAGCAGATAGTCCGCTATAAACGGGTAGAACTTTAAATTCCGCCCTCAAATACAATCCGGCAATCACCGTGATCAGTACCAGCTTTGCGAAGCTTTTCAAAAACTCGCCAAGCCCCCCAGGGCCGTATTTCTTTTTGGCGTTGGCAATTATAGAAAGTTTTGACAGTTTTGGCTTTATTTTGGACGGCGAGAAAACCACCGCCCGTTGTGCAATCAGGGACAAAATAATAAACACGGCTGGCAGGGCAAAAAATGCAAATAATTCTATGCCAAGCTGGCCGAATATAAAGCCTGGAATCGGGCTTTGCTTGCTGGCCAGAAAGCTGGTTGCGACAAATTCCGGGCGCTCGAACATAGCAGCCAATATTGTCAGAACCCCCTTTGCCGCCCCGCCGCCAAACAGAATAATTGACAAGCAGGCACCTATATAAAACATAGCCGTATTCAGTTCGGTGGAGATCGGTATATCGCCTTTCTCCCGTGCTTTTCTTAACTTCTGCTCGGAAGCTTCAAGGGTTTTTTCCTGCCCGTCTTCCCTTTGTTCCGCCATCAAAACATTCCCGACATATGTGCATTATAGGCATTTAGCCAAACGGTCAGAATACCTGAAACGGAAAGTGCCAGCAATATGATGCCCGCACCGGTAACAAAGGGCATGCCGACAAATGAGACCATAAGCTGCGGCATAGCCTTGTTCACAAACCCGAGCATAAGATTATAAATAAAATTAAACACCAGCAAAGGAAGGGCGAGCGTGACGGCGATACTGAAGACACTTGCGGTTTTTTGCGCCGTCCAATAGGCCAGCTTTTCAAAGTCAGGCGTACTGGCAAGCGGGAAAACCTCGTAAGTATGCACTAGCAAGCCAACCGCTTTCGTGTGCATGTCCAGGCTCAGCAATAAAGTAACACCGCCCAGCATAAGTATCGTGCTAATGGTTGTGTTGGGCTCGCTGGTCATGCCGCCGCCAAACACCTGGGTTAAAGACAGGCTTTGGGATATAACCGAGCCAGCAATTTGTAGGCCAAACACCATCAGTCTCAGGCCGAAACCCAAGGTAAAACCATAAAAAGCCTCAAACGCAATAACGGTCACCATAGTGCTCACACGCCACCGCGCGTCCATATCTATGCCGACAAAGGGAACAATCAACACCGTTATCAGCAAAGCGGTTACCAGGCGCACTCGCGTCGGTATGGCATTTTCCCCTAGTCCGGGGAGCAGGAAAACAAAAACGGAAATACGGGTTAAGACGGCGATAACCGGAAATACGGCAGCAAAATTGTTCAAAACCAGATCACCGATAATTTGCAGGAAATCCATGACCGCACCTATGCAACAGCCAGAATAACCGGCTTTTCGGCAGGCGGTATTTCTTCATAGGAGACAACCGGGTTGTGTATGCCCTTTGCGGCCATAACGGTTTTGATAAACCTGCGCCGCCGCGCACTTGTCGCAATGGCCGCATATTGCCCGGCTTTCGCACTTTTATCCACACTTGCCCGGACGGAAGCAGCCAAGCGGTTAAACTCGTCTGGCGGCAATGCAATATCACTGCTACCGTCTTCTTGCCTGGTTTCGTGCTTGGAAAAAACATCTTCCCAGGCCGCATCAACCTGCACAAGTGGTAACCTGCCTTGCCCATCACGCAGCTTTGAGATAAATTGGTAGGACAGTCTCTGGCGTACGCATTCCGCAATTTGCTCAACCCCGTTCATCGCCGGTTTTACTTCGGCAATGGTTTCCAAAATCAGGGGAATATTACGCATGGAAATGCGTTCGGATAACAGCAAGCGCAACACGCTTTGTAGCGTGTCCATTGGTACTTTGTCGGGGATAAATTCATCCAGGATTTTTATATTGGAGGCAGCCCTGTCCGGATCCGAGACATCTTTAAATGCCTCCAGCGTTTCGCGTAATGAGCGGCGGGTCAAAAGCTTGGTGAAATGCACCTGTACGGTTTCCAGTAAATGTGTTGCCAGCACTTCCTCTGGTTCAACAATGGCAAGCCCGGCCATCACCAGCTCATCACGGCGAGATTTTTCGACCCAGCGTGCGGGCGCCTGATAGACGGGTTCGCGAAAGGCCGTTCCGGGAATTTCTGGATGTTCACCTTCTTCCACCAAAACCATCACATGTCCCGGCTTTATAAAACTGTCGGCAACCTCACTGCCTTGTATACGAATTTTATAGCTCTGGGGTTTGAGGCTGGCATTGTCGGTAAGGCGTACAGACGGCAATAAGAACCCATACTCTGTTGCAATATATTTACGGATTTTATCGACACGTTTGTCAAATCCCGTATCTGTATCCATAGCAATCGGCACCAGCTCTTTTGACAAGATAAGGTGAATTTCGTCAATATTAAACATATCGCCAAGCGGTTTTTCTGTCTTTGTCTCGCCCTCAATATTTATGGTCGCCTCAACCGCTTTTTTGTCCAATTGGGTTTTATTGGTTTTATAAGCCCCATAACCAAGACCCAGCGCGCCGATCATAAACGGCACAAATGGCAGGCCGGGGAAAAACGCAAACACAACCATTATAAGTGCCACCGAACCCAGGGCCGCAGGGTGGGCGGAAAACTGCTTGAATAAAGCCGTATCTACACTACCTTCAGCCTTGCCCTTGGCCAACAATAGCGCCGCAGCCACCGAAATAATCACCGCAGGGATTTGCGAAACAAGCCCGTCGCCAACCGTCAGCATGGAGTAGTTTTTTACAGCGTCGCCAAAGCTGACCTTATGGACACCAACCCCGATAGCTATACCCGCAACCAAATTAAGCAAGGTTATCAACAGCCCGGCGATTGCATCGCCTTTCATAAATTTTGAAACCCCGTCCAGGGAGCCAAGAAACGCCGTTTCCTCCTGCTCAAGCTTACGCATTTCGCTGGCCTGTTTATGAGAGATTGCCCCTGCGGCCAGATCGGAATCAATGGCAAGTTGCTTACCGGGCATGGCGTCCAGGGCGAAGCGCGCGCCCACTTCCGCCATGCGGCCTGCCCCTTTGGTAATCACCATAAAATTGACAATGATTAAAACCGTAAAAACTATAAGCCCCAAAAAAACATCCCCCCCCATGATAAATTCGGCGAAGCCTTCAATAATACCCCCGGCAGCATCTGTACCCGTATGGCCTTGGCCGATAATCAATTTGGTCGAGGATATATTGAGAGATAAACGCAGCAGGAGCGAAGCGAGCAAAACGGCAGGAAATGACGAAAAATCCAGAGGTTTTTCAATAAACAATGCAATCATAAAAATAAGAATTGCAAAGGCAAAGCTTGCCGTCAGGCCTATATCCAAAACCCAGCTTGGCACTGGCAGCACCATCATGATTAAAATCACCATGAGCGCAAGTGCCAGCCCGGCAGTTGGGTTGTACAGATTTTTCAAGGATAATTTCGCCGACATCAATGGGCCGCAATTACAGGCAAGACTTGGGTCTCAAAAAGCGTGAGAACAATGCGTGCCATAAAACCGGCCGTCATGAAAAACACCAGCAACATGGCGGCCAGTTTTGGCACAAATGTCAAAGTTAATTCCTGAATAGAGGTCAGCGCCTGGAACAAGCCAATGACAAGTCCAGCAATCAGGGCAATAGACAAAAGCGGCGCAGCCATGAGGGCTGCCCCCCAAAGAAATTCACGCAATATAGACAGTATATCAGCTTCACTCATGGCGGATTATACCGGCATACGCAGAAGCTCCTGATAAGCCTCCACGACACGGTTCCTTACCGTTACTGCGGTTTCAAGTGCCAGCTCCGCATTGGCTATAGCTTGGACGACCGAATGGGCGTCAGCCTGTCCACTAGCATGGGCCTGCATTGTGTTTTCTACATTTTTAAAAACATCGGCAAACTCTTCCACACCTTTTGCAAGACCGGAAGTTTGAGGGTTTGCCTCTTCGCTTTTATCAGGCGCCATTTCAGGGGAAAGAGCCTTTTGTGCGGCTTGATATTGACGCAGGGCACCGAGGCCGGAAACTTCCATTTTTATCTCCTGATAAGATCCAGCAAACCACTATACATTTTACGGGCTTGCTGGAATGTGGTGAGGTTAGCCTCATAAGAGCGCGAGGCTTCGCGGGCGTCCGACAACTCTATCATCATATCAACATTGGACATCAGCACATAACCCTGTTCATCAGACAGCGGATGGGCCGGATCAAACAAGCGCTCGCCGGCGCTTTTGTCCAGGGTAACCCCGCCAATAACCAGGCGGTCGCTGGCGGTTTTTGCATCATATTCATTTTGAAAACTGACCAATTTGCGGCGATAACCATGGGTGTCTGCATTGGACAAATTCTCGCTAACCACACGCAAGCGAAAAGCTTGGGCATTCATTCCCTGTGAAGCTGAAGCCATAGCAGAGCCAATCGAATCATTTGCCATAAATGCCTCCTAAACATTTTTTCCAATAGCCATTTTCATCATATCCAGCGTTTTGCGGTACATCAACATGGCTAAATCATGCTTGCCAACGGTGCTGGAGGATTTTAACATTTGCTCTTCCAGTGAAACCGTATTGCCATTGGGATCAGCCGGGCTGTTCGTGTCTATCAGTTTTGAATTTTGTGAAACATCCGATATTTCCGCGCCGGTTCTGGCCGCCTTATTGTAGATCTCGGCGAAGGGCGCTATGTCCTTGGCTTTATATCCCGGTGTATCGGCATTGGCTATGTTTTTGGAAATTACCCCATGGCGACGCGATGCGTGTTCAGCCATTGCCGACGCCATTTTTAAAATAGACAGATCGCTTGTCATTCTTGTGTTCTCGCCTGTGTTCTCATTTGCTTGGCCAAATCCTGTGGTTAACGAACACCTAACAATTACCCCGTAAGGTTGAACAAAATATTAACGCACCACATAAGATATGAGTTAGGAACACGATGCAGACTTTACTTGAAGCCAGGTTTTCCAAACACCGGGAAATTCATCCCGCCCGGATTTTTGGGCGCGTACGGGAAATAACGGCGCAAAGCATTAAAATCGAAGGCCTGTCCTCTTTGGCTGCGCTTGGCGACCAGGTGAAAATGATCGAGGCAAGTGGAGGTGCTGTTTTAGGAGAAATAATTACAATTTCCCGACAATGTGTCACAGTAACAGCTTACGGCAATATCGGCGGCATTGGTATTGGCGCCAAAGCGTTTCACCTTGGCCAGCAAGAGCCCCGGCCTACAAGCGATTGGGTCGGAAAAATACTCGATCATTCTGCCCGCTGTCTGGACGGCAGCATGCCGCCTCAAGGACATAAACCCGCACACTTAAAGGCGGCCCCGCCCAAAAACCGCAAAGCCGTCGGCAAAAGGCTCAATACCGGGCTTGCTGCTATTGATAGTTTTCTGCCCTTGTGCAGGGGTCAAAGGATTGGACTGTTTTCTGGCTCCGGCGTTGGCAAATCAACCTTGCTGGCGGATTTGGCCAAAGGTTGTGATGCCGATATTGTTATCCTGGCCCTGATCGGCGAAAGGGGGAGAGAGGTGCGGGATTTCACCCAGGATACGCTGGGTACGGAAGGTATGAAAAAATCCATTGTCTTTGTCGCAACCTCCGACGAGCCGCCAGCGCTGAAGCTACGGGCCGCATGGCTGGCAATGGCCAGTGCCGAATATTTCAGGGACCAGGGCAAACATGTTCTTTTGCTGTTTGATAGTTTGACCCGGTTTGCCGAAGCCCACCGCAGCATTGCTCTAAGTGCGGGAGAGACACCCTCCTTGCGCGCCTTCCCCCCGTCCACATTTGGAGCTTTGGCGCAATTATGCGAACGCGCCGGACCGGGTCGTGAAAGCCCGGACAATGAAAACATGGACAAAGAAGGACGAGAAAAGCAGGGCGATATTACAGCCGTATTCAGCGTGCTCGTGGCTGGCTCCAACATGGAAGAGCCCGTCGCTGATATGGTGCGCGGTATATTGGACGGGCATGTGGTGTTGGAGCGCACAATTGCCGAGCGGGGCCGCTACCCGGCCATCGATATTCGCCGCAGTGTTTCTCGCACTTTGCCCGGTTGCGCCTCAGATATTGAGAACAAAAGTATTCATCACGCCCGGCGCCTCATGGGTGCCTATGAAGATGCCCGCACATTGATCAGCGCCGGGCTGTATCAGCCGGGGAGTGACAAGGTGCTCGACGAAGCCGTAGAGAAATACGAAAACCTCGACGGATTTATCTCCCTCAAAAACTTGAAAACTACTGACAAGGCTTTTGCGAAACTACGAATAATATTAAACCCCACAGATGATTAGCTGTTTGACAAGAGCAGGTTTAAAATCCCGTTTGTACCTATACCGCCGCCTAAAATCGATAGGGCTGTCATACCTTTCGTGTTGGCACCGGGGCCGTTGTTTATCTGTTCACGCAGTTGAAATTTTCTAATGGTGTCGTCTATGATTTGCGGGTCAGAGAAGAGATCAATTTTGTCACTGCCAAACACTTGTTTGGCTTTATCAACCAAAATACCAACTTGCTGGTCAATACCGATTTGGGAAAAAGCGGGCGGGAGATTAAATGCACCTTCAAGCACGGCGCGGATTGGCTTTGAGCCAAGCGCTCTGAGCCAGCCAGTGGTTTGGGTCAGGCCTTGCCCGG
The DNA here is from genome assembly GCA_964502015.1 of uncultured Robiginitomaculum sp. Lineage (GTDB taxonomy): Bacteria > Pseudomonadota > Alphaproteobacteria > Caulobacterales > Maricaulaceae > Robiginitomaculum_A. The sequence goes on along the minus strand of CAZCUM010000009.1, from coordinate 60,191 downwards.
CCAAATCCGCCATTTCACGTCTGAAATTCATGGCAAGGCGCATGGAGCCGTCAACATTGCCAACGGCGGTTTCAAAACCGACAATAAGAAAATTATCAACGATTTCGTCGACCCGCCCGGATGTAGGAAAAAACCCGCCGTCCCCAAAGGAAAACATTTCGGCAAACGCGATATAGGCCGGATTACCGAGCCGGTTGGCGAAGCTTTGCGGGTCAAATACGCCCTGGTCTAATATGTTGCGCACGAAAGCCCGCTTGCCCAGCTCCTCCCCTAGGCCGTAAGCGCCAAGGGCCACCGACAGCAAGCGCCGGTCGGACACCAGATCTTGGGAAGTTTCAACATTGCCAATATTTTCACGAAAATAATCCACCTCGCGCTGAATATCTGCCGAGCCGTTAAACAATTTTTGCTGGCGCTCTTGTGTGCGCTCTAAAAAAGCCCAGCCAGCCAGACCAGACAGGGGTATGACCGGAGTAATAGCCATCAGCCAGTTTTTTTCAAACGGGGTTTTGGAGGCTGGTTATTGGCGTTAAGCAACATTTGTTGTTCCGTAGGCAGTACACGCTTTAATGTGACAAGAACCGAATAATAGCGCCTGCGCCCGGCATTTGTCATTGCTTTGGCGATTTGCTCTTCCGTGTCTGTCCCGGCAAAAACTTTGCCAAGCTCCGACAAAGCTGCAAGCAGATCAATCCCGCCGCTTGCTTGCGGCGTATCGCCCGATAATATAAGTTGCGCCAGATAATAGGCCCGGCGCACGGGTGTATTTATATCATCAGGGTGCAGACAATCGCCAAGGCGTAAAACATTGACACTATTATCCGGCAAGCGGATTTGCCCGCGTTTAGGGCCATTTTGAACCAGGGCGCCATTTACCAGAAATTTTTCGTCCGCCCTTAAACTAAGTACCAGACCGGACATTATGCTGCCTCGGTTTTGGGCGGCTTTGCCAGAAAAGCACGTTTTCCGGCAATGACATTATTATTGATCTCGACCAGAATTTGATGTCCAGCTTCACCGTGAAGCACTTTGCTTGTATGCTCACGGGTAAATTCCGCCAAATAAACCAGGCTGGATTTTAACGCGTCGCTCAGGGTGTTATCCGGGTTTGTAATATCGAGAAATATAATATTCCAAAGCCTTGCATTGTCGGCCACCGCCTGGTTAAGCGCGCTAATGCCTCCGGGTTTGGCAATGTCTGCACTTGCAAGGCGACCCGTAATATCTGTGAAAATCTTTAACTCAAGTTCTATATCAGAACCCGTTCGTTTTAGTGTATTTGTATAGCCTTTCCTGGCCAGTTCAGATGCACGCATTTTACCAATTTCCTTCCTGGATTAGTAGGTGGGGTCAGGGCGAAAACGCGCCCTGACCCATTTAAGTATTCCCCAAAGCCTATCTGAATAATGACAGAATGGCCTGCGGGGCCTGGTTGGCGATTGAAAGCGCCTGAACGCCCAATTGCTGCTGAACCTGTAAGGACTGCAAGCGGGCAGACGCTTCTTCCAGGTCTGCGTCCACAAGCGCACTGATGCCGGCCTTCATACTGTCCATCAAAGAGTTGACAAACTCGCCTTGAATTTCAATCCGTTTTTGTGAAGAACCGAAGTTGGAAGCCGCATCAACGGCAACCTGCAACATGGCGTCTATGCCTGACAGGGCACTCGCCGCACCGGAAGCTGTGGATACATCAAACCCGGCAATATCGGACAAGCCACCACCAGCAGTACCGCCAGTGAAGCTCCCGCCCGTCAGTGTAACACCACTGGCATTGGCGTTATTGATAGTCAGGACCGTATTTGTAGCCGTGGGGTCTGCTACATTGGTGATATCAACGGTAATGCCAGTGATAGTTTGCGCATCGATTAAAGATTTAAGGTTTGCGGATACATCGTTCAGCGTATCGTCAGCCCGTGATACATATTCAATAGTATTGGTGCCGCCGATCACAACCGAAAAGCTGGTGCCAGTGGAGATCGCGCCTGCCGTAATAGTAACGGTTTGAGAACCTGAAGCCGCGATAGTACCGCCGCTAACGGTCACATCGCCAGCGCCTGTTGTGATTGCCGTTGTGCCCATTGTTGCCGCAGATGTCTCAAGGCTTGAGCGGCTAACATTAATATTGCTTGCGGTAACACTGCCGTCAGAAGCGCGGTCAAGTGAAGCCAACACATTGATAGAGCCGCCGCCTTGCAACAGGTTTTGGCCGTTAAATTGCGCCGCCCCTACGATAGAATTGACCTGATCACGAAGTGCGCTGACATCGGTTTGGATTTTTGTACGATCAACATTATCTTCTTGCGCAGATACAATGAGGGTTTTCATTTCCGTAAGCAGTTCTGTCACTTGCTCGGACGCAGCGCGGGCCACGCCGACAGTTGCAGAACCCAGGTTCAAAGTGTCGGAGATTTGATCGAAACTTGCCACATCAGAAGACATGACAGTTGAGATCGCGAAAACCGCCGCATTGTCTTTGGCGTTGGCGACTTTTTTACCTGTTGCAATTTCGCTTTGCACTTGGCCCAAATTCTTGTTAATTCCGCGAAGAGTTTCAAGAGCGACCATGGCGCTGGTGTTTGTTAAAATACTAGACATAGGTTTTTTCCATTATTATCCTTTGGCAAAACTGCCGCAGGTGATTGAATATAAGCCTCCCCCACCATGGGAAAAGCAAAGGCCAGACATTAAATGCGTACGGCCCCCTATCATCCTGATAAAATCTGTTTGTACAGAACAACCCTCTTGAGTTGCTGTATATTTATTTGCACGTAATGGATAATATACTATTAACGCGCTCTATTAAAATGCCGTTTCGTTGGAGGCTGGTTCTTCTTCAAAGGCTAACGCTCTGCCTTGTCTGCCGTATGCACCCACTTGTGCTTCTTTGTTCTCCAACAATAAAATACGTTCCTGTACAGATTTAACGCCGTTGGCAATGCCGCGAAGCAAGAGGCCATTTTCTATACTCAGGCTTTTGAGGTGCGCCAGGCGGGGGGCCAGATAAGGTTTATATTTTTGAGAATGTGCGCTTACATCTATACGGCCCATGACCATTGCAAGGGATTTGATTTTCTCCGCCTTCAAGATAGAAGACTGGTATATGGTATTGAATTTACCGGCGCGAAGCATTTTAATTTCCGCTTTTAAAATTGACATCAATTCAGATATTTCCCGGTTACAATCGGCCAAGCTCACCATAATCATCTTCCTTCATTTTGATATAGGCCGAAATTTTGTCGGCAATGCCAAAGCCGCCATTATTTGTAATGTCTTTGGCCAGTTCCTCGAGATAAAATTGCGTAAAACTTTCTACAGATTTCCCGCCGCCCGTAGTGAGCGCTTTTGCCAGGCCGCTAAATTGCAGCATTTGGGCAATAAAGGCGGCCTCGAACTCACGAGCCGTTTTTAAAGTCGCGTCTGGCTCAGGCATAATAAAATCGCGCCGCAATTCCAGTACTTGCTGATTGCTTGAAGTCAGGGCATGTGTAGGGCTACTCATAGTTTAATAATCTGTAACACACGTTAACATTGAGTTAAGCATATTCATCTAATTTCAACTTATGAACCATTCACAGAGCCAACCATCCTTTGCCGCTCTTGCAACTGCCGGGCACCCCCTCGGCTTGCAAGCCGTTTCATTGCCCCAACCAGACGCAGGCAAGCGAAATAACGATAGTGAGGCCGGGGGCGGTTTACCTGGAATGAGCCTGGTTAACGAACAGGAATTTGCTGCGGTTTTGATTGGTTTGGAAAACCCGCGTGCGCTCAAAGAAATACCCCCTGCACCCGCAATGCAAAAAATAACGGCCCAGAAAAACAGTCAATTTGATACAAGTGAACACGATCCGGTTTTGCCAAACCCAAATATACCAAACCCAAATATACCAAATGCAAAAATTTATGGCAATACCACAACCATATCCGGGCAAGCCGGAGGCGGTGAAGCAGAAACAAAACCGGCCTCAAAGAGTACTGCTATACTTTCAAAAAATACGTTACTTGAGCAAAACACGTTGTTTGTTGGAACTAACAATACAAATTCCACACCCCCGACAACTGCACCAAGCCCCAGCGGGAACACACAGGCACCTGAAAATGCTGTATTGGATACAATTTCGTTAGCACCTGTGCCCACACCTATGCCCATACTTGTACCAGATAATGCAGACCGCAGGTTTTTCGGGCCGCCGCTTGCCAACATAACCAATACGCCACGTGTTGATTTTTCGCCAAGCCAGCTACACCCCCCCACTACACCCATATCATACCCAAAACCCGATATTGATACAAGGCTTGAAGGCGGCAAACCTGATAGGAACCAGGCTGTCATAAATACGGCAAATTTTATACAATTCCCGGCCCAAGATTCAATTACACCGGACACTAAAATTGCTCAACAGCTCACCAGCAGCAATCCAGATACAGCTCTTTTACAAACTGCAACGACCGCAATTACCGAAAAGCCCACTAGCTCGCAGACAATTGGTTTTCAGGCTGTTGCAACAAAACAAAACCAACTGATAATCACGCAAATAGGTGAAGTGCTTGTGGGGCAGATTGCAAATAAGACCTCTGCTATAGGCGACAATACCGGCAATGCCCTGAAGCCCATTTTGGTACAGCTGTCGCCAGCCGAACTTGGCCGGGTGCAAATTCAATTTAGTTTTGACGCCAATGAACGCATTAAGGCAAATATAATTGCCGAAAGCGTAGAAACGGGCCTATTGCTAAAGCAAAAATCAGAATTGCTTTTTAGCCATCTCAAGCTCGGCGGGTTTAATAATATTGATCTCAGTTTTGAGGCAAAAAATGAAAACAATTTTTCAAGTTTTGGCTCCGGTGCTTCAAAAAATCAAAATGCTAAAATAGAGCAACACGCAACAGAAAATTATCCTGAAGATGAAGCGCAAAATGAACACCAAAAAACCGCCCTAAAACCACATACAGCGCACACAAATATGCATAAGACCACAGACCGGTTGGACATCACATTATAGGAGAAAAAAATGGATATCAACAAAACTATAAACCTGCTGCAAAGCCAAATTAAAAACACCCCGACAGGTTTTGCTAAAGAGCAGTTTCTCCCCAAAACCATGGCCGCCGGGGAGGGCGTATCAATGAAGACAAGCCACACAGAGGAAGGCTCAACCGATGCACACGATATAGCTGACCCACGGCAAACTACGGGGGCAGAGTTTTCGACTTTTTTAACATTACTGACGGCACAAATCAAAAACCAAGATCCGTTGGCCCCACTGGATTCAACGCAGTTTGTAGAACAGCTCGCGACATTTTCCAACTTGGAATTACAGGCAAAGGGCAATCAATCTCTGGAACTTATTGCCGCCCTTTTAACGCGCCAAATTGAACTGCTCACGCCAAGTGAAGAGCCAGATACAGACCCGGCGAGCGCAATTGACACGGCCGCATAACGCTTTTTGGTCATGGCGCTTATTGGTCTTGGCGCATTAAATCCAAAATTAAAACATTGGTCACACCGTTTTTCATCACACCTTGAGCGGCGTCTAGCAAAGCTCCCCGCAATTTGTCATATGTAGCCATACTGGTCAGTTCATCTGAAAATGCACCTTCATGTGATAGTACCAGCAATTCGCGCATGATTGCATCACGTAATTTTGGCTCCAGTGTATAGGCTTTTTGCGGTGCGTTTTTTCCAAGCTCCAGGTTTATATTCAACAAAATCAGGGACTGAATTTTCCCTTTGCCCATGATAGGGACAACGAACTGGCGTTTGAACTTCATATAAGTAACGTCATTTGTGTTATCCGAGCCCTCCTCGTCTTTACCATCTTTTCCCTTCTTGTTTTTCTTGTCCTTTTTACCGCTTCCTTTGCCTTTCTTTTTAGCAGACTTTTTTTTGTCAGAAGTTTTGGTTTTGGACATTTCGGACATATGTTCACCAGACCCGCTCGCAGATTTATTGCGTAAGAAATCAGCTCCGACCCCGCCCAGTACAACCGCAATTACAAGGGAGGTCGGGAATAAAAGTTTCTTGATCATAAGCTGTCCTAAAAGGGTATTATTTTAGCAATGAGTTTACTGCCCGGTTTCTCTTCTGTAGTGCGCGATATTTGCCCCCGTCCACCATAGAAAATCTTGGCATCCGCGATCTTGTCATAGGTAATTGTGTTGAGGCGCGAAATATCTGCAATGCGTATAATGCCGGACACTTGCAAATAGCGTAGCTCATTATTGACCATGATTTCCTGGCGCCCGATCAAACTTAAATACCCATTGGGCAGCACGGCATTAACCCGTGCTGCCAGGCGCAGTGTCAGCTTTTCCTTACGTGTAATATTTCCCTGACCAGACAGATTACTGCCACTGCTTAAGTCAACGGCAGGCTTTAAGCTTGCCCCGGCTGGCAGTACTTTGGCAACCAGTTCGGGGATGCCGAAAAATGAAGATATTTCCAAATTTTTCTGGCTGCTGTAATCTGTCGTGACTGTATTTTGCAACCGGGCTTCATCGTCAATATCAATCTCCACCGTCAAAATATCGCCGAGCTTGCTGGCGCGCCTGTCACCAAATAGAGACTTGGGAGAAGAACTCCAAAGCGATGTCATTTGTGAAGCCGGGCGTTCGAAAAAGCGGTCTTTTATATGTCCTGGTGCGTATCCTGGTTTTGGTGTGTTGCTGGCCGTTAAAGATGCAGGCGGTTGTTCCTGCCAGTTTTTAGGCAAGGCTTTGGGAGGCTTTAAACCTTTTGACGATGCGCAAGCCGATAAAACAATTGTGCAAATAACAGGTAGTATGAAATTTCTCATCCGCTCACCTCCACAAGATTGCTGGCTATAACAATAGCGGTTATTTTTTTACGCGAACTTATATTCATTACGGTGACGGTTTCGCCTTTTGCTCCGGCTTGTAATGCCCGTCCTTTCGCCGACAGTCGCATTGCACCAAATGTGTAAACCATACTGACTTGTGAATTTCGTTTGACCAAAACCGGCGCGCTGAGGTAATGGGCCTCAATCTTGTGGCCCGCATAAACCGTTCTTGTCAATTGCTGGCCAATATAGCTATTGCGCACAGATGCCGTATTTTCACCCGCACCTGGTTTAATCGAAACATTGCTATTGGTTAAAATTGTTCCGCGCTTTAAAAGCATGTTGGCGGTAATGTCCGCCGCCCACGTTTGTGCCGGAAATAAACACAAGAACAACAAACATAAAAAAGCAAATAGCAAAATTTTCATTTATCTCATCCTCGTGGTTGTCGAATACATTTCGTCAGCCGCCGTAATGATTTTCGAGTTAAGTTCGTAACCGCGCTGGGCTTCGATCAATTCAGATATTTCGCGGACAACATCGACGCTGGAATCTTCAAGATAGCCTTGGCGCATAAACCCTATGCCCTCGCTTCCGGGCAGACCGGAAACCGGAGTGCCAGAGGCATCGGTTTGGCGAAACAAATTCCCGCCCAGCGCCTCAAGCCCTTTTTCATTGGCAAATGTCGTTAAGGTGATGGAACCAATTTGTTGGCCGCCGGTTACATTATCAAAAAAAGCGGACACCTCCCCGTCGCGGCTAATCTCAATGCGCCGCGCATCATTTGGAATTGTGATATTGTCTGCAAGTGTAAACCCGTCCTGTGTTACCATCAAACCTTCGCTTGAGCGGTTAAACTTGCCGTCGCGTGTATAGGCACTGTCACCACTTGGCATGGTAATTTCAAAATAGCCGCGCCCCTCAATCCCCATATCAAGATCACCCCCCGTAGGGCTAAGTGCGCCTTGGGATATTTGCAAGGAAACGGTTGAGAGGCGAACCCCCATCCCAATTTGTATGCCGGCGGGAACAATGTCGCCAGTTTGCGAGGACAAAGCACCGGGAGTTAGTTGTTGTTGATAGATCAGGTCGGCAAATTCTGCAACTCTGGGCGCATAGGCGGTTGTGCTCATATTGGCAATATTATTGGCAATAACGTTTACACGGGTTTGTTGCGCGGCCATGCCTGTCGCGGCTATTTTAAGTGAAATCATTTCCGGTTCTCCTTTTTTGCTCTTGCAATGTTAATATTCCCTATTTGACGGTACCTTATGGTGGCACCTTATGGTGATTGGCCAACCGTACGAATGGTTTTGCCAATTCTCTCGTCTTCAATATCCAAAAGTTTTTGCCCCGCTTCATAGGCGCGTTGCACTTCGATCATCCGGGCAATTTCTATGACCGGGTTCACGTTCGAACTTTCCAAAAAGCCCTGCAAAACCCTGGGAGCCTCCATTGGTTCGAAGTTTTGACCCTCGCGGACTTGCCAAAGATTACTGCCGGTGCGGGCCAGTGCATCTGTCGGTGTTGTGACAATGCCTATTTTACCGAGCGGGTTTCCGTCTACACTTATGCTCCCGTCACCGCCAACGGCGACCAAGCCTGCTTGAGGCGGTATCTGGATTGGAGCGCCGCCCTCGTCCAGAACATTATAGCCGTCAACATTGATCAGCATGCCGTCGCTGTTGGTCATAAACCGTCCCGCTCTTGACAGGCGCTCCCCGGCTGGCGTTTGCATGAGAAAAAACCCTTCCCCGTCAATAGCAAAATCATAAGTTCCACCGGTTTGCTCCATTCCGCCATTTGAAAAATCATTGAAATGCGAACCTGCCCGGCCCATAGATACGGAGTTTCTCAAGCTATCGGGTACCGCACCGTCAGTTGACCGCGCACCAACCTGCATAACAAATTCACTAAAAACGGCACCCTGACGGCGAAAACCGGTTGTGCTTATATTGGCGATATTATTGGCAATGACGCTCATTTCCTTTAGCAAGCCAGACTGCCTGCTTAGATTTATATAAACCGAATTATCCATTGTCTGCGCTCCCTATTGGCGTCGTGCCCAGATTAAGAAAGGCTTGAAAAAGACTTAGCTCATTATTTAAGTGCGACTGTAAAGCCGCGAGATCATTGAGTGCATAGGACCTTCCAGATGTTAACAATAACGGCGAGACAGCGCTTAGGGTAGCCGCCAGTTCTTGTTTTATCTTGGGCAATTCTTTTTTTGCGGTCGGGTTAGAGTGTCTTTGTTTTTTAATGCCGGTATTGGCCAACGACCAATACCCTTCATTCCATGCGTTTTTTATAAACGCAGTTTGTATGAGACTGTTCTCTGGCAGCTTTACTTGAATTGCTATGGCTTTGTCCGGGTTTTTGCCTGCAAATGCCCGCTCTATCTCCCTGGCTTTAAGTTCCGGTTGCTCAAAAACGTATTTTGGGAAATCTGCAATAATGTCTCTATTTTTTAAATTTGGCGTAAAACTGATTGCCAGTAATTTCAGGGTTTTGGCATCCAGATTTTTCCATTTACTTATCGGCATAATTTTTCCGGCAAGCTCTGGCATTCCCAACTGCGCGCATGCATAAATGCCAGCCTGTTTCAATAATTTTCCGTCATTTAGGTGTGAGAAAAAGCCTTTTTCACTGATCAATATTTCAAGAGCCCATATTTTTTTGTTTTTATCATCACCCGTCAAGCCTGATTGTACATAGCCGCCAATAACAACAACGCTGTCCTCAAAATATTTGTCCCCGACCTCAAAGCTGGTTTTGACCAGTTCAATGGCTGATTTGAAAGCGTGGTTTTTGGCCAATAGCTCCATTTTTTGCGCTTGGGCCTGCTTGCCCAAAGGGTGCGCCGAATATGTCTGGGCGGCGGCGTCCAGGTCTTGCAGAAAACCGGGATATAAATTCTCTCCCTTGGGCGAATGCAAAGACAGCGCTTGCAGGGCATGGGCCTGATAGGGGCCTGGGGTTTTGGCAAAGCTCTTTATATTCTTTATACCCGCAGATGTTTTTTGAGCATCACTGCTATTTACCGCGAGCAGGGCTTCGAGGAATTGCAGGTCGGTATTTAAAACCACCTGCTCAATTTCCGCATGTTCCGGCTCCGCTTCCCGCAAAGCTCTATACAGTGCTTGAGCCGTTTTTAGATCACCATTTTGCGCCGCTCTTATCCCTAACCTCTGGCCTAGTGTGTTTCGCAAATTTTCGGGTAATACCTCGATCTGTTTAACGAGCTGATCGACTTGGTAGTCAGTTGGGGGCCCAGTTAGGGGGCCAGTTTGGGAATTTGGCATTGGCGTATAATTATCCCGCATTACATGCACCCAAATATTCGCCCCGTCGTAACATTCCGCCTGGGCCTGCATGAACGCCGTATCGTCCTTTGAGGTATTACCCATGAGGGTTTTGGCCATTATGCTAATCGCAAGTTTACTTGGCCCCTCCAAGGTGTCGGCGGTTATCAATGCCTCTTCTGCGAAACCAAGCCCAATATAAGCCAGGGCCAGGGTTTTGGCTTTGCCGGTATCTATCTGGTCTGGCCCGGTTATCATGCCAGCTTTGAGCAAGAGCAAATCTTCATATTTGCCAATTCTTGTTTTGGGCAGGAAGGAAAACACATTTGTAGCAATACAGGCTATTGGGTGTTTGGTGGGGTTTGGTGTTTCAGGCAATGTTTTTGGTGTGGGGGAATTTGCACTTGGCTCAATATTGATATCCAGCAAGTTCTGCCTCGCCGCCGCTTTGATCAGTGCGTTAAGGCGCAATTGTGTACGTTGCAGACTTTTTTCGTGATCTGTTTCTTTATTTGCGACGTCGCTGGCCAAGGAGACTATGGGCGTTAAAGCTAGACCGATTGCCGTGGATATGCCGAGGATTGTTTTATACATTATGCGGCCTTTTTAAGCGCTTTGAGGGCTTCCTCGATATCGTTAAAGCTTGGGCGCTGATGTTTAGGCGCACTGCGGCGCGCAACTTCTACACATATATGTGTCGGGTTTTTATGTAGGCTGGACACCAATACCTCGCGTATAAGGGTATAAAAATAATGCTCCTGTTCGCGCAGTGCCTTAATTTTTGTCGAAAGCGGCCCGACAAGCGCATAGGCTAGAAAGACGCCGAGAAATGTACCAACCAAAGCACTGCCAATCATATGACCAAGCACTTCCGGCGGCTTGTCAATGGAGGCCATGGTTTTTATAATGCCAAGCACGGCGGCGACAATGCCGAGCGCTGGCAAGGCGTCCGCCATGGTTTGCAAAGCATGGGCACCATGTAATTTTTCTTCTTTTATGGCCTCCAGTTGTTTATCCAGCAATTCCTCGACCTGGTAAACATCATCAAAATTCATAATCATTGAGCGAATAGTGTCGCAGATTAACTCGACAATTCCCTTGTCCTTCAGGATTTTGGGATATTGTTGGAAAAGGGCGGAATCTTCCGGATTTTCAATATGTGTTTCGATATCAACCGGACTTTCGCGCAAGACCCGTACCAGCTCGTGCATCAGGCACAACATGTCGTTATAGTCGGTTTTTTTCCACTTTGGCCCCTTAAATGCGGCCCCGATATCGCCTAGTGTATGCTTCACACCTGACATATCATTACCAACAAGAAAGGCGCCAATAGCCGCCCCGCCAATAATCATCATTTCGTAAGGAGCGGAATACGCGATAACCGCCATATTCCCGCCAGCCAGCAGAAACCCGCCAAAAACCATAATGATGGTCACAACTATACCGATTAATACATTCATACACTCTCGTATCTCGCTAAGGTTGCCAAACTCTTAACGCGGCTTGCTATTTGCGCTTACGACATGGTTATTTATTGTGATCAATAATCTCCAGGCCGTTTAGAAAAGCCGGGTCAATATCTTCATTTAGTTTAACCGCCTTGTTGGCCTTGAAGGCTCCGAGGGTAGCAGCGGCCAGAACAATGTTGCCACTGCCGGTTCTGGTTTTGACATTTAACCGCTCGTGGGAGGCCCCGGGCAGGGAGATAATTTGCCCGGGCTCTAACCGCGTACATGATGCAACCGAAAGCCTGAGGTCTTCAATAACGATCTCCAGTGACCGCGTTGCGCCCAACATTGTGCTGCGCATATGCCGCGACCACGGGTCGTCCGGATCAATAACGGCATGGCCTTGTTGGTCTTGTGCCGTCCGCAAAAGCATATCCGCGATTGGACGAGCTATATAAAGAGTAAGGCCCAGCTCATGGCCGCTTTTATTGCCTTGCTTGTTTTTGGCAGGCTTTTTTTGAGACTTTTGGTTTTCTTTCAGAGATATGGGAAAATGCAGTTTTATCCATTTTTCGTTTCGGGCAAATTTTACGCCCACCAGACCGTCCATAGAGCTGGCCCGGCCTATAATATTCTCGCCAATTGAACCCACACCCAAAATATTCAGCCCGTTTAATACAAGCTCGGCCATTGGCTGTATGAGCAAAAACTCAAACAGGGAAAATGTATCTCCGTTATCAGTCGAGCCTTCCAGCTTTGCCTTTATAACAGATTTTGCCGTAGACCCTGAGACTTCAACCAGTATCTGGCAATCCGCCTCCGGTTTGCTGCCTTTATCTATTTCCCCTGCTGCGAACAGCAGGCCTGCCGTAGCTTTCCTGATCTCGTCAAAAGGCTCCAAGCCTAAGAGAGTTGGGCCTTGTGCCATCGGTTCCAGTAAAACCTCTTGCTTCAGAACGCTTTCCAAATATGCTGTTATTTGCCCGTACAAATCCTTAAGTTGTGTTTCTAGGACTTTATAGGAGGTAGGCAGACCGTTTCCGGCTCTTATCTTCTTCATCATTATGTTCATGTGCAAATCCTAGCCACCAAGAATAACAGTTTATAAACCATATTGTTTATGTAGATGTTCAGCATTTCGCCATAAATACTCAACCTTAAGTAAAGATAAACAAAATGCTATAGGTGAAATAATGAATACAGAGCTACAGGAGTGTCAGCGGCCGATCATCATTCGCAGAAAAAAGATTTACGCAGCAGAAGCACATCACGGTGGTGCCTGGAAGGTGGCATATGCGGATTTTGTTACGGCTATGATGGCGTTTTTCTTGCTGATGTGGCTGCTTAATGCTACAACGGAAGAACAGCGCAAGGGCATTTCCGATTACTTTAACCCTTCCATTCCGTTGGCGGCCGTTTCTGGTGGTGGCTCGGATGCGCTAAATGGGGACAGTATATTTTCTGAAAATACTCTGGCCAGAAACGGGGCAGGCGCAGATAGCAAGCGCTCATTCCCCAAAGACACCACACCCGACAAAGGCGAGAATGCTGACCAGACCAATTTTGACAATCTGGCTGAGCTCGCAAATGCAATGGGCGAGGAAAACCGCCATATATCCGAGCATATGCAAGTCAAAATGAGCCCTGAGGGCCTGGTCATCGAGCTAATTGACAAAGACGGCGAACCATTGTTCTCTATTGGTCAATCCAAACCGTCCCCCCTAATGCTTGAGCTTATAGCAATAATTTCAAACGCGTTTAGGGAGGTTGAGAACAACATTAAAATTGTCGGCCATACGGATTCAAGAGCTTTTATTGGTAGCAAAAACGGCGCAGGGCACTACTCGAATTGGGAGTTGTCATCTGATCGTGCCAATATGGCACGGCGCCTTTTGATTAAAAACCGTTTCAGGGCAAGACAGATTGTCGAGGTTTCTGGTAAAGCGGATACAGACCGTGTTGTCCCCGACGGTATGGCGGCGCAAAACCGCAGGATTTCAATTATTATTCTGAGATAAATGTCGCAATAATGCTCGCCTAACCATGAAATTATAGCGCTCGTGGAGGTTATAGGTTTATTAACCTTAAGTAATTACCCGTTAAGGCTGTAATCATTAACCAGTTTAGGATAAACTTATGACCATCTCTTCTGCCTTGAACGCAAGCGTAATGGGGTTGAATGTCAACGCCACACGTCTTGCCACAATTTCTGACAACATTGCTAATTCTGCCACCTATGGTTATAAACGATCGGATGTGGATTTTTCCTCCATGGTGATCAACCAGCGCCGCAGCGTTTATGCAGCAGGTGGGGTGCGCGCCACATCATTCAAGGATATTGCCGGGCCGGGTGCATTAATCGCTACAGGAAACTCGACAGACATTTCCATCGGCGGGCGCGGCCTCATTCCTGTTACCGATCAATTTGGTGTCAATGAAACAGGGGCCCAGCGCTCATTGCAATTTGTACCAACAGGGTCTTTCTCTGCAGATGAAAACGGTTATTTGCGCACGCTTAGCGGACTTAACCTGTTGGGCTGGGCTGCGGATCCAAGCGGTACAATTACCAATGTGAGCCGCGATAGTGGTGTGGGCCTGGTGCCCGTAAATATAAGCGTCAGTCAGTTTTCTGCCTCGCCGACCAATATAGTAAACCTTGGTGTCAATTTGCCGGCTGAATCAACTCTGCCAACCGCCAGCGGGGATCCGTTTACCCTGCCCGTGGAGTATTACGATAATCTTGGCCGAGCACAAAACTTAACTTTCACATTCACCCCGACAATTAATCCGGCAGGGGCAACGAACAACTGGACGGTTAATGTCTTTGATGGTGCCGGCGATCCAAATGTTTCAATCGCCGACTTTGCTCTTGTATTTAATGACAGCGCTACAAACGGCGGCTCTATAGCCAGCGTGACGCCCGGTGCAGGCATGAGCTATGACGCTGCCACGGGCCAGGTCAGTTTTGATGTGGTCAAAGGCCCGATCAGTACCTTTATTGGCAGAATTGGTGATAATGGGGGCCTGACTCAGCTCTCTGCACCATTTTCTCCCTATAACGTCAATAAAGACGGTGCCCCCATTGGGGATTTGCAATCTGTTGAAATTGATGCGCAAGGCTTTCTGGAAGCCGTTTATGATACCGGGTTTCGTCGCGTTCTCTACCAAATCCCTGTGGCGGATGTGCCGAATTTAAATGGGCTGGAGGCCCTAAATAATCAGGCCTATTCTATTTCGCAAAACTCCGGCGAGGTATATTTCTGGGATGCTGGCTCTGGCCCGGTTGGTAATATTGTTGGATACTCTTTGATGGAATCAACGACGGACATCGCAACCGAGCTTACCAACCTGATTGAAACCCAGCGCGCCTATTCATCAAATGCAAAAATCGTCCAAACCGTAGATGAAATGCTTCAAGAAACAACAAACCTGAAACGCTAATCCCAAACGAGGTTTAACCAAAATGACCCTTACCTCTGCACTGGCTGCTGCAAATTCAGGCTTGGCTACCACGTCAAGGCGTGCTGGCATCGCGGCAGGAAATATTGCCAATGCTTCAACACCCGGCTATGTGCGCCGTTCGCTTCGGGTCGGAGAGATCGTCCTGAACGGGCAAGGCCAGGGCGCGCGTATCCTGGGGGTAGACCGGGCGCAGGACATCGGGCTAACGCGAGAACGCAGACAGGCGGGCGCTTCCGCAGCGCGTGCAGATATAATCGCCAGAAGCTATACAGATTTAAACCGGGAGCTTGGTGCGCCAGGGGACGGTTACGGTTTGTTTGCCTCCTATCAGAATGTGGAAAGCGCGCTACGCGAGTTGAGTGTAACGCCCGAATCTCCTGCCTTACAAAACGCAAGCGCTAACGCCCTCAATGCCCTGGCTTTACAGTTTAATGAACAATATTCGGTCGGCCAAGCCCAGCGTCTTACCGCTGACAACGCCATTGCCCGCTCGGTGCGTACTGTCAATTCGGGCTTGGAGCGCATCCAAAGCTTAAACGGACAAATTGCGGGCCTGGGTGGAAACTCAGGTGAAATCGCTGCACTTGAAGACGAGCGCGGGCGGGTGCTTGATGAAATTTCCGGGATTATACCAATTAAAGTTATCGCAAAAAAATTTGGGCAGATTGACATCACCACAGAGCAAGGTGTTTTCTTGTTAGCAGGCAATGTTTTTGAGCTTGAATTTACACCAGCAGGAGTTATCCCGCCCGGCAGCCAATTTGGAGACAGCTCCAATATACTGTCCGGCCTATATGTGGGTGAGCAAAATATGACACCTAAATCTGATGGGCCATTTGCTCTTTCCTCGGGTAGTCTATCGGGGCTATTTACCGTACGCGACGTTGTTGCCCCCGAATTTCTTGGCAGTCTAGATAGTCTTGCCGGTGATTTAATCAGCCGGTTTTCAGACAGTAATCTAGACCCGACAAACCCGGTTGGGGCTCCGGGCCTGTTTACTGATAACGGCCTGGTATTGGATCCCGATAATATGACAGGGCTGGCTGGCAGACTACGTATCAATGCCGCGGTAGACACAAGCCAGGGCGGATCTGCCACCCGGCTTCGTGATGGTCTTGGTGCTATCGGTACAGGGCCGGTTAGCAATGCCGAAATATTAAACAATTTACTGGGCGCATTTACAAACTCGAATGCGGCCCCTTCGGGTTTAGGCTTGACAGGCTCGCTTACTTCCAGCGAGCTGGCCGCCGGGTTTTCATCTATTATTGGTGAGGGCCGCGTAAATGCGGACGCGGTCGCAACAACGTCTCTGGCCCGCGCCAGTGCCTTGGCCGACGCCGAATTGTCCATGAGCGGTGTTGATACGGACGCCGAAATGCAATCTCTTTTATTGATTGAGCAATCCTATGCCGCAAATGCAAGGGTAATACAAACCATTAGCGACATGCTCGATACATTGATGCGAATTTAGAGGCCGGTATGATATTATCAGCCGTCCCAGACCTACTTAGTTTCCAACGCCAGACCCGGCTGACCTCGGACTTAAAAGCGCGGCTTGAAATAACTTCGCGTGAGGCTATTACCGGGCGGCGCGAAGATATTGCATCTGTTGTTAGCGGTGATGTCGGCAGCATACATCTTTTGCAAAAGGCCATGGACGATATAGTACAAGATGGCCGTATCAATGCATTGTCCGAAGCCAGGCTGGATTTGATGTCGTCCAGCTTGAGTGCTATTCGCGGTGTTGTAGGCAATCTTGACACGTTGGCGTTAAGCGCTATTTCAACCCCCGACAGTTTCGGGCTCGACACTATCGCCCAGCAGGCCGAAGCTAATTTACGCTCTACCATGTCCTTGATCGGCACTGCCCAAGGCAATAGAAAACTGTTTTCAGGTGATGCGACAGATCAAATTCCCCTTGCCAGTGCCAGCGAGCTATTGAACGATGTTCGCGCTATTATGCAGGCGGGGCCAGACCCTGCAAGTATAGAAACTGCATTGGATTTTTATTTTAATGAGCCGCTCGGGGGGTTTGCCGTAAACATATATAAAGGCGGCGGTGGTAACGCGCCGCCGAGCTTCCTTGCTGACGGTTCCAAGATAGAATTTAGCGTGCGGGCCGATGATCAGGCCTTGCGCGACACTTTGCGCGGCCTGGCCGTTTTGGCAACCGCGCAAAGCACGGGCTATGATATTACTGGCAATGAATTTAATGCCGTATTTGTTAGCGGTGCCGCTACTGCCTCCAAAGGCAAGGGCGGCATTATCAAACTGGAAGCCGGGCTCGGTATATATTCCGGCCTGCTTGAAAATGCGGCCGTGCAACAATCCGCCGAAAGGCTGACCATCGGGCAAGCCCTTAACGGTATCACTGGCCGCGATCAATTTGAGGCAGCGGCGGAACTTAAACAACTCGAAACCCAGCTACAAGCGTCCTATTTGATCACTGCTCGTCTCGCCAATTTGAATTTGACCAATTTCATCAGGTAAACCATGAAATACTTCAAAGTTTTTATTCTTGTGCTCATTTGTAGTTTCACGCCTGTCCTCAAGGCCGGTGCACAAGTAAAAATCAAGGACATTGTTGATATAGAGGGTGTGCGCGGCAATGACCTTGTCGGTTATGGTCTCGTTATCGGGCTGGACGGCAGTGGTGATACGATCCGCAAATCACCCTATACGGAAGAGGCGCTCTCCAATCTGCTTGAGCGGCTTGGGGTTAATATTCAAGGCAGTGATTTCCGACCCAATAATGTTGCCGCCGTGCTGGTGACCGCCAGCCTGCCACCCTTTGCTCGCAAAGGTTCGCGCATTGATGTCAATATATCCTCCATCGGGGATGCAAAAAACCTGTCCGGCGGTACGCTCGTCATGACACCGCTTAATGCTGCCGACGGCAATGTCTATGCCGTAGCCCAGGGCAGTGTGTTGATTAGCGGCTTCAAAGCCCAAGGGGAAGCCGCATCTATTACCGAGGGCGTACCAACATCGGGAACCATCCCAAACGGTGCAAGGGTCGAGCAGGAGATCAGGTTTGATTTTAATGCCATGCGCTCGGTTCGTCTGGCCCTACGCTCCCCGGATTTTACTACGGCTTTGAGAATTGAAAATATTATCAACCAGAAATCCGGCGCAGCTATTGCCGAAATGCTGGACGCGGGTACGGTCGAGCTTAACCTTGCAAGCGGCGGTAAATCCACAGCCCATCAACTGGCCGCCATAGAAAACTACCAGCTAAACCCCGCACAAAAAGCAAGAGTGGTTATTGACCAGCGCTCTGGTACTATTGTGCTGGGTACAAATGTAAAAATTTCCTCGGTGGCTATCGCCAAGGGTAATCTATCGATAACAATAGCCGAAGCTCCGGTCGCCGTCCAGCCCAACCCATTTGCCCCGGGACGCTCTCTCATATTACCGCGCACAACCGTTGAGGTAAATGATGGAAAGCCGGGTAATATTGCTTTGATCGAGAGTAATATTACCTTGCCGGATCTTGTTGCGGGGCTAAATGCCCTGGGCGTATCACCGCGCGAAATGATCGACATTCTAAAGACAATGAAAGCCGCCGGCGCACTACATGCGGAACTTGTTATACAGTAATTTATATAAATACGGCTAAATTAACGATGCCTTATCCGCCGGGCTCCTCTATATGTATATAGGCGATTGTTCCCGATTTTTCTTGTCTGGAGATAAAGCTCATCAGGGCTATGATTGCGCTGTCCGCTTCTTTTTCGGACTGGCTGCTATGCGCCTCGACCTGCTCCTTGTATTGTTCGGCCATGCGTTGGGAAATATTTGCGTAGAGAAATTCTGTTGTCTCGGGCTCTGCCGCACTGCCAGCTTTTAAGGCACTTAATAAATCCTTTGCATCCATATCACGAAATATCAACGGGACAGCCGTTTTGGGCAGGCGCTTTGGCAAGTCCTCGAATGTCAGCAAGCCTTTACGGATTTTTTCAGCAGTGTCCGGGTTGCTTTTACTGATAATGTCCATCAACCGGTTTCGCCTTGCCTTGGGCAGAACCCCCATGATATCAGCCATAAAGCTGGCGGTTTTCGAGCCGTCGTCCGTTTGTTTTTTCTCTAAAAACTCTATGCGTAAAAGCTCGGTGATCGCTTTTTCAATATCTGCGCCGTATTGTGTGCTGCCTGACATATGACTGGCGGCCGCCTCCGCCATTGTGTCAGATAGCTCGGCCAAAAGTTCTCCTGCTTTTACGCTGTCCATTTTGGACAATACAAAGCTTGTCAGTTCTGGGCGTTGCGTATTTAAATAACCGGCAAGCTGTAGGGTTTTTTCCTGCTTGAGTGTCTCCCAAATATTATCATTATCTCCGCTTGTATCTACACCGCCTCCAAACACGCGCTTGGCCCGGTCGGTTGACAATAGCGTTTCGGCAAGTTCGCGCGCTTGTTTCTCTCCGCCGTGCAGACCATTTTCATTTTCCTGCAAGCTTGAGATAAATTCTGCAATGGTGGCGAGCAGAATGGGTCTGGCTATAAATTTTATTGTTTGCATCGCCGTAACAAAGCTACGTAAATGCCGATCTTCAAGAGCCTCGACAATCGGCCTGGCGTGTTCGGCGCCGAGCAAGGCAATAATTATTGCACCTTTTTGGCTTTTGGAATATGCGTTCGCCGCACTGCTTACCTCATGAGCATTTTGTGGCTGGGCATTTGGTGGCTGGATATCCACTTGCTGGCCAGGTAACGCAGTCCCGACCATCATCCATACCCCATAATTAGTGCTTCGGTAATTTTCATCCAGCCGTCAGCAACCACAAAAAAGGCAAGCTTGAACGGCAGGGAGACAACCGCTGGCGGTACCATCATCATACCCATAGCCATCAAAACCGACGCAACAATTAAATCGATTATCAAAAACGGCAGAAAAATCACAAATCCGATTTGAAAACCGCGTTTTATTTCTGACAACATAAAAGCCGTAACCAACAGGCTAAACTCTGGCTCCCGGATATTAAAGTCCCGATCAGGCATGGTTGCAGCCAGACGCTCCAGCGCATCGTCCCCGACACGTTTTTTCATAAACACACGAAATGGCACCAGGGTGCGCTCGGTGGCTTGCATCTCGGTTATTTCCCCGTCCATATAAGGCGAAATGCCCTCCTCCCAGGACTGGGTAAAAACCGGCTGCATGATAAAAAATGTCAAAAACATGGCCAGGCCCATAATCATCATATTGGGCGGGGATTGCTGCAAACCTATTGCCTGACGCAAGAAAGAAAAGACAATGACTATAAATGGCAAACAGGTAATCATCATGGCAATGCCCGGAGCAAGGCTCAGCACTGTCACAATCAGGAAAAGCTGAATAATCCGTTTGTCAAAACCGATATTTTCTGTTTGGGCCTGACCAAGCAATGAGCCTGGATCAATAGCAGGCACCTGTCCAAACGCACTGGCACCCCAAAACAAAATTGACGCTAGCCACAATATTGCAAATAATATTCGGTTCCGCTTGCTCAGTTTTTTACCTGTCATCATTGCAGCACATCCATGGAAACATTGACGATCTCGGTTAGTTTGACGCCAATTTCTCCGGTTTTTGGGTTTGTTTCGATAAGCTCGCCGCGCGCAATAACCCGGCTGTCAATTACAAGATCGACCGGGTCTTCCAGCCTGCAATCGAGAGGCAATAATGTATCTTGCTTCATTTGCAATAATTCACCGATAGTTGGCCGGGCGGTGCCTATGACCACCTGTACATTGACATCCAGCGCATAGATCGAGCGTTTATACTGGTTGTCCTCACCTTGGTTGCGTTGCTCGTGCAACGGAGCTTTTTGCGCCTGTTTAGCGCCCGCCTGTTTATTTGGTTGCCCGGCTTTTGCCATCATTCTCTCCTGAGTAGTTGTTTTCAAGCAAGTCCAGACACGCCTGAACGGCCCCATCAATATCGATCTCCCCGCCGCCGCTTTGCCATGTGGCACGAACTTTGTTAGCGGAGATTTTTTCGTTTATTTCTATGGTAAAATCCGGCTCAGCAGACTGTGCTTCGCCGGGGTCTTTGAGCGTATCCATAATCGCCAACAGGTCTTTTTGGAGCTGCGGCGGGGCGTGTATTGTTACGCGTCCTTGCATGGCCTGGGCGCTGGTTTTGACAATAAAATCCCTGATTTCCGTCAAGGCGTTGCATCTGGCCAGCGAGGGCAGGACTGCCCGTAATACGGCAATAATAGCGCGCCCGTGGCTGACCTCAATTTGCTGGCGGGCAAGGTGGAGTTGTCGCAACATTTTTGCGATATTAGCCCCATGGCCGCTCTCTTGCGATAAGGCTTGCGAGCGACCTTCCGCCAGACCGTCCTCATAGGTTTTTTCTTTTCCCTCAAGCCCGAAATTATGCGGTTTCGGGTTTTGCGTATTTGGTATATCCGTAGTGTTCTGGGCGTGAAACCGGGCCAATGAGCCGATAGGGGAGCCGACCGGGGTATCAAAACGCCGGATATTTTCCGTTATTTTTGGAAGCGCGTTCATGTTGTTTTCTCGTTATAAGCCTGATTAATGTGGGCTGGGTTTATATGAGCTGGGCTTTCTGCCTCAAGCCAGGACGACAGCAATGAAATTGCGCCGTCCGGGTTTTCCTGGGCCGCATTTTTAAGAAGCTCCGCCGGATCTTCCGGTGCATTTATGAGCATGCCTTGCGGGTTTTGCGGGCCAGGCAAGCCGGTTGCGGACATGTCCATCTGCCCAAGCAAGGCTTGTTGCGCGCTATTCCCCCCAGAACCGCCCCCAGAACCGCCCCCTGATCCGCCAACAGAGCTACCAAGCAGTGGTTTGACCACAAACATGCCCAAAGCCAGTACAATAAGCCCTAAAAACCCGGCCTGTATCATACTCCACAAATACCGCTCAATAAATCTGGTCATGGCACCTGGCAATTCAACGGCTCCGACTATATCCGGTGTTTCAAATGCAAAGCTTTTAAGCGTCAAAACATCTCCCCGATCCGTATCAATACCGGCCGAAGCCAAAGACAAATCACGCAAAGCAGTTAATTCCTCTTTGGCTCTGGGTGTGTATGTGATCTGGCCCGCATCATCGGTTTTGCGAATATCATTAACAAGAACGGCGACGCTTATCCGGCTTATGGCACCGGGCAAGGTTTTGGAATTGCGGATAAGTTCTGAGATTTCGTACTGGATTGTTTCCGTAGTTTCGCCTCGGTTGGCGGAAGAGTTGCTGTTGCCGTTTTCCCCGTCCGGCAAATTGCTGGCTACACCAACCGCAGCTGATGTGCCTGTGCTTGTGTCTGTAATTTCACTAATCGTTTGGGATTTTACAACACGGGCCTCCGGGTCAAATGTACGCTGGGTTGTTGTTTCGGATTTCCGGTCAATGTCTAGTGTGACGCTTACACGAACATTGCCGTTGCCCACACGAGCTTCCAATAAAGACAGCAGGTTTTTTTTAATTGCGGCCGCGCGCTCCAGCCCGCCAAGACCAGTTTCAGCCTGCCCGGCAATCATGGCACCATCGCTGCCTGGCCCGACTACAATGCCGATCTTTGCATCTATGACCACAACATCGGACGGGCTCAAGCCTGCCACCGACAAGGCCGTCAAATATTGCACTGCCTTGGCCGTTTGCATATTTATGCCGCCGCTAGAACGCAGTGTCACTGATGCGGATCCGGCGGCGGGCGCGCCCGAAAACCGCGAGCGTTTGGTGGCCCCCAAATGCACCCGTGCCAAATCCACAGACGGCAAGGCCAATATGGTGCGCGCCAACTCGCCTTCCTTGGCCCGCCAATAGGCCGTGTCGAACATGTCGGACGTCATGGCAAAACTGTTGACGTCGTCAAATAGCTCATACCCGGACATGCTTTGGCGCGGCAGGCCTTCTTTCGCCAACTCTAGCCGCAAAGAATCGCGTTTGTCGGCTTGCGCATAAATAGCCGAGCCGCGCACCTCATAAGCAACATTTTTAGCGGCAAGCTCGGCAATAACCTCGCCCGCCACTTTGCCGTCCAGACCAGAATAAAGCAGATCCATTTGCGGCTTCAAGGTTTGCTTTACTAACAGGCTCATAGCCGCAATTGTCGCCAAAACCGCAATAGTGGCGATAATTTGCTTTTTCATATTCAGAGACAGAAATACCTGAAACGCATTCATGTGCGAATCCTTCACACTATGGTCAAGAAGCTGACTGGAACCAATGACCTAATTTATAAAACATTATTTACAAGCTAAAATAGAGAGCAACCATTAACAGAACATTTACTATAGGGTGTTTTGATGCAATATCACACGCAAGGATTGAAATGAAAGAGCCTGGTAAAACCAAAAAAAAAGAAATTGACAATACCAATAGCAAGCCAAAATCTGGCATGCTTGGTAAGCTTGTTTTGCCAGTTGTATTAGGCATTACCTCATTTTCCACTGTTTACTTTCTACCAAGGGTGGAAACATCTGCCAGTGCAGACAAGGCCCTTGCAACAATCGATCAGACGCCCGGCGAAAATACTGGAGGGCCTGTAGCGGTTGAGACGGCTTTTATTTATCTTGAGCCTTTTACGGTTTCCCTCAAGGGCCGGTCGCGTCTCTTGCGTCTGGGCATTACATTAGAGACGCCGCAAGACAGCGCTGAACTTATTGACCCCAAAGACCCAAAACTTCGCGACGCATTTATGGGGTATTTAAGCGCGCTGGGTATGGAGCAGGTGGAAGATGCTGCTTTTTTGGTCCGGCTGCGCGGTCAGTTGACAAGGCGGGCAAAATTTGTTCTCGGCCCGACCAATGTTCAAAATGTTTTAATCACAGATTTTATGGTGCGATAATATGTATGCCTATATTCCCGATATTCTATTGGTACTGATTTCCAGCATCACCTGTTTGTATTGCCTGATTTTAAGTCGGCGGTTAAAAAAGCTGCAAAGCCTTGAAGGCGGCCTTGGCGGATCAATTGTTGAGCTGACCCAGGCAATTTCAAAAACCAGTGAAGCGGCCAGCCAAGCGCGGCGCGCTACAGAAGAAAACATTGCCGTTTTACGAAATCTTCTTCGAGAAGCACAAGACACAACACCGCAAATTGAGGCCCGTATCGAGAGTTTGCGCTATTCACGAATTGCCGCGCAAACGGCCCATGCCGAGCTTGAAAAAATATTAAGTCTGGAAATTAAGCCGGAGTTGCAAAATGCCCGCCAGACCTCCCAATCATTATTGCAAATCGTGCGCGAGGTTAGAGGGTTTCAGCGCCGCTCCAAAAATAAAAATACACCAGATACAAAACGCGAAAGGGCAGCATGAAAATTCGTATATTGCCGCTACTCGGCTTTCTGTTCACACTAGCAATCGTTAGCAGAGCCGTTGCCCTGTCAAATGATCCTCCGGGCGGGACGTCTGAAGCCGCCGCTGAAAGCTTGAAAGCTGACAACACTTCCAAGGATGGTGTTAGGGAAGAAATCGCAATAGAATTCGCAAAAAAACAATGTTTGAGCGGCGAAGTGCTCATTGCGGTCAATAAAAAAATGGCCGCACTAGCCAAGCGCGAAGACGAGATGAAAGAAAATGAAAGCGCATTTGCTGCCATTCGCCTGCGGCTTGACAAACAGCTTCTGGCAATCAATGCCGCCAAGGCAAGCCTGGACGAAAACATTTTTAAGCGCACAGAGCAGGCACAAGAAGATTTGTCACATTTGACCCAAATGTATCAAAGTATGAAACCAAAACAGGCGGCCAAGATTTTTAACGAAATGGACGTTAATTTCGCCGCCGGGTTTTTACGCGAAATGAAAGGTGCCCATGCCGGGTTGATTTTATCCAATATGAATACAAAAAAGGCCTACCAGATCAGCCTCGTCCTGGCATCCAGAAGCGCAAAATACAGAGACATGGATAACAGACTACCTTGAATAGTCATCCAATAGAAAATGTGCATGATTTTGGTGCGCTACCTTAACAAATTGCCATCACTCGGTTTTATGCCTCCAACCGGATCAAGGCCCAAAAGGGCCAGCGCTCGTGAGACCGGCGCGTCACCTAGCGGCGCAATGGGGGATCAGGGTCTTCTCAAAGCCGGCAACCATTCGCTGCACAATTGCTTCAAAACCGGATCCATTTTGAAAGTTGACTTTACTCGCAAGTGCAACTGCCTCCCGGCCATGAACACACGACGCGGGCGATACGCGGCCACCGTTTACGGTCAAATCACCCAAAGTTAAAACGGCGTTCGTCATGGCCGAGTAAAGATAAAACAATCGATTATCAACATCCGTCAGCCCGGTGGTGCGGTTTTTTAGGGCCTTCATTGCCTTTAGTTTTGCCAAGCAAGTTGAAACAATTGCTGTCCCGTCTTTTGGCGTGTTTTGATAGATTGAAATACAGTCGCTGGCGAGCAGCCTTTGGCTTTCGGTGAAGTTCTTGTTAAAGGTTTGCGCCGTGCAGACTTGGCCCAGCAACAGTGCGCTAACAGTAAGGCTTATAGCTACAAATTTTTTCATATCTTATCCCTTTTGTCCATTAAAGCCAAAACATATAGACAAACCAGGACAGGACGATGAACGTCACCGCAAGCAGGCCTGAAAATATTTTGCGTTTATTCATTTGTGTTTTACTTTGCTAGTTCCCTAAACTTTGGTCTCTTAATTCTGCTCTCTTAATTCTGTTCTAGCTGGTCATGTTTGCAGCAATCTGTTGGGTCGGTGTCTATGAACGGGGTGATGGCGTTAAAGGCTTGTTTGTCTAAAAAATAGACGAGCACATAGATTACGATAATGGCGGCGATCAGGCCAAAGAGTATGCGTTTGGTTGTTGGTTTCATATTTAAACCTAGTCCTCGTTCATCTTATATTTGTTTTCGCGGCGATTGTATCAATGACATAGCGGGTAAAGTATGAGCGGCAAAAACCTTCCGTCGGGCCTCTGGGAATTTTTAATGCCTCGGCAATTTTGGCATTGTCGTGATGGCGTTGATAGGCGTTTGCGACATCTGGTTTCGAAAGCCCGCCGTTCAATTTAGGTTTCGTGTAATACCTCTCATAAGAATCCAGTTTAATGTTCAGCAATTGGAGCGTATATTTTGTGCGTGCATACTCTGCGCTTGTTTTTCCTATTTCGACTTCGTCTTCAAGGACATTAATAGTCACGAGGAAACAGCTTGCCGCCGCGTCGCCGATATCGCTGAAGTCTGTATTGGCGAAAACAGGGAAACTCTGATTAGGTTTCCACTTTAACATGAATGGGTCAGCCGTGCTAAGCTTGGGCGGCGGCGCTGGTTTGGCCGCCTTTGAACTGCGCTCATAAATGCTAAACCTGAGTGGTTTCTGTGCTGCGTTAATTTCGTCATTAATTTCCTTGAGAAGCTTTGCTGATTTTGCGTCGCCTTGACCGGCGGCTTTTTTGTACCAATAGGCCGCCGAAGCGTATGATTGCGCCACGCCATATCCCATGTGGTATTGCCGTGCCAAATTTGCCTGCGCCTCCACTAAGCCTTGCTCTGCGGCCCGGCGGTAATATCCTGTCGCAAGCGCATCTGACGTATCAACACCTATGCCAACGCTATACATAAACCCGACCGTGTTTTGCGCTTTGGCGTGGCCGCTATCGGCCACCGGTTTAAGAATTTTAAATGCCTTGTCGTCTTGCATATTATTCATAGCCTTAACCCCGTCTTCATAAGGCCCGGCGAGTGCAGTGCTTAAGAACGAAGCGGCGAGGGCACTCGAGAATACGAACTTAGTTATGGTTTTTTTCATTAATCGTCTTTCCAGTTTGCAAGTGCCGTCTTCGCATCGCGGTTACTTGCGGCGGCGGATTTTTCTAGCCAGGCTTTTGCCGCGCTTAAGTCTTCGTCCACGCCAAGAGCATATTGATAACGTGTAGCCAATTTGAACATGGCTTCGGGATGCCCGCCTTCTGCGGCTTGTTTGAGATATGTGACCGCCCCGTCTGTATCCAGATCATACAGCCACTTACCGTGCAACTTGTCTTCGGAAATATTAAATGCGGCTTCGGCTGATAAAGGGTAGGTGAAACTGGCAAAAGTAGCATATTGAAATCTATCGCCTGACATAGAAATTCCTTCAAGGGTTTCACGAAACTTTAGCTTGTCGGATGCAGATAAATTTGTGTTTCCCTTATTTGTAATCGCATTCCAGTGCCGAGCGTTTGGGTTGCCGTCTTCTGCTAATATATTGATTTCCTGTTCGATGTCCGCACCGGATAAGAGCGCCTTTTGAAAGGCTGCAAGCGGGTCGCCGGTTACGGCTGCCGCGTCCATTTTCTTCTTTTCGGCTTTTGCCTTTTCGGCCAACTTGCGCTCAAGTATTCGCATAGCATCTTCATCACCAGCCGCTGCTCTTTTCACGATGTCAGGAATTTCAACTTTTTCTTTTTTGGGCGGTGCGTCTCCGCCGCACGCCGCCAGCGTTGTACCGAGGGCTAGGCCGAGTGTGATTGCTATGATTATCGTTTTCATTGTGTGCTCCTTGTTAAATCATCTTGA
Organism: uncultured Robiginitomaculum sp.; assembly: GCA_964502015.1. GTDB lineage: Bacteria > Pseudomonadota > Alphaproteobacteria > Caulobacterales > Maricaulaceae > Robiginitomaculum_A. The sequence goes on along the minus strand of CAZCUM010000009.1, from coordinate 32,720 downwards.
GTTAGTTTTTAGGTGGCGTTTCATTATTTCCACGTCCATACTAATACCAAGATCGCTGTGCGCTCGGCATTCTTTTAAAGCGTTTCGGGCGGTGCTTTTGCATTCATCAGCGTATGTTTTAGCTTTGTTGATTTGTTTGACCGCAAGTTCCAGTTTTTCTTGCAAAAAATATGAGTTGGCAAAATCTCTGTGCAGTTTTGCCAAATTATTTGCCAGAAAAAGTTGGTGTGGTTTGCACACCATATGCAAGCCGTCTAATCTTTGGGCGGCGATGGACAGTTTATCACTATCCCGGCCAGCCCAGAACGACAAAATCGAAACTTCCTTTTTAATGCGGTCAACATCTTTATGGGGGCATTTATCCGTGCTTTTATAGCTGTTCTTAAATATATCGTGTGTTAGGGTTTTTTCAGAAAGCTGGGCAAGATTTCCAATCACCATGCCCAAAAGCGTGGTTGTCTCGTCGTAATTGTTTAGGTATTCTTCCTTGCCGCTTGGATGCCTGATGCTTGGCAAATCTCTAAGTTTATTGTAGATATGGCCATTATTGATAATGGCCATATAGCTTTGCGAGAAGGCTGCAAATTCAGATTTTGGATTTACTGATGCGTTCCCAATCATTGCGTAAATTTCTGCCGTTTGCCCCATGACGGGCGCATTATAATTGCAGGCCTTCATTGCTTCGTTGGCATAGCTAAAGGCCTTGTTCGCGTCTGTCATACGACCATCGACTATAGCCCGTTTTAAATCATACATGTTTTGAGGCGCGATTTCGGGACATTCTGCGAATGCGGTTAGTGGCGTGAGCATATACAGACTAGCTGCGGCTAGTCCGAATAGTATTTTCTTCATGGTTTTCATGGCGGCCTTCTTATGTGGGATTAATATTTAGCAACCAGACGGCGGGACATAACGGTATTTATAATATTGGCCGCTGCGGCGCGAGGCTTCTAGCGTGCCCTTGTAAAACATTTCGTCGCAATAGCGTTTCTGTTGTGCTTTTTCGCGCTTAATGGCATCCAAATTAGCCACCATCCTGTCCCAACGTGCTTTATCGGCACTACGGTCTCGATAAAATTTTACCATATCTTTGGCGTCTTGATTGCCCATGTCGGCGGCGACTTGGTAGAGTTGAACGGCTTTATCTTTATCCATCTCCACGCCGTGTCCGTCATCATACAATGTCGCAAACATATAGACGCCGTTGGGGTCGTTTTCCATAATTGCGTTTGAATACATCTGGTATGCTTTTTCATAATCGCGAGGTACGCCCAGCCCATAATTGTACAAATCTCCCGTAGCGACCATGGCCTCTGAATTCCCCAGTGTCACGGCAGGCTTGTACCAATCCATCGCCTTTTTATAATCCTGTACGGCTTCGACATCTTTATAGATATTGCCAAGATTGACCATTGCGGCGACATCGGCTTGCTGGGCTCTGTCGCGCCAGATTTTGATCGCGCCCTTAAAGTCTTTTTTCAAATAGGCCACATAAGCGGCATCGCCGAGCAAATCATTTTCAATGCCAAATCTTTCCAGCTCTTCTTTCGCATATTTGCTGCCCATAGCTGCGGCTTGTTTAAAAAGCTTTATGCCTTGTTCCTTGTTGGTTTTGACACCTTTGCCAAAATAATACATATTGGCAAGATAAGCGCGGCCTTTGGCATCGCCGTTATCAGCAGCTTTGGCATAAAGCTTGGCGGCCTTGCGGAAATCTTTTTTAACGCCTTGCCCGTTTTCATACATGATGCCCAAACCTGTGCTGGCGGCATCAATGTTATGCTCTGAGGCTTTCTGGTACCATTTCAGAGCTTTGGAGTAGGATTTTTTTACCCCATTGGCATTTTTATAAGCATAGCCTACGTCAAAGGCTGCTTTTTTATGGCCTTGCTCGGCGGCGGCCAAATACCATTTAAAAGCCATTTTACGATCTTGTGCCGTCCCGTCCCCATAATAATAGAGTTTGGCCAGTTCATATTGGCTATCCTTGTCGCCATTGCGGGCGGAGCGGTCAAACCAGTAGACGGCCTGCTCGTATGATTGCTCAACCCCTTGGCCCCTGCGGTAAAACGTACCCATATACCATTGAGCATTATCGTTATCGGCTTGTGCCAATGGCCTGAAAAGCGACACTGCTTTACTATATTCTTTGGCATAAAAAACTTTTTCAGCATCTTCATATGGGTCGGCGAATGCGGAGATAGGGGCGAGAGCGCACAGGCTGGCGGTGGCCGCTCCGAGTATCAATTTTTTCATGTTGGTTTCCTTGAGGTAGGTGAAGTGTATTGACGTTGGTCGCTAATCTTCCGCTTGCGTATTTTGTTTGGCGGCTGATATTTCGGCGAGGCCGTCTACGGCTTTCTGATAGTCCTGTGCGGCGGATTTTTTGAGCCACATGATTGCGGTCTCGTTAGATGCTGCCACGCCGTTTCCGAGATAATAAGCGGCCCCCAATTCGTATTGGGCATCGGCCCGTCCTTGGGCGGCGGCTTTCTCGTACCAGTGAACGGCTTTTGCGAAGTCTTGCGGTGCGCCGAAACCGTTGGAATAATATGATGCGAGATTTTGTTGCGCCTTGGCCAAACCTTGCTCAGCAGCTTTCTTGTACCAGTTATAAGCTTGTTCGTAAGATTTCTCAGCGCCCCTGCCGTTTTGGTACATGATTCCGACATTAAATTGCGCTTCATCATAGCCTTGCTCAGCCGATTTAAGGTACCATTGCAAAGCTTGCTCGTCTGATTGCGCCGTTCCTTCACCAGCCTCGTACATATTGCCAAGCATATACGCGGCCCGTGCATCGCCATTGCCGCCGGCTTCAGTGAACGCTTGCGGGGCGGCGTCATAATCTTGTTCCGCGTAAGCCGTGAGGCCCGCCTCAAGCGGCGGCTTGGTCTTGGGTAAAAAACCCATAACCGCAATTGCGATTACACCGAGGATGATAATTATGTTTCCAGTTTTTTTCATGTTGGTTTCCTTATTGCGCGCCGAGTTTTTTCAGGGCGGCTTGGGCGCCCTTGTGGTCTTGGGCGGCGGCCTTTTTGATCCATAGGGTGGCCTGGTCTTTGTTTTTGACAACGCCATTGCCGTTATAATACGCGACGCCTAAATTGTACTGCGCCCCGGCATTGCCTTGGTCAGCCGCCTTGCGGTACCATATCACCGCGTCCCTATATGACTGGGGCAGGCCGAGGCCTTTTTCGTAAAAATACCCGAGGTTTTTTTGGGCGCGTGGATAGCCTTGATCTGCCGCCTTGCGGTACCATTTTGCGGCCTCGCCGTAAGATAGGGTGACGCCTTTACCGCGTTCATACAGGGTGCCGAGATTAACTTGTGCGCGGGCAAAGCCTTGCTCTGCCGCTTTGCGGTACCATATGATTGCCTGCTCGTAGGATTGCGTGACACCTTTACCGCTTTCATACATAAAGCCGAGATTGGCCTGCCCGCGCGCATTGCCTTGCTCGGCGGCTTTGCGGTACCAGCTTACGGCTCTGGCCTGGTCTTGATCAACACCCCGTCCCATCTCAAGCATATAACCAAGGCTGACCTGGCCCTTGCTATAGCCTTTGTCCGCAGATTTTTGGTAGTAGACTACGGCCATGGCCGGGTTTTTGGGGCGGCCCAGGCCTTCATCATATATATCGCCAATGCGTTTGAGAACGACCGCGCTTTTTTTGTCTGTCGGGATTTTTGCATACCAGTTATAGGCATTCTCGTAATTTTTAGGTGTGCCGTTACCGAAAAAGTACATATCGGCCAGATATTCATAACCGCCCGTAAAGCCTTGATTTGCAGATAATTGGTAATGACGAAAAGCCTCGGTGCTCGATTTGACAAACCCGCCCCAGCCATTTTCGTGCATAATTCCGACCAGATATTGCGCAATTTTATCACCGGAATTAGAGAGTGGTTCAAGCTTGGCCCGCGCCTCTGCATAATTTCTTTTTTCAAATGCAGCAAAGCCGTCTTGCAAGGGGGTTTGGGCGATGGCCGCTAATGGAGTGAAAACGCACAGGCTTGCGGCGGCGGCGGCGAAGATTAGTTTTTTCATAATGTTCATTTCATTTTCCTTTTACAAATTAAGGACAGCGCCATGTGCCGTTGATCGACGGTGCGAACCCAAGTGTGAAATTCATCGCGGCTGACACCGTCTTTTAGAGAATACAATAGTATGAGCTGCATGGCTTTCTCCTGTTAAAACAAATGCGGCGGGTCGGGGTAACCGACCCGCCTTACGCCCCGTGTCTGGCTTTCAAATTAACATTCAGTCCGCCCAAGGATCTAAACTTCCTGAGTATTTACTTCTACAGGAATGGTTATTGATATGCGTATAAATACCCATATTGCAGTGGAGGCTCTGTTATTGGGGGAGATGATAATCATGCTTGTTTTGTTTCGTCCGGGCCTTTAGTTGTTTGATCAGGGGAATTATGAATATTGACGAGACCAATAGCTTTAAGACGGTCATCATTGCGGATGACCACGCCGTTGTGAGGCGAGGGGTTGCCCATGTTCTTTCGACAATTCCGGCTACCGAGATCGTTACCGAGGTTGAGAACGGCCTCGAAGCAATTTCGGCCCTCAAGCGTTTCAAGCCGGATTTGTTGGTGGTTGACGCCGCCATGCCGCTGGCTAAGGGCATAGAGGTGTTCACCGAATGCCGCAGGTGGAGCCCAAGCACAAAGGTAATATTGTTGACCGGGTTTACCTCCGCCGGGCTATTGTCCCAATGGATCACCGGCGGAGTTGACGGTATTTTACTCAAATCCTGTACCCCGGAAGATATGAAAAAGGCCTTTGAAATAGTCCTGGGCGGCGGACGCTATATTTCGCCACGGGCCGAAACCATATTGTCCGAAACACAAACCATGTCTGATTTAACCCCGAGAGAGGCCGAAGTCCTGTCCCTGATCGCCAGTGGACATCAAAACCTGTCGATCGCCAAGCGGTTGGGAATCAGCAAGCGCACCGTAGAAAAACACCGCAGTAGCCTGATGCTGAAACTGGACGTAACATCCGTGGCCGAGCTAATGACCTACGCCCTCAAGGAAGGTTTGCTTGATGAACATAAGCAACTTTAAACGCGTCTTGTAGTGGGGATTTGCGAATGGGGATTACTACCTATAGACGGTGCGGCGTAAGACGGCGATACTCATTGCCATGATGATCAAGAGTACAGAAAAAATTGTCAGCCTGTTGCGCGCATATTTGCGGGCTTGTGTGGTCGCCGTAACTTTGTTGTTTGCCGCGCCGTTGAGCGTGTCTGCGCAGATGGTCGATGTGCCTGCCGAACCCGCGACGATTGTCTTGCCAGCGGGAAATAATTTCGATCTTGATGTAGGTCTTTACGCCGTGTTTTTGGCCGAGCGCGACAAGGCGTTCACCCTTGAGCAGGTGATGGAGACGGGGAAATGGATGCCAGTCAATCTGGCTTTGATCGACGGGGCCAGAGCCAGCATTGGGGAAACCTCCTCAGCCCCCTATGGCAAGGGCAATCCCACATGGGTCTATTTCAAGATCAAGAATGACGGGGACAAGCGGCGCACGACCATATTGGATACCCAGCGCCCGGATTTACGTAATATGGTGATTTATAGGGTCGGCATCAATGGTGCTATCACCCGCATTCTCAAACATGATGACCGGCAACCATTCGCGCGCAGAGCTGTCAAGCACAGTGAACTTGCAGTCGAGTTACACCTGGAAGCGGGTGAGCAGACGAGCCTCTATATACGCTATGTGCGCACCGCGTCCGAACCCATGGCTTTAAAATTGTTTGGCACCCATGCCTATCAGGAGAAAATCCGAAATAAGGCCGTTTTTGCTGCCGCCTTTTTCTCGGTTTTGGGAACAATTATCCTGATCACTTTGCTGGGCCTACCAGCCTTGGGCTGGCGCATTTCATTGTCCTATGTATTTTATGTCGCCACCGTAGGTCTGTGGTATGCCAGTGTGACCGGTTTGTTTTTCAGCATCGCCGTGCCAGATTTCCCGGTCTTTGGAAACCGGGTGGTCGAAGCCTTTGCGATTTTGGTATTTGTCGGCTTTCTAAACATGGGACGGGTTTTGTTTAAATATCATGAGATCAGCCCAAGATACGACAAAATCCTGGTTGGCGTTATTGCCGCAAACCTGATTGTCGCTGCACTTGTCCTCAAAACCAATATTTATGACAGTCCTATGCTGGCACATACGGTGTCCATATTGACGGCAGTTTCAGCTATTTTATATGTGTGTAACGGGATTATTGCGGTGCGAGCCAGAAAGGACGGTGCCGTGGTCATGCTGATCGGTAGTCTTGCTCTCTTCGCTGCATTCGCCGTCTACCGCTATGTGACCGTGGCGGTCAGTGCGGGCGAAATGGTGGTGCCGATCGGGCGGGCCATGTTGATCCCGCCCGTGTCATTTGTCGAGATTAGCTGTTTTGCTCTGGCCATTATCCAGGCACAAATCGGTATTCGTAGGCAGCGCGACAAGGCGCAACAGTCGGAATTTGCAGCGGTGCAGGAACAATTGCGTTTAAGCGGTGCGCTACGAGAATCGGAAGCATCCTACCAAAAAGCAAGCCAACAAGCGACCCGCAGGCAGGAACGCTTGTCATCAGTCAGCCATGATATCTTGCAGCCCTTGACCTCCCTGCGCTCCATGCTTGATGACATAAAGCAGACCGACGATAAGCAGACGCAAAACATGCAAGACGCCTTTGATTATCTGGAAACCCTGGCCCGCGATAGCCTTGGTTCCGCCGTGCTGGACGACGACGAAAACTCGGAGGCGGATCGGGAGACCTTTAAAATCACTGCCGTCACTGACAATGTTTTTACTATGTTCAAGGGCGAAGCCAAAGCCAAGGGCTTAGGCTTTCACTACGCCGCCGATGATGCGGAAGTGTTTTCGAACCCGGTTGAGCTGATGCGCATACTCAACAATCTGGTCTCCAATGCCATCAAATACACGGACAAAGGCAGTGTGACACTATCCTGTCGCGCACAAGATGGCACCACTAATATCACCGTCCAGGATACGGGGCCAGGCATGAGTAAATCGGAAATCAGCACCTATCTCAAAGCCTATAAAAAGGGCAAAGCGTCCAGCGGCACAGGCCTCGGCCTATATCAGGTCAAAGCCGCCTGTGAGGCCCTGGGGCACACACTAAAAATAACCTCAGCTTCCGGACAAGGTACATCTATCAGTGTGATAGTATAAAGTTATGAAGATACGAACGCCGCCTTGTTCTTTCACCAACACGTCTAGCTAGTGGGCTCATAAACTCCGACAAAAATGGTATACGTCAACGGTGCGTGATTTTCATAAAGCCGAACGAAGTTGGTTCAAAGTATACAGCCTAGAGCGTTCCCCGATAAATCAACTTGATTATGATTTATCGGGGAGCGCTCTAGAGTTTATAACTGCTTCGTTTTGGCTTTTACCAAATCTTGAACACTGGTTTCAGGTCTTGCGCCGTAATGGGTTATGACCTCTGCGGCGCACAGGCTTCCCAAATGCCCGGCGTCTTGCCAACTCATGCCGAGCGCCCGCCCCGCCAGAACACCGGCAGCGTACTGGTCGCCTGCGCCCGTAGTATCAACAATGTTATCCACAGCTATGGGGGTAATTTCATGCACATGACCACCGTGTTTAATAAGAGAGCCTTTTTCCGAGCGCGTCACCAAAGCCGTTGTATCCGTGGCGGTTAAACGGTTCAATGCGTCCGTGAGGTCATCGGTTTCGAACAAAGATAGCAATTCCGCTTCATTCGCAAACAAGATATCCACATGGTTGTCCACAAGTTGCTTGAAAGATGCGCGGTGACGGTCAACACAAAATGCATCAGATAAAGTCAAAGACACTTGCCGACCAGCCGCTTTGGCAATTTCAGCGGCTTTGACGAATGCGGCCTTTTGATCATTGGTGTCGAACAAATAACCCTCAAGATATGTGACGGCAGATGCGCGGATAATATCAGCGTCAATGTCCCCAGGCCCGAACTCTACATTAGCCCCCAAAAACGTGCTCATGGAACGTTCGCCGTCCGGTGTTACGGCAATCAGGCAGCGAGCCGTAGCCGCGCCTGTAGCATAGGGAAGCGGACAGGCTGTGGCCCCGCCAGCACTTAGACTGTCTTGGAAGCGTTGACCCAAATCATCGTTCGCCACCTTGCCCATATAGGCGGCTTTGACGTCCAGTGCGGCAATCCCGGCGATGGTGTTGGCCCCGGAACCACCTGCGTCTTCCACCAATTTATCACTGTGGTTTTTAAATGCGCCGTGCAAATGCAATGCCCGCTCTTGGTCGATTAAGGTCATGGAGGCTTTGGTGATATCCTCGCGCACCAATACATCATCGCTGACAGGAGCGATCACATCCATAATGGCATTGCCTATGCCCAAAACATCGTATTTGGCCTGCATGGTTTTCTCCTGGAAATTGTTATAAATAAACCCAAGGCCTTTACGCAAGCCCCGACACAAATGCAAGCGATTTACGGCTTGTTGTTTGGGGGGCATTGCGCTAGTGCGGCTACATGAATAAAAACCCTAAAAAAGTCGCAGTGTTGGCATCGGGCAATTTGTTACCCGGCCACCCGGATTTGCGCGCTGATGCATTTGAGCTGGACGAAGAAATTGGAAAATTGCGTCCTGCTTTCGCCGCCCACGGTATAAGGCTGGACGTGATCAATTGGCGCGATGCCCCGGACGTGGCTGCGGATTATGATGCCGTATTGCCCTTGTTGGTGTGGGATTATTTCGAAAACAACCAAGACGAATTCTTGCGTACTATGGCGCAAATTTGCCAACGCACGGAGCTTTTTAACCGTTTTGACATTATCCAGTGGAATATCAATAAATCCTATCTTGAGGACCTAGCCATGCAAGGCGCGCCAACCATTCCGTCGCGGCGGGTCGAGCACATATCCGAAGCAGAAGTGCAGAGCGCCTTTACGGATTTTGGTTGCGAGCAATTGGTGATTAAACCGGATATAGGCGGCGGTGCATGGCGGCAAGTTTTGTTCGCGAAGGGCGATCAATTTCCCGCCAAAAACCAACTTCCGCCTGATGGTGCGTTAATCCAGCCATTTTTGAAAAGTGTGGTCGAAGAGGGTGAATATTCGTTCCTCTATTTTGGTGGTCGCTTCTCCCATGCCTTGGTCAAACGCCCCAAGAGCGGTGATTACCGCGTCCAGTCTGTTTACGGTGGTCGGGAAGAAGCTTATGAGCCAAACCGGCAAGAACGCGAACAAGCCCGCGCCGTTTTCGACATGCTAGACTTCACCCCGCTTTATGCACGGGTAGATTTGCTCAGAGCGGACGATGGGCGTTTGTTGTTGATAGAGCTGGAACTGATAGAGCCATATTTATATTTAGATTTCGCCGAGGGCGAAGGCGGCGACAATAAAGGCGCGCAAAGATTAGCCCAGGTGCTGGCACGAAAGCTGGGGGTTTAGGGCATTGCGTTTTGTGTCTGACGCCAATTAAGACAAGGCACTGGCTCGCAAGCTTTTGAAAATCAGGGTTAAGGTTTAGCTGGACTTTTACTTGCCGCTTACACCGCCTGATAGTTTGAACGCCAGATAAAGAATGAACAGGGATAGGGCGCTGACGATGATGGCCCAGAATAAATGTGGGCCACCGATGATTTCGGCCAATACGCCCGTATCGCTCAGGCCGCCATAGCCGCCAACATCCGCCTTGTTCATAAAGATATACCCGAACTGCGACACCGCGTTGAGGCAAAAGGAGATGGCGATTATATGAGCGAATAAATGCCGTAGCGCTCTATGTCCCATAAAAGCCATGGCCGTAACGGCCACGCCAAAGCTTAAAACGGAAACCCGTGTGAACATGTCTCCGGCCCACAAGACCACTGTTATCAACAATGCGCCGGCCAGCAAAAACAGAGCCAGCCGGTTAAGCCCCAAGCGGCGCGACATAATTAGCATAATGGCCCCGGCGATAGACGGCCCCAAAAGCCCGCCGAGCAGGACAATGATGCGTTCAAAATCACTGCCGCTAAATGTATGGGCCAGACCCGAAAGTCCTGGCGTGATGATCATGCTTTCAAACCGCCCGCCCGATACAATCGCACCCAGCCCGTGGCCAAGTTCGTGAACCCATGTGGACAGCAAGACAAACGGCATGCCGACCATTGGAATTTGGCCAAAGGCCCAAACCAGAAACACCAAAATCCAAAACCCTTCCGGGCGTGTGATTTTATCTAAATTGATCGCCGAAATTGGAATGCTTAAATCTCCCGTTTATGGTTTTTTATCTTTGGTGGTGCCAAACCAGCGTTTGAAAAACCCGCCGACGGCACCGGATTTTTCTTTCAAACCCTGCTCAGCCGCCTCGGCGACGTCTTCAATCTTGTCGGCTATGGGGTCAATGCGTTTACGCTTAAACTTGCGCCACATGCGCCAAATACTGATCAAAATAAATGCCAGCAGGCTTAGGAAAGCGATATTGAACCACGGTACCAGCCGCGCCTCCGGCCCTGAAACTTGGCGGATTTTATAGGCGTTGGGAAACATTGAGAGCAGCTTGATGCGCCAACCGTAATGGCTGACCGCCACCCAAACCACACCGTCATTTTTGTTGGCCAGGGATTGGGCCCGAGCTGAGAGATCCCCGCTGTCAAATTTAAAGTAGGGCGGAAACGACCAGTTTGTGTCTTCATTGCGGTAGACCCGGGCTTTACCGTCCGGCCATACGGCATTGATAAAGCGCACATCACGGGTTGACTGTTTTTGCGTACCTGCATCCGGCTTGTCCCACCAGGGCGAGTTGCCAATGTCCATACGCTTCACATCCGTACCAACAATTTGCACAATATCCCGCGACGGAAGAAAATAATGCAACAGCGCGGCAAATATAATAATGATCAGCCCGGTAAGAACTCGTTTTATCCATTTCATGTTTTACTCCTTAACGCTTCCAAACCAGCTTTCCCAGCTCAACTTTTATTGGCCAAATATAACAACCCGACCATGATGATAAGGGGGACAACATAAACCCCGAGAAACAATTTGGGCCGAATGCCGCGCTGGTATTTTTGCATTCCCTTGGCGACGAATTCATCCTTGTTCCCGGCGGGTTTTGCAACGTCATATTCGATCCGCAGTTTTGCTCGTTGTTTGAAACGCGACACCAATGACAGTATGACATAAATTATGCTCAGCAGCACAAATATAATTACAATATTGCGGATCCAGACAATCATGATTTAACCCTCGCAAGATTTACGGGGTTCCAAGGGCCAACATACATATCTTCCTCGCGCATACCTGGTTCGGGGCCGAACAGGGTTTCGCGGGCACCGGCCTTGTCAACGGCATATTCCTCGGCCAGAAAATTGGATACATATTCTTTTTTGGCGTCCGACCAGTTTCGGTAGGCCGCATAAAATGCATCCTTATGGCAGATAAACAATTGCCTGAAGTCAAGGGGTGACAATTCCGCCAACAGCATATTGATTAAATCCCGATCCGCGTGCTGGGTCGCCCGTAGCGCATAGAAAAACGCAGGATGATCGGAATTTAGCCTGGGGGGTTCACTGCCCATATTGGCCCAGCGCCACACCCGCATCAGGCCGTGAAACTCTGCAGGTAATTTGTCCGCATACTTCCGCCCGATCTGGCGAATTTGTTGGCGGGTCAAATCACCCAGCTCGTCTCCCATATTGGCGGCGGTTGCTATGGTTACAAAGTCAATCTTTTGTTTGATGATCAGGGCCGCCGCACGGTTTTTTACCGGGGCAATAGGCTCGGCCAGATTTTGTTCACTGAGAAAACGGGCGATGTTGTCTCGATCCTCAAATGTCAAAATATTATCGATTGGCAAAGCCTCCAACCCCTCTACCGGTTCTCTGGCAATGATGGTCGGGACGGCAACATCGCGAAACACATATAGGCCGCCAAAATGATTGGTGTAATAATTACCTTGGGAATAAGTCTTGGTTTTCAGCTTGACCGGATTGCGCTGGATGTTGCCGGTATGTTTAGCCAGTTCAATCATATCCGCAATTAGCACGTCGTCCCACCATGCATCTACCTTGGCCATGAAAGTATCGATATGGCCTTGCAAGGCGCGGGCCTCGGCGATGTGGGACTGGATAGTATCTGCCTCAATAGTGACCTCGTTGACGTTTAATAAATCCTCAGGGCTGTTAACCGCAAACACCGAATTTATCAATTCACCCGCCACTGCCTCTCGGGCGGTCAAGGCAAATAACTCGTCTTCATTTTTGTCAATAAAATTACGCAAAATAGAACGCGATGTAGAAAACTGCGCGTTTAAGAGCGGCGCGGTTTTTTGGTCGGTGGTCAACAGGATAAATTGCCGGTTACAGCCATTGGGGTTGAGGTATAGGTCATCTTTAAACTCCTCCCCGATCTCCGGCGAAAATCCTGAAATATCCATATGAAATTCCGTCAGCTTGGTCTGCTTGCCGATCAAATGCTGCAAGGCCCGGTTATAACGCCCAACCAATGCGGCGGACGTCACTTCGACAAGATTGCCGAACATCAAGCTGCGTTTGACCAGGCGCATCATGTTTTCATTCCCCTCATCGCTTCGCCTTCACATAGCGCTGCTTGGCTTCTTCCATCCGCCGCATCTCGCGCACCATGTTTTCTATGGCGACCTCGTCGGATTTATCGGCGTAGCGGAACTCGCTGTCGGCGTAGCGGTTGATTTCCTGGATGACCATATCAATGGTGATGGGTTGGGATAGCTCCCTGATCATGGCCAGTTTGGTATCGTAGTCTTTAGCCAAAAACAATTCGGTGTTTTCCATCCATGCGTCCGGCAATTCGAAATCCATAGCGCGGACTTTTACTGCGTCGGTTATATTCTTTACAGCCCGCCCAGTAAAGCGCGCATCCACTTCTTGAATGCCCTTAAGATATGTACCCAATTTGGCAATGGTATCCAGCTTGCCAATTTTCTTGGCGGTCTGCTCATAGACTTTCAACAAGCCGTCTTCATGGGGTTTGGCGTGGCTGGAATAGCTGGCGGCGACCGCCTTTTTGATTTGCTGGGCTTCAAACAATTTGTGGTCGCCTACGGGAATGTCGTGGTTTTTGCCCATGAGCAGGTGCAGAATATCAATATAATCAGCGCGGGAGATCGGCCCGTCCACCAAAAATCTTGCCGCAGCCCTTTGCCGAAGCGCATCGTCAACATTTTCAGGATAGTTGGAAAACATCCCGAAGGTACAATTGCCGCGTACCACAGTATTGGCACCGGCGAAGCTTTCCATCAGCACGGCAGTGATCTCCAACTGCCCGGCGCTGGACTGGCGGTCGCCGCGCTTGCCAGCCAGTTGGTCTATATCGTCAATAGTGCCAAAGCCGATGACATTGGGGTCAATGATGTTTTTGATAAACGCCTTGGCATTTTGGGCCGATTTGCCTTGATAACTGTCAATGCTGTCAGTGGACAGGTTCTCATAGCGAAATACATAGCCCGCGTTTTGGCAGTAATCATTGATCAACCCGGCCATCATTTGAATGAGCGTGGTTTTGCCCGTACCCGGCGCACCGTCGCCCATAAAGGTGAAAATAAACCCACCAAGTTCGGCGAACGGATTAAGCTTGCGCTCAAAATCATAGGCCATCAACATTTTACAAAGCTTCATGGCCTGGTATTTGGCGATATGATTGCCGACAACCTCGTCGGGTTTTTTAAAAGTCATGGTCAGCGTGGTGGATTTGGCGCGGACGGCTGGGGTGAAGCCGTCGATTTCGAAATTATCATCTTCCACATGATAGCTAACCGAGGTGAACGCGCCCAGTTTTGGCGTGTTGGCGGCACGCTGGGCCACCTTGTCCATGAGTTTCTCCGTAAAGGCGATAACCACCGCCAGCAGTTTCTCGTCGCTGTCGGCAAAAAGCGCCAAGTCTTGGTCAAGCTCCCACAACGCGCCGCTCAGGGCCAGATGCGGGTTGTCGGTAAGCACTTCCTCGACCTCGCCGATTTCTACATTTAAATCCGACGCGTTGGCGTGGTTAGTCGCCAGCAAAAACCCGGTCATATTGGCAAACACGTGCAGGCTGATCAGCGCGGAAGCAGCCAGCAATTCTCCGAACTCCGCCGATTTACGCCTGGCCAAATTGCCCGCAAGATTGTCTTTTAGCATAGACGTTAATCCGGTCTGATCCGCATATTGGTCCGATACCAGCATGGCCGTAGCTAGTGCGCGGCGCAGACCGTGCAAGACGCTGGCTTGTGTCGGGCTGGTGAGAGGGTCGTTTTCACTGGATGCGGTGATTTGGTCTGCCAAATGTACGCCTTCGGGCCGGGCCGTTGATTTTGTCACCAGGCCCGGCGTGGTCGAGCGGAAGCGGCGTCTTGTGCCGATACCGGACGAGCGTTCGGGTGCTGTTTTTATATCTGCTTTTTTGGCCAGTCTTTTTTTAGCCAATCTGGGCGTATGGTCAAACCCGGACAGCAGGCTTTCGGCGGCACTGTACTTTTCGCGTATTTGATCTTCTTTAAGCGGCATTTGGTCTGTTGTGTTGGACATATTTTCTCTTATTTATAGCTCAAAATTTTGGCGTTTTTGCCAACAACATATTTACGGTGGGCCCGCAAGGTCGGCGGGTTTTTTTCTTCCAAAACCTGAAAGGCCTTGTGGGGCAGAATGAGAGAGCGGTTGATGTCTGTCGCGCCGCTTGCGGCCCCTGATAAATCCAGCGTATCAATATCATAAACCTGGCGCTTGGCTGTGGAAAACATCCCGGTTTTCTCTGTAATGCTGCTTTCAGAGCGTAATGTCTCTACCGTCCAGGCCAAAGCCCAGTCTAGTCCCGGCTTGCCTTTGGCTTCGCCGAGCACGTCTCTCAGCGGCCCGGATTGCTGGGTGAAAGTATGGCTATACATTGGCCCAAGATGAAAGCGGCGCAGATATTTGGGATGCAGATTGTCAAAATCCCGATCAAACCCGCGAGCTATTGTGACCAGTTTTAAGGCTGACATGGACTGGGCCATTAAATGTGCCTTCACCCTTGGCCAGCGCTTTTGGTCACGCGGCAAAGCTTTGCGGCCCGTATCCTCCAACTCCATCATATAGATAGCCGGCACATTGGTCTGGCTGTCATAGCTGGCCCAGTGCAGCAGATATGTGCGCCGTTCGCGGGTAGATTTATGGCGTATCCATATGCCTTGCGGGTCGTTGTGGGGCAGAAACAAGGAAGCCTCGTTCAAATATTCATAATAAATGCGCTGGGAGAGAGCGTATTGCAATTTGGTCGGAGAAGATTGCTCGGTCAGGATATGGTTGACCATGTCCTGTTTCAGTTTTTTCTGCTCAGGCAGGGATTTTAAGTGCCGCTTAGCCTGCAAAGCATCTGCGGCCATTTGCAATAATTCTGCGTAAACCGGAAAACCACTGTCGGATTTGTCAATGCTCAAAAGTGTAGCCGCGTTTTCACCAACCCGGTCAGCCATCAGAAATTTGTAGGACAAAGCCGTGAATGTATAGGACAGGCCGAGCATATACATTTGCAAAATAGTCGACTCTGATTCCGTGATCAGCCCTTCTTTTTCGGACAATTTAGCCACGCCGCGCAGATGTTTGATAATGCGCTCAAACTTGGCAAAATAGCGCCGCGTTGCCTGGGCATCTTTCAATACTTTATGATCAAATGTCAGAACTTTTTTGGCAGACGGGCCAGATTTTTTAGTTTTAGACACTAAAACGCCCTAAAGACTATGCTCGCCGTAGGCGTTTTTGTCGTGCATATCTATGATTTTGGCGAAGCGTCTGGCAAAGCGTTCGTCGGCCTTGGCTTTTTGTTCCAGCACTTTGCGGGCATAAACCATATGGTCTTCATGGCTCTCCATCATTTCGGCCATGCGGGTATTGGTGGCTACCCCGATAGCCGACATGGCGGCTTGCGCTTCCTGGTCTGTTTGCACACCGATTTCGTTGATACGGTGGGCTACGTCTTGTTGTTGGGCGGTTTTGAGGGATTTGGTCAGGGCATCATAGAGTACAACGCGCTGCTTGGTATCGGTCTGCAATTTGTTGATCAGCACCATTTGTGTCGCCGCCTGATTTTGCAGGCTATCGACCCAGGATTTGCCTTTTTCAATATAGCGTTCCAGGGTCTGGCTTTCGGCCAGCTTGACCTGTTCCATTTGCGCCGCTTCATTATATTTGCCGTTGAGTTCGGCCAGACGGCTTTCTAATTTGGTACGGGCGGCGGCGTCTTGTTCCATAGAGATTTTGTTCTCAAGCTCGATGATTTGCGGATCCATGGCGAGGAGTTCAGCCTTGAGGCTTTCAAGCGCCGTCACGGCGGCCTCACGGTCGACCAGGGTTGTGGTCAAATTGGTTTCAACACGTTCCTTGTGGGTTTGCAAAGTGTCCAATTGATCGGTCAACAGCTTGGTGATGACATTGGATTTACCGATCAGGTCTTGTAATTTATCATCAATACTGGCCATGCGCACCCGTTCCTGGCGCATGCTTTCGGCGCGTCTTTTGGAAAAAATCCCGACAAAGCTTTCCCAACCGGTTTTGGAGCGCATGCCGTCAAATTCTTTGGAAAAACCCGACGTCACATCGTCAAGCCCCAAAATCAAATCGGCGATATTGGCATTCATAGCTTCGGCGTGGGCATGAACATCGTCCAGAGACGCATTTTCAATGTCTATGGAAATATCATTACCCGCCGCCATTTTGGTGCGGGCCGTTTCAATTTTACCCGACAGTTCAGCAATTTGGGCCTGGGCTTCGGCGACCTCTTTTTTGGACTTTTCAATTTGTGATGCAAAACCGGACATGCTGCCTCCCCTGAATTTTTGTTTCTGATATACACTAACATATAGGGATTAGTTTGCAAATTTCAAGGTGCACTGGCATGCTCCAGGCCAGGAGGCCAGGACTTGTCCGGAGCCTAAAGCACCGAAGTGTACATTTACACTCCGTTAGGCATAACGTATGTGCTTCCTTGACTTTGTAGGTTTTTTTTCCCATTAACCTTAAAAGCAGGAAAACATACCTATGTTGACACATCAAGACATTTGGTCGGCTTTGGACGCTTTGGCGTTGAGGTTTTCTATGAGCCCTTCAGCTATGGCCCGCGCCGCCGGGCTTGATCCGACCACATTTAATAAATCCAAGCGCATCGGGGCCGACGGAAAAGCCAGGTGGCCATCAACTGAAAGCCTGTCAAAAGTGCTGTCGGCGCTTGGGGTCAGCTTTGAAGATTTTGCCGCCCAGACCGCCAAAAGTAGAGCCGGGCGTTTTGGTATGGATATGGGGGCGAATATCCCCCTTATTGGTATGGGCCAGGCTGGTCAGGACGGATATTTTGACGAGGCAGGTCATCCGGTTGGAGAAAATTGGGACGAAATACGCATGCCGGGCTTACGGGATGACCATGTTTTTGCGTTGCAAATCTCGGATAATGCCATGGCCCCGGCATTACGCGCCGGGGACAGGGTTATTGTCTCGCCAGCGGCGGGCATAAAACATGGTGACCGTGTTGTTGTCAAATTACGCTCCGGCGAGGTCGTGGCAAAAATTTTCAATAACATGAGCGCCTCTACGCTCGAATTACAAACGCTCAACCCACAATATCCGGGCCGGAGTATTGCTCTTAAAGAAATACAGTGGATGGCGCGGATTGTTTGGATTAGCCAATAGGGGCGGGTTAGCACCCTATTGATCTATAAAGGCTTCGGCCCGCTCCAAGGCCTCACCCGTCGCGAAACCTTCATAAACCCGCCGCATTTGTGCTTGAATATGGTGTTCCGTAGCATTTTTCGCCTTGGCCGACAGCACTTTGGTTTTTAGCCACTTCTTGGTTTGCGCCGTTCTGGATTGCGGCTCCAGCACATAGGTGAGCATGATATAAGTCGTATTGATAAAAATATCGTCTGGACTGCTGGCCAGAGCGGTTTTGAAATGTGCGGTGCCTTTGGCCTGATTAGCACCGTAACGCTTTTTCACATCAAATCCGCCAGCCTTATAGAGCAGGTTTAAATGCCACGCACCTTTCAAAGCCTCTATGCGCGGGTCATCAGGCGCGGCCAGTGCCGCCTTGTCAATGGCCACTCGGATTTTCGTCGGCAAGTTTTTACGCCACGCCTTAAAGCTGGAGACATGGCGGCCATAAAACCCGAAAGCAATAGCATATTGTAAGCGTGCGTCTTTGGTATCCGGGTCTATGGCCAAGGCGGCTTCGGCCAGTTTCATGGCCCGTTTGGCGGTTTTGGTTTTGCGGTCCGTTTGCCCAAGAAACAATTGCGCATTCAGGGCCTCCGCCGCCAGCACAAGCCCGTCCGCCGTACCCAGCATAGCGCCTTGCGTCACAGCCATATCATATCGCCCGGCGTCCAAAGAAACCCGTGCGCTTTGTAATCTGTCAGCAAAAGCGGCGCTTCCGGCAAAGACCGACAAAACGCAACTCATGAATATTGCGGAAAATGTTTTCATACAGGCTTGTTAGCAGACTTTCGTGGGTGCCGGAAAATAATTACATTAACTTTCCGTCCAGCGCACTCCGGATCAAATCGCACGTCTCACCTACGCCGTAAATGGCGACGAAAGAGCCAAAACGCGGCCCTTGGCTTTGGCCGAGCAGAACTTCGTACAGGGCCTTAAACCAATCGCGCAGATTTTCGAATTTGTGGTCTTTACCGATACTGAAAATCAGGCTTTGCAATTCACTGGCCCGCATGGATTTGGCTTCCGGCTGGCTTAGGTTGTTAAGCAAGTCTTGCAAGGCCGCCCGTTCTTTATCGCTCGGCGGGCGGTAGGATTTACCCGGCTTTACGAAATCATCGTAATAACGCACGGCGTATTCACACAATTTATCCAGTACCGGATAGGTTTCAGGCGTAGCGTTTTTGACCTCGCGTTTTATAAAACCCCACAATATGTCTTTATCCGACGCATTGGCTGCACTGACCAAATTGAGCAGCATGGCATAACTAACGGGCGGCACCTGGTCTGGTGGGTTGCCGTCGTGGATATACCAGGCCGGATTGCTGATTTTGGTTTTATCTTCTTGTTCGGCGTAGGCACCCAGATGTTGAAAATATTCGTCCACCGCTTTGGGGATGACATCAAAATACAGCCGCTTGGCGGTCTTTGGTTTTTGGTACATATAGAGAAACAAGCTCTCGGGGGTTCCGTATTTAAGCCAGTCTTCAACCGCAATGCCGTTACCTTTGGTCTTGGATATTTTTTGCCCGTTTTCGTCGTTGAACATTTCGTAGTTAAAGCCGTCCGGCGGTGTCCCGCCCAAAGCGCGACAGATTTTTGACGACACTTTGGTGCTTTCAATCAGATCTTTGCCGGCCATTTCGTAATCAACCCCGAGAGCCGCCCAGCGCAAAGCCCAATCCGGCTTCCATTGGATTTTGACATGGCCGCCTGTGACAAGCGTCTCGTGTTTTTTGCCGTCCTCGTCTTCGAATACAATAGTTCCCTTGGCGACATTGCGCTCCAGGGTCGGCACTTGCAGCACCCGCCCCGTGGTCGGGGAAATGGGCAAGAAAGGTGAATAAGTGGCCCGGCGGTCTTCGCCCAAAGTTGGCAACATAATATCCAGAACTTTGTCCATGCGCTCCAGCATGATCAAAAGCGTTTCGTCGAACCGTCCGGAGCGGTATTGCTCGGCGGAGGATAGAAACGTGTATTCAAACCCGAAACTGTCGAGAAAATCACAAAGCCGCGCATTGTTGTGGGCGGCAAAGCTGGCATGGGTGGCGAACGGGTCTGGCACATCTGATAATGGTTTGCCCATATGCTCCGCCAACATATCGTGGTTAGGCACATTATCCGGGATTTTACGCATACCGTCCAAATCGTCGGAAAAGGCGATAAGCTGCGTTTCGTATTTGCCGTCCGTAAGTGCGGTAAACGCTTGTCGCACCATGGATGTACGTGCCACCTCGCCGAACGTGCCAATATGCGGCAGGCCTGACGGGCCGTAACCGGTTTGGAAAATCACCGGGCCAGTATGAGGGTTGCCGCGCTTTTCCTTGATCATCAAACGCTTGACCAGTGCGCGGGCTTGCTCAAATGGCCAGGCTTTGGTAGTGTGCATGATGTCATGAGAAAATGTCATTTTAGGCTCCATATTCCAAACCGAGATACGCGTGTGTTTGGCGTGGGTCAAGTCGGATTGAGTGCGGGACTTTATCACCTGACAAATTTATAATATAATTGTGTAAGGTTTTGGGCTAAGAGCGGTGAAACGGCAGATGTCAAGGAGAACCCTATGTCCATATATACGCTAAAGACCACATGCCTTATGGCGATTACCAGTCTTATTGTGGCCATGCCTGCGCTGGCTGGTCCCGAAGATTTTACGCAAGGTAAAACCATTCCCGAATTTGGTAAAATCACTGTTGTCAAAGTTGATCAGCAGGTTTACCGCCACCATAAATTCAAAGTCGCATTTGATGTGGACAAACAAGCCAATGCCGGGGAGTTGAACGGCAATCTGGTCAGCGCAGCACGCTTCATCAATATGCACACGGCTGCCGGGATTAAAGAAAAAAATATCAAGCTGGCCGTTATTGTCCACGGTGCCGCGACAAAAGACATGACGCGGGCAGAATACTATATTGGGTCTCAGGACGGAGATGATAAAAAACCAAACGCCAATGCTGATCTGGTCAAAACCCTCACCGAACACGGCGTAGAGTTTTTCGTGTGCGGCCAAAGCGCCGCTTATTATGATGTCAAAAATGAAGATTTACTGCCAAATGTAAAAATGGCTCTCTCCGCCATGACCGCCCACGCCCTCCTACAACAAAAAAACTATACGCTCAATCCGTTTTAGAGTAATTCCTTCCTCCGTTTACGGGGGAAGTACCCCGAAGGGGGGATGGGGGGAACAGCTTTACTCTGGAGCAAGACGAGAGTTTGCTCCCATCAAACGCTAAGTAGCGCCCACTTCCCCCATAAATGAGGGAAGAAATTAAACTACCGCCTTAATCAACTCCGCCAACGCACCCAACTCGTCTATATCAGCCATGCCACCACTTGCGTGTTGTTTTAGATCACCCTCATATTTCGGGATGATGTGGACGTGGAGATGAAACACCGTCTGCCCGGCGGATGCGCCGTTAAACTGGGTGATGATGATACCGTCCGGGTTCAGCGCGGTTTTGGCGGCACGGGCCAGTTTTTGCACACTGTTCATAATTTCGGTCAAATCATCCGGGCTTACATCCAGTAAATTACGCGCCTTTGCCTGTTTGTGGATCACCAGCATATGCCCGCTTGATTGCGGAAACACATCCATAAACCCCAATGTATTTTCGTCTTCATACACTTTTACACAGGGCATCTCCCCGCGCAAAATTTTGGCAAAAATATTATCCGGGTCGTAGCTTCCTTCAAGCGGCATCAGCTAACCTTTCCTAAACGGTGCATATTCTTGTAGCACGTTTATATGGTGTTTCACAACTCTTCGTTCGCGTTCCAGGAAATGGGACACGGCATCTCTTAGGTCGGGATGGGTCAGATAATGGGCCGAATATGTGGCCACAGGCTCATAGCCCCGGGCCAGTTTATGTTCGCCTTGTGCGCCGGCTTCGACGCGGGCCAGGCCCATATCAATGGCCGCTTCTATAGCCTGATAATAACACAGCTCGAAATGCAAAAACGGTATGTGGACACTCGCGCCCCAGTGGCGGCCATACAGCGCGTCACCACCGATAAAATTGAGCGCCCCGGCTATGGGGGTGTTTTCTTGATAGGCCAGCACCAACAAGACTTGTTCCTTCATACTTTCATGCACGGCGGTAAAGAATGCACGGGTCAAGTATGGCCGCCCCCATTTGCGCGCACTGGTATCTTGGTAAAATTGGTAAAATGCATCCCAATGCTCAGGCTGGATATCATCGCCGCGCAGAGCTTTGATGGACACATTCTCTTGGGCTTTGCGCCGCTCGGCTTTGATCTTTTTGCGTTTACGTGCGGTCAGGGCGGCTAGAAATTCATCGAAGTTTTTATAGCCCCGGTTGATGAAATGAAATTGACGGTCTGTGCGGATGAGAAAGCCTTGCTCACCCAGCCGCTCTACCAATTTTTTATTCCCAAAGGTCAAATGTACTCCGGACAGTGTGTTGCGCACACACATGTCTTTTAAAGTATGCACCAATGCGGTTTCCGCTTCGCAGGTTTTGCTGATCAGCCGCGGCCCGGTTGCGGGTGTAAACGGCACGGCGCATTGTAGTTTTGGATAATAATCAACGCCGGCCCGCTGGGACGCGTCGGCCCAGCCCTGGTCAAATACATATTCGCCCATGGAATGGGATTTGACGTATAAAGGCGCACAGCCAACCCCTTGTCCAAGATCGTTTTCAAGCCAGATATGAGCTGGTTGCCAGCCCGTACCGTTGCCGACACAACCACTTATCTCCAGGGCGTTTAGAAAATCCCAATCCGTAAACGGGTGGTAATCCGCAGCGCCCCGTGCAGACAATAAAGCATTCCACTCGGTGCGGGGAACATCACGAATGCGAGATAAAATTTTAACGTTAAGGGTCAATCTCGATCACGCAATCAATTTCCACGGCCACGTCCAAAGGCAAGGCCGGGGCGCCGACAGCAAACCTGGCATGTTTGCCAGCTTCGCCGAACACTTCAACCATCAAGTCCGAACAGCCATTGATGATTTTGGGGATATCCAGCATGGTCGTGCCAAAGTCACTACAAACAAACCCGCCAAGCTTGACCACGCGTTTAACCTTGGAGAGGTCGCCGCCACACGCAGCTTTCATTTGCGCAATCAAATTAAGCCCGCAAGCTCGCGCCGCCGCCTGGCCTTGCTCGACGCTCAGCCCTTCGCCAAGCCTGCCCGTAATCAATTCCCCGTCCGTCGTCATAGACACTTGTCCAGAGATAAACACTTGATTTGCGCACACCACATAGGGCACATAATTCGCCACTGGCGCAACGGGTTTGGGTAATACCAGACCCAGCCCTTGTAAGCGTTTGTCAACGGGGTTCATAATTGCCTCCTTGCCTTTCGTAGAGATTTGCTGACAAGCTATGTCAATTATTTGGAGGATACAATGAATATTGAAAATATTGCCCCGCCCAGTAAAGACGCCAAACTAAAAGCGTCGGACGTCAACCCTCCCGTATTGGAGTTTATGGCAAAGCGGCGCTCGGCTTTGGTGCGGGCAATGACGGAGCCGGGGCCAAATGCAGAAGAGCAGGAGCTTATACTGCGCCTTGCCGCCCGTACGCCCGATCACCGCAAATTGTTCCCGTGGCGGTTCTTGGTGTTTACGGGCAAAGCCCGCAGAGAGTTTGGGGATCATTTGGCGGAATTTTTCAAGAGCGATTGCCCGGATGTACCGCCGGACAGAATAGAGTTTGAACGCAGCCGTTTTGTGCGCGCACCTCTAGTGGTCGGGGTGATCTCAAGCCCGAAAGAATGTCCGCGCGGCACTCCAAAATGGGAGCAGGAATTGTCCGTTGGCGCGGTGTGCATGAATATGCTCATCGCTGCTCGTGCGTCGGGCTTTGCGGCACAATGGCTTACGGAATGGTATGCGTTCGATACGCGTGTCAATGAGGTGCTCGACTTACAGGAAAATGAACGTATGGCCGGGTTTGTTTATATAGGCACAGGCTCAGAACACCCAGTGGAGCGTCCACGGCCAAATATGGATAAACTAACAAAATACTGGCAAAAAAATTAACCAACATGAACGCCAGATGAACGAGGCGGGGGAGTTAAGTTTCAGCCGTTTTTCATTTAGCTTACGTTCATGTTGGCGTGACTACATGTGCCTGTGGTTAGCGGCAATAGTCTTTAACCCTGAACCCCGTCCTACCACGCGCCCCGTGTAGTGGCGGGGTTCACCCATTAAGCCGGATGCGCGAGTCCATGTGGGGCAACGCTTGCAGCACGGCCAAGAGAGAGGTGCTTTCGTGGGAAAGCACCTCTTTTTATTCTGGTTTACCCGGTCTCACCAAACAATTCACGTCCTATTAGCCAGCGGCGGATTTCCGATGTGCCTGCGCCAATTTCGTACAGCTTGGCATCGCGTAGTAATCTGCCCGTGGGGTATTCATTGATATAGCCGTTACCGCCCAATATCTGGATGGCGTCCAGGGCCATGAGTGTGGCTTTTTCGGCGGCATAGAGAATGGCCCCCGCCGCGTCCTTGCGGGCGGTTTCGCCCCTATCGCAGGCTTGCGCCACGGCGTAGGTATAGGCGCGGGCCGTGCTGGTAGTCACATACATATCGGCCAACTTACCCTGGATCAGTTGAAATTCGCCTATGCTTTTGCCGAACTGTTTGCGCTCATGCACGTAAGGCAGCACCACATCAAGACAGGCCTGCATAATCCCGATAGACCCAGCCGACAGAACTGTACGTTCATAATCCAGCCCGGACATTAAAATACCCACACCCTTGCCCAGCGGCCCCATCAGGTTTTCCGCAGGAACTTCGCAGTCCTCAAACACCAGCTCGCAGGTATCCGAGCCGCGCATACCGAGCTTGTCCAGTTTTTGCGCCGTGGAGAAACCTTTGAAATCTTTTTCGATGATAAAAGCTGAGATGCCGCGCGAACCGGCATTCGGATCTGTCTTGGCATAGACAATGAGAGTATCCGCAATAGGCCCGTTGGTGATCCACATTTTATTGCCGTTGAGGATATATTTGTCGCCTTTTTTCTCGGCCTTTAGCTTCATAGAAACAACATCCGAACCAGCCCCCGGCTCGCTCATGGCCAGTGCGCCTACATGCTCGCCGGAAACCAATTTGGGCAAATATTTTCGTTTTTGCTCATCCGTACCCCAACGCCTAAGCTGGTTAACGCATAAATTAGAATGGGCCCCGTAGGACAAACCAACGGACGCAGATGCCCGGCTGATTTCTTCCATGGCCAAACTATGCTCAAGATAACCAAGCCCGGCACCGCCGTATTCTTCCTCCACGGTAATCCCGAGCAGGCCTTGCTCGCCCATCTTGTTCCACAAAGAGCGGTCAAAATGATTGTCGCGGTCAATATCGGCGGCAATGGGCGCGATTTCTTTTTGCGCAAACCCGTAAACGCTGTCGCGGATCATGTCAGCAGTTTCGCCGAGGTTGAATTTAAGGCTTGGGTATGTGGTGGTCATTATAAAGTTCCTTTTAGCCTCCTCTCCTTGGGGAGAGGATTGAGGTGAGGGGAAATGGATTCCCGTCTTGTTCAAATTTGAGAGGATGTAACATTATTTCCCCTCACCCGCAGTTCGCCACGCTCTCGCGGCCTCTCCCCAAGGAGAGGTATTTTTAGTCTTCCGCAAGCTCCAATAAAACTTCGCCGTCTGCAACCAAATCATCAGCCGAACAATTCACCACCGCCACAACTCCGTCCCTCGGAGCCTCCAGCGACATTTCCATTTTCATGGCTTCCATGATGATGAGTTTGTCCCCGGCTTTGACGGCGTCGCCAGCCGCGACATTAACAGCAATGATCTTGCCGGGCATAGGGGCGTTGAGGGTGTTACCGCCTGCGCTTTGGGACGAGCTGTCGAACGTTGGCAACATGACTTTGATAGCAATGCCTTTGCGAAATAGACTTATATGGTCATCTTTGAACTTGTAAGCCCAGGCATCATATTGGCTTAGCGAAGCTTCGAGCGTTTTATCCAAACTTCCGGTTTGGGCATCCGTAAGCGGAGCCAGGGAAACTGTGAAAGGCTCATTATCATCCACCTGAAGCCTTGCAAACATGTCTTCCTCAACATTCAAAACTTTCACTTGTAGTGGAGTCCCTTTTTTTAAAAAGGTAAATACGGTTCGTGAGCTTGCATTAAACCGCCAGCCATCTAACGTGGTGAAAGGTGTCTTCGGATAGTTTTGCGGATTGTCATATTGTATCAATAAATAAAGAGCAGCTAGCCCGTAGATTTCATCACGGGCTTCAACATCCGGCCCAACAAGCCCTTTCATGTTATCAGGTATAAACCCGGTATGGATTTTACGGTCTATAAAATCTTGATGTCGCAAGCAGTTGACCAAAAATGCAGTATTCGTCTTGAGTCCTGAAATTTCAGCTTCGCTGATAGCATATGCTACGTTGTCTATAGCCTCATCTCTGTCATTGGCGAAACCGATAATTTTAGCAATCATTGGATCATAGTAAATTGAAACCGCCGACTTTGTGTCCAAACCGGGGTCAATACGGTAACCGCCTTCTTCTTCGTCATTAGAGCGCCAGTCCTTATCATCAAAGCACCAAATTTTACCAATACTCGGTAAAAAGTCATTACTCGGGTCTTCGGCGTAGATTCGGGCTTCAACGGCATGCCCATGTATCTTGATCTCGCTTTGCTTCGGCAGCTTCTCCCCCTGTGCCACCTTTATCTGTAGCTCCACCAAATCAAGCCCCGTGACCATCTCGGTCACTGGGTGTTCCACTTGCAATCTCGTGTTCATTTCCATGAACCAGAAACCGTCTTTGCGGAGTTTGCCGGAGCCGTCGACGATGAATTCTACTGTGCCTGCGCCGACATAATCAACCGCCCGTGCCGCCTCGACGGCGGCGTCGGTCATGGCTTTTCGTACCGTGTCGGTCATACCCGGCGCCGGGGCTTCTTCTATGACTTTTTGGTGGCGGCGCTGGAGGGAGCAGTCACGCTCGAACATGTGGACGATATTTCCGTGGGTGTCGCCGAACACTTGTACTTCGATGTGGCGGGGCGAAAGAATATATTTCTCGATCAACACCCGGTCATCGCCGAACGCGGACTTGGCCTCGCGCATACAGCTAGCGAGTGCATCAGCGAAATCATCCGCCGCGTCAACTTTACGCATCCCCTTGCCGCCGCCACCAGCAATGGCTTTGATCAATACCGGATAACCAATCATGCCCGCCTTGGCCTTGAGGAGTTTGGCGTTTTGGTCTTTGCCGTGATAGCCCGGCGTCACAGGCACACCCGCCTTTTCCATCAATTTTTTGGCCGCGTCCTTGAGGCCCATAGCTTCCATGCTTTCTGGGCTAGGTCCGATAAATGTGATGCCAGCTTTTTTTAGCGCCCGTGCAAATTTCGGGTTTTCAGAGAGGAACCCATACCCCGGATGCACAGCGTCGGCACCGGACGATTTACAAGCTGCAATGATTTTATCAATCACCAGATAGCTTTCGGTGGCAGGCGAAGCCCCGATATGCACCGCCTCGTCGGCCATACGCACATGCAAGGCTTTACGGTCGGCATCGCTATAAACCGCCACGCTGGCAATACCCATCTTGCGACAAGTCTTCATAACCCGAACAGCGATTTCGCCCCGGTTGGCGATGAGAATTTTATTGATTTTGGTCATAGTGTATTCCTTGGACATTCAAGCCCCTCACCTTGTTCCTCTCCCCAAAGGAGAGGAGACGCCGTTAAGCCAATCATAATACTCTTAAACGTGCGGAACAGTATTGCCACACTTAGCCTCTCCTTTGGGAAGAGGCGCGCGACAGCGTGGTGAGGGGGTAAGATGTTTGTTAAATGGCCCATCATCACATCCTAAACACACCAAATTCGGTGTCACCAACCGGCGCATTGGCAGCCATAGCCAGCCCCAAACCAAGCACCCTGCGGGTATCCGTCGGCGCGATGATGCCGTCGTCCCATAATCTGGCGCTGGCATAGTATGGGTGGCCTTCGCGTTCGTATTTTTCCAGCAGTGGTTTTCTGAACGCTTCCTCTTCCTCGGCGCTCCATGCATTGTTAATATCCCGGTCGGTCACTTTGTTCCCTCTTCGCCTCTTGACCTCGCGTTCCTTACCGTCTCTGGTGATGGTGGCTAAAACGGACGCAGCCTGTTCGCCGCCCATGACCGATATACGCGCATTGGGCCACATGAACATCAGGCGCGGGCCGTAAGCGCGCCCGCACATGCCGTAATTTCCCGCCCCGTAGGAACCACCGATAACGATCGTAAACTTTGGCACCTGGGCGCAAGCTACCGCCGTGACCAGCTTGGCCCCGTCCTTGGCAATGCCGCCCGCTTCGTATTTTGAGCCGACCATAAAGCCGGTGATGTTCTGGAGGAATACCAGCGGGATTTTGCGCTTGGCACTAAGCTGGACAAAATGTGCGCCTTTCACGGCACTTTCGCTAAACAGCACGCCGTTATTGGCGACAATTCCGACTTTATAGCCGTGGATTTTGGCAAAACCACACACCAATGTCTCACCGTATAATTTCTTGAACTCGTCGAATTTCGACCCGTCCACAATCCGGGCAATGATTTCGCGCACATCAAAGGGCTTGCGGGTGTCTTCGGGGATGATGCCGAGTAATTCGTCTTCGTCGTAAGCGGGGTCTTCGGATGTTGCGGGCGCATAGGATTTTTCGTGATCGCCCAAAGCCGCCACGGAATTTCTCGCGATAGCCAAAGCATGTTCGTCATTGCTGGCCAGATGATCAACCACGCCCGATGTCTTGGCGTGAAGCATGCCGCCGCCCAAATCCTCGGCCGAGACCACTTCGCCCGTCGCCGCTTTGACCAAAGGCGGCCCGGCTAAAAATATCGTGCCTTGGTCAGCGACAATGATGCTCTCGTCGGCCATGGCCGGAACATAAGCACCGCCCGCCGTACACGATCCCATGACCACGGCAATTTGTGCAATGCCAGCGGCGGACAAAGTCGCCTGATTATAAAATATGCGTCCGAAATGCTCTTTGTCCGGAAACACTTCGTCCTGGCGCGGTAAATTGGCCCCGCCGCTATCCACGAGATAAATACACGGCAAACGGTTTTCACGCGCAATTTCTTGGGCGCGTAAATGCTTCTTGACCGACAGTGGATAATATGACCCGCCCTTGACGGTGGCATCATTGCAAACAATCATGCATTCACGCCCCGACACCCGGCCAATACCGGCGATCACACCGGCGGCTGGCACATGAGCGTCATAAACCTCATAGGCGGTAAATTGCCCGATCTCTAAAAACGGCGTGCCAGGATCAAGCAGGCGCTCAACCCGTTCTCGCGGCAACAACTTGCCCCGCGCCAAATGTCGATCTCGTGACTTCTGCGGCCCGCCCAGTGCAATCTCGGCGACTTTGGATCGCAGATCTTCTACAAGCGCGCGCATAGCATCTGTATTGGCGCGAAACTCCGGCGTGTCAGAACTTATCTTGGTAGCGAGTTTGGGCATAATGCTTCCCTATGTCCGATATTGCAATTCATAGGCAATATAAGAAATTTGTTAATTCAACCATTAATACATAAATTCGACCCCAAAGTCAAATGAATTATACAAAGATCCATGGGCAGCACAGAGCACTGCTTTCTTGCCGATCTATATATGTTGTAAAAGCAAGGTTTATAATGGATTGGTTGCAGTAGAGGATTAAGCCGGGTCAGGTGGGTTTTTTGAGGTTGTGGCCTCCACGCCAGCTTCATCGCTCGCTTCCAAGCTGACCTCTAAACTGGCCTCCAGCCCCGCCAGGTTTTTCTCCGCCAGTTTAAAATATAAGGGGCTTTTCTCAATGGCTTTTTTATAAAAACTGGCTGCCTTGGCATATTTACCCTGGGCTTGGGCTATGACGCCTGCATCATTGTAAACCTGCGCGATTTTTGTATCGCTGAGGCCCTTGAGGGCAATTTCAGTTTGGCCTGACAAGGTTTGGGCCAAGCGCAAATTATTATTATAAACAGGCATGGCTGGACTGGCTTTGACCGCTTGCTTGAATTTGGCAAGAGCTTCGTTTTTGCGGCCTTGCACCAGCAGGGACATGCCCATATTGTTGACCACTGCAGTTATACTTTGGTTATTAATCCTGGCTACGGCAAGGGCCTTGACATAAGCATCCAGCGCGTCCAGCCAGTTAGCGCTTTCATCGTGTACACGACCAAGGGCGTTCCATAAACGGGGATCGTCGGGGCTGTTTTGCAAGGCACTTTGCAAATGGTGTTCGGCTGTTTTGGGGGCGAAGTCGGATAAGTCTAGGAGTAACAGTCCAGCATCGGCCTGGTGTTTTTGCGCCTGTGAGACCGTATTGTCAGCTGAAATTCTTGTATAAACCTTACGGGCTTGATGTGCATATTTTTCGTCTCGCCATGTAAGCGCCAAAGCGCTGTCGGCTAAGCCGAGCAATGCCTGGCTACGGAGTTTATGCTGCTTGTCCATACGCAAAAGCAAGGTTTTATAGGCTTTATAACTTGCGGCATAATCGGCTGCGTTTTGTAATTCTTCGGCCCTGACAAGCTGCGCATTTGCGTCAAATGTTTGTGATTGTAACAGTTCTGCTGTGTTTGTAATTGGTCGCACATCAATTTTACTGTCTTGCGTAATTTTAGTTGTTTCGCATGCACCCAGAGCAATGGCAGTACATATTATGAGGGCTATGCGGTTCATGCGAATGCTCCAGACAGGCGGACACCGGCGGGTAAGAACAACATCAAAAGAATGGTCGGAAAAATAAACAAGATAAGCGGCACGGTCATTTTTGCAGGTAGAGACATAGCTTTCTCTTCAGCACGCAACATGCGCTTGCTCCGCATTTCTTCCGAGAATGTCCGCAGGGCCTTGCCCAAAGAGCTACCCATTTCTTCGGACTGTTTGAGCATGATATTAAGAGCGCTGGCCTCTTCCAACCCCAAGCGTTCGGCGAAATTTTTAAAGGCTTCTGATCGTGTCCGCCCAGCCATCAATTCCAGGTTCAGTAAATCCAGATTTACCTGGATAACCGGAAAGCGCTTACCAAGCTCTTTGGACACATTGTTCAAGGCGGCGTCCAGCCCCAGGCCGGCTTCAATACAAGCCAACAATAAATCCATCATGTCCGGAAAGCCGTCGCGGGCTTGCATTTTGCGTTTGTTGATACGGTGTCGTAAATACAAGATAGGGGCAAATAGTCCTGTGATAATCAGGCCAACCGAAACCAATGTCAGAGTTTTAGTTTCTATATTGCCGCCAAACAAGCCCCAATAAATCAGCAAAACAAACTGCGGCAACAATAAGGACAAGAGGCGTATAGCATAAAACACCGGAATTGATTTAACTGTGTAAAACCCGGCCTGGGATAGTTTGAAGCGAATGCGCGATATTTCCTCAGGGCCCGGCAAGGTCAAGTGCTGCCCGAATTTTGCAATCATATTGGGCGTCGCGGCTTTGGCTCTAGAGCGGCGATTTTTAGTGGCCCTTGCATTTGAGGTACTTGCATTTGGGACACCGGCAAGCCTTCGGCTCATCACTTTGTTGTGGCTTAGGGATGTGCGAATGACGAACGCCGCGCCAGTTAGCGAGATGACCAGAAACAAAGTCACAAGAAAAAAAGCATGGTTTGAGGCAAGGTTTGATAACATGGTTAAATCCTAAAATTGATCATTTTACGGATCACCAAATTACCCAATATCATCCAAATGACGGCTGCGATTAGACCTTTTTTAATCATGGGATTGCCCCAGACGTCGCCGTAAAATTCCGGAGATAGCATATTGATAGCGGCAAAAAGCAATATAGGCACGATGTTGAGGATCAGGGCGGACATCCGTCCTTCCGAGGAAGCGGCTTTAATTTTCAAACGCATTTTTTGCCGCTCCCGCACCATATGGGCGTTGTTGGCCAGAAGCTCGGCCAAATTACCACCTGTGCGGGCTTGCAAACGGACGGTGGCGGCCAGCATATCAAAGTCAGTATGGCCAATGCGGTCGGACAGGCGCTGTATAGCGGTACCCAGCTCGGTGCCGTAAGTAATTTCGTCGCCAGCCATGCCAAATTCCGAACCAATAGGGTCTGGCATTTCGCGGCCAACCAAATCTACGGCAACTGGCACAGGATGCCCGGCTCGCAAGGAGCGGACAATCACATCCAAAGCATCCGGCAACTGGCTGATAGCTTTCTTGCGGCGAAGCTTGGCTATTATAATAATGATACCCACAGGCAACATAAACCCGAGCAGAAACCCAAGCCCAAACAGCAAAAAGTTTCGGGTGAACCAGAACACTATAATCGCCAATACAAATGCACAGACCGACATGGCGACATAGACACCATATGCACCAATACGTAATCCCGAATGTACGACCAATGTGCCCAGCCATGTGAGCAGGTTTGCCATTTGCTTGGTTTCATTCAGTCCGCGAGAGCGTTTGAGGGCTTGTAAGGTGTCCGCCGGGTTTTCACCCCTTGCCAACATACGCAAACGTATATTGGCAAGCTTGACGTTACGTGCGCCTTGACGGCCCGCGCCAATGATCAATTGCATCAGTAAAAACGCGCAGGCGAAAACCAATAAGTACACAATTATGCTCATACTACCTGCCATCATTACGGTATCCGCTCGGACATAGGGCGTTTGGAAATTCGCCCAACCTGCATGACACCTGGCTCAAACATGCCTTGATCGATTTCAATGCCGCTGGTGATAATTTCGTGCAGACAGCGCGGACGGATACCGGTGGCGCGAAACTCGCCAATGACTTCATGCTTGGGCCCAGAGCCAGTGCGGGTATAGTTGAAAATTTCCTGCATCTGGATAATTTTGCCCTCCATGCCTGTGATCTCGGTGACACTGGTGATTTTGCGTTGCCCGTCTGACAAGCGCTGGGCTTGGACAATCAAACCAATAGCGGACGAAATTTGCCCGGCTACACCCTCGGGGCTGATTTTAATGTCGCCCATACCGACCATTTGCTCCAGACGGGTGATGGCATCACGGGGTGTATTGGCATGTAAGGTGGCCAGGGAGCCTTCATGGCCCGTATTCATGGCTTGGAGCATATCAAAAGCTTCCTCGCCGCGCA
>CAZCUM010000008.1:0-79161 GCA_964502015.1 uncultured Robiginitomaculum sp. | reverse complement strand
TGGTCAGGCGGCCATCGTGAAAGGCCAGGGTAAAACCCCGGTTCGAGACATTCATAAGCTCGTTCATATAGGGCTTGGGATTGAAGTTTTCCGGGTCTTTGGCCCAATCATCCATAGCGGCGCGGTAAGCGCGGGCCACGACCGCCACATAGTAAACCGACTTGCCCCGGCCTTCGACTTTCAGGCTATCCACACCGAGGGCCAAATATTCATCTAGTTTAGGCATCAGGCATAAGTCTTTGGAATTTAAGATATAAGCTGCATGTTCGCTCTCTTCTATGGGCATGAAATCACCGGGTCTATGACCTTCTTCGAGCAGGAATTCAAACATGTCTTTATTGTCTTCGGTGATCTCTAATTCTTCGACAGTTCCGTCTTTGAGGCGCAAATGTACTTTGTAGCCCCAGCGGCAAGAATTGGCGCAATTGCCTTGGTTAGCCCCGCGCTCCGACATGAAATTGGACAAAAGGCAGCGCCCGGAATAGGTCATGCACATAGCGCCGTGGACAAAGGCTTCCAGCTTAATATCCGGGCATTTTTCGCGGATTTCCACCAGCTCGGCAAAGGAAACTTCCCGCGCCAATACGCATAAGTCCGCGCCCATATCTTGCCAAAATTTCACCGACATCCATGAACATACATTGGCCTGGGTCGAAACATGCAGGGGGATGTCGGGCGCGTGGGTTTTCACATATTGAAACACGCCGGGGTCGGCGATGATAACCCCGTCGGGGTTTAGCTCTTTGATGGTCGCCACATATTCTTCCAGTTTGGGCACGTCTTTATTGTGGGAAAACAAATTCAGCGTCAGATAGATACGCTTGCCGCGTGCGTGGGCGAATTCGATACCCTCGCGGATTTGTTCCAGAGAAAATTCGGATTTGGTGCGCAAGGACATATCCGGCGTACCCAGATAAATAGCGTCCGCACCGTACAGTACAGCCGTTTTCAGCTTGTCCAGATTGCCCGCAGGCATCAATAATTCTGATTTTAACATTTTTAGGTCTTTTAGGCTCATGAAGCGCCTCTTGTCATATTTAACGACGGGCCACAACAAAATTTTGCAATACTGCGTTAACTAGCAAGTTCTATACTGGCCTTTAATTTATTAATGGATTCGCTATGTTTCGTGTCATATTGTCACTGTTTATGATGTTGATTGTGTTGACTGGTGTGCTTGCATTTGCGCAAGCACCACCCCAAAAAGACCGCCCTAAAATAGGATTGGTGTTGGGTGGGGGCGGAGCCAAAGGCTTGGCCCATGTGGGGGTGATCAAAGCTCTTGAAGACAACCAGATACCGGTGGATTATATCGCAGGTACATCTATGGGCGCGATCGTCGGGGCGCTTTATGCTTCTGGCTATAGTGCGGATGAGCTTGTCAACATCACCAATGAGCTTAACTGGCATGAATTGTTCAATGATAAAACCTCTCGTGGCCGCTCGACATTTCGCCGTAAGGCCGACGAGTTTGGTTTTTTAACGGACTATAAAATCACGTTTAAAAACGGGAAGCTGGTATTGCCGCAAGGGATAATTCAGGGGCAAAACCTGTTTTTGGAACTCTCCAGCCTGTTGTCCGAAACCCGTTCTGTGGGCAAGTTTGAGAATTTACCCATACCGTTTACGCTTGTGGCCACGGATCTCAGCACGGGAAAGGCCGCCGTTATGAAAGACGGGGATCTGGCCTCGGCCGTATTTGCCTCTATGGCCATACCGGGTTTGATCCCGCCGGTGGAACGCGGCGGTGTTCATCTAATCGACGGAGGGTTGGTCAACAATCTCCCGGTTGATTTGGCCCGTGCACTTGGTGCGAATATTGTCATTGTGGTCAATGTTGGTACCGATCCCAAGCCCGTCACCGAGATTAGTAATTTCATTGAAGTCTTGCGCCAAACACAAATCATTCTGACTAGGGAGAACACCGAAGCCCAAATCAAGTCTCTAAAACAAGGGGATTTTTTAATTGAACCTAAACTGGAGGGTTTTAGTGCTGCCAGTTTCGACCAGGCCAGCACCTTGGCCGAAATGGGCAGGACGTCGGTGCAAGCCATTTTGCCAAAACTGGCGGCATTGAGGCTAAACAACGAAGACTGGCAAGCACATTTGATAGCCAGGCTGGCAGTGCCGCAAAAGCGGCCAGTCATTGACGAAATACGGGTGAGCCAAAACTCAAAGCTTTCGGATGATATATTGCGTAGGGGTATATCACTCCGGCCCGGCGACGTCTTTGATCCTGATTGGCTCAACAAGGACATAGACAGGCTGTACGGCAATGGCATTTATGACCGAATTACATATGAAATAGACGAAACACAAGACAAGACCGTACTGCACATAAATGCCGAAGTGAAAGAGAGCGCGGACGGGTATTTCAAATTTGGCGTCTCCCTGGATTCCAATTTGGAAAACACTTCCTCCTTTATTCTCGGGGTTTCCTACACCAAACCTTTGGTCAATAAATGGGGCGGCGAGTGGCGCACCGAGCTTAATATTGGCGACATACTTGAAGGTGTTACCGAATTTTACCAGCCCATTGGTATGAAGCAACGGTTTTTTATTGAACCGTCCTTGTCTTTACAGCGGCAAAAAAGCGATTTTTTTGATGATTTGGATAAGAGGCGCGGCGATTTGAAAGTTCTGGGTGTGGGCGGGTCTATACAAGGCGGCATGTTATTTGGTCGTTGGGGCGAGTTGCGCGGTGGACTTTCCAGGTCGAAAATCAAACTCAGTTTTACGGACAGCACGCTAGGGCTTGATGCGCTGACGCTAGACGACAGTTTTCTTTTGGCCCGGGCAACTGTGGACACGCTGGATAGTCTGTCCTTTCCGACAAGTGGTGAATTCATAACGGCAGAATATCAGGTGCATGATACATTTTTGGGCGGTGACACGCAATTTAATCAATCGACATTGAATGTGTATAAACCGTTCACACTAGGGCGGCATACATTAGGGTTAGGTACGCGGTTTTCTGGTGCCACCGGACGGGACGCCAATTTGATCGGCACATCAAATTTGGGCGGGTTTCTGGCGCTGTCCGGGTTTAGCCAAGACGCATTATCCGGCCAATATGCGGCTATGGCGTTTGGGACTTATTACTACCGCCTTAACCGGCAGGCAACTTTGTTTGATTTCCCGCTCTATGTGGGCGGCTCTCTTGAGGCCGGCAATGTCTATCAGTCCTTTGACGCCATCAGCCTGGATCAGGCGATTTATGCCAGTAGTATTTTTGCGGGTATGAAATCGCCTTTAGGCCCGGTGTTTGTCGGCATTGGTTATAATGATAAAGGCAATACGTCACTTTATTTTTCCATAGGAAGTTTTTTCTAGGGGTTTTACTTTTGGTATTACTGGAGTAGGAGGTAAGTTACCAAAAAGGGAGAAACTCATGAAGTTGGCAGCTTATATATTTATTGGATTGGTGGTACTTGTTATGCTTGCATTTATAATATTGGGCAAGAAATCACAAAAAGGGGCCGCGCCAGGTTTGGTGGATGGCCGCCTGGCGGTGTGTTCAGCCAAACCAAATTGCGTATCCAGTGAAGACGGCACGGACGCTAAACACAAAATTGACCCGCTGAGCGGTGTCTCGATCCTGGATGTACAAAAGGCGGTCGAGGGCATTGGCGGGGTTATCACCAGCTCACAAGACGATTATTTTTCAGCTGAGTTTCGCTCAAACATATTCAAGTTTGTCGATGATGTTGAGGCTAGACAAGACGGTGCCAATGTTCAAATTCGCTCGGCTTCACGGGTCGGGCATTCGGACGGCGGGGCCAATAAAAAACGAATGGCGGCTTTACGCACCGCTTTGAAATAGGGCCTGGCATGCAAAAAAAAATAGATTATGCCAAAGTCAAATCTTTGGTGCACGAACTCCTGACCGCCCTCGGTGAGGACCCAGAGCGGGAGGGGTTGAAAGAAACCCCGCGCCGTATCGCCAATTTTTGGCGCGAATTCATTGAATATGATGCGGGCAAGCTTGATACGACCTTTAGCGCGGTCAAGCACAACCAGATGATTTGCGTCACCGGTCTTAGGGTCTGGTCAATGTGCGAGCATCATATGTTGCCGTTCTGGTGCGATGTTTCCATCGCCTATATTGCCAACGAAAAAGTCCTGGGCCTGTCAAAATTCGCCCGTATTGCCCACAAACATGCCCATAAGCTGACCCTGCAAGAGCAATTGGTTTCAGATATTCTGGAAGATGTCAGGGGTATACTTAAAACCGATGATGTTGCGGTACTGGCCAAGGGCGAGCATCTGTGCATGACCATGCGCGGCATTAAAACCCCCCACAAGATGATCTCCTCCGCCCTGGACGGCCAATTCCACAAGGCGGCACAGCGGGCGGAGTTCTTCAATCTGGTCAATGGATGAGGACGTAATAAAAATTGTATGCTTCCAATTGAACCCTAAACCCATCCTAACTCTTATAATACATGTCAAATTCTACCGGGTGAGGGTGCATGTCCAGGCGGTGGACTTCGGCCATTTTTAGCTCGATATAAGCGTCTATCTGGTCGTCGTCAAACACGCCGCCTGCTTTGAGAAAATCACGGTCAGCGTCCAGGTTTTCTAAGGCCTCACGTAATGATCCGCAAACCTGCGGGATGTTTGCGGCCTCTTGTGGTGGTAAATCATATAAATCTTTGTCCATAGGATCGCCGGGATGGATTTTGTTCTTGATACCGTCCAGACCTGCCATGAGCAAAGCGGTATAGGTCAAATACGGATTACCAGCCGGGTCTGGAAAACGAACTTCCAGACGCTTGCCGTTCGGTGAAGCACACCACGGGATACGCACAGACGCCGAGCGGTTGCGGGCTGAATAGGCCAGCATGACCGGGGCTTCAAAACCGGGCACCAGGCGTTTATAGGAATTTGTCGTCGAGTTGGCGAAAGCGTTAATGGCTTTGGCATGTTTGATGATGCCGCCTATGTAGTAAAGGCATGACTTGGACAGGCCCGCATATTCATCGCCTGCAAATAACGGCTTGCCGTCTTTCCAGATCGACTGGTGAACATGCATACCGGTGCCGTTATCATTGTGGATCGGTTTGGGCATAAAGGTCGCCGTTTTGCCGTGAGCATGGGCGACATTGTGGACGATATATTTATAAAGTTGCATCCGGTCACCCATGGTCAAAAGCGTGGCAAATTTCATGCCAAGCTCGTGCTGGGACGGGGCGACCTCGTGGTGGTGTTTTTCGGGCTGCAAGCCAAGTTCAGTCATCACTGATAGCATTTCGGTGCGCATATCTTGCTCGTGGTCAATGGGGGGAACCGGGAAATAACCGCCCTTAGGCCCCGGACGATGGCCCATATTGCCGCCAGCGTACTGAGCGCCGGAATTATAAGGGCCTTCCACTGAATCCAGTGAATAGCCGGTGTTTTGCTGGTCAGTGTTCCATCTTACATCATCAAACACGAAAAACTCGGCTTCAGGGCCGAAATATACGGTATCGCCAATGCCAGCGGTTTTAATATAGGTTTCGGCTTGTTTGGCGGTGCCGCGTGGGTCGCGGTTATAAGGCTCGCCCGTGTCCGGCTCCAATATATCGCAAAACAAGGTCAGGGTTTCTTGCTGGTAAAACGGGTCTATGTCTGCCGTATCCGGGTCGGGCATCAGCACCATGTCGCTCTCGTTAATGGATTTCCAGCCAGAAATCGAGGAGCCGTCAAACATGGTGCCGTCCTCGAACAAGTCTTCGTCAACCATGCTGGCATCAAAGGTCACATGCTGCATTTTGCCGAGCACATCGGTAAAGCGAAAATCGACAAAGCCGATTTTTTCATCTTTAATTTTTTTCAATATTTTTTCAGACATAACATCCCTCATTTAAAGTTAATAGGTAAAATTTATAAAGCCGAGTCGCCGGTTTCTCCGGTGCGGATACGGACGGCTTGTTCGATATTGGAGACGAAAATTTTTCCGTCGCCAATTTTCCCGGTTTTGGCGGCGGACTGGATGGCCTCCAGCGCAGCTTCCAGCAGGCTATCGGCCAGCACCAGTTCGATTTTAATCTTGGGCAAAAAATCCACGACATATTCGGCACCTCTGTATAATTCAGTGTGCCCCTTCTGGCGACCAAAACCTTTGGCTTCGGTTACGGTCATGCCGGTAATGCCCAATTCTTGTAATGCCTCTTTGACTTCATCGAGTTTGAACGGTTTGATGATGGCTTCTATTTTTTTCATGATTCTCTCACTTGCTTCGCGCTAAAATATTGGAAACGTGAAATTTACCTAGAGAAAACTGAATTGCAATGCTGTTAAGGGAATAAAACGCGCATATTGATGAATTATTGTGCGCACAATAGGTGGTATGCACAATAATTCATCGCACGGCCTTGTAAATTTGTTGCCTGCCTATACTGGTTCTTCTCTGTTCAAACGATAAGAATGGCGTTAGGAAGCATATATAAACCGCATACAGCGAGGACGAATATGTCACAAGATTCATCAAGCAAATATATTACAGATCAACAAGCCCTGGATTTTCATGCAAAACCCACGCCGGGTAAATTGGCACTGCAGCCAACCAAACCTATGGCGACCCAGCGGGATTTATCTTTGGCCTATTCGCCAGGTGTGGCCATTCCCGTGCAGGCCATCGCAGATGATCCTGAAACGGTTTATGATTATACCTCCAAGGGCAATATGGTGGCGGTCATTTCCAACGGCACGGCGATTTTGGGCATGGGTAATCTCGGGGCTATGGCTTCGAAACCCGTCATGGAAGGCAAGTCGGTCTTGTTCAAACGCTTCGCTGATATTGACAGTTTTGACATAGAGGTCGAGGAGGAGGAACCGCAAGCATTTATCGAATGTGTCAAGCGGTTTGGCAATACATTTGGCGGCATAAATCTGGAAGATATAGGCTCGCCGGAATGCTATATTATCGAGCAGACTTTACGCGATAAACTGGACATTCCGGTTTTTCATGATGACCAGCACGGTACGGCGATTATTGCTACGGCCGGCCTGATCAATGCCTGTCAACTTACGGGTCGTAAATTTAAAGACATCAAAGTGGTGCTGTCCGGAGCCGGGGCTGCTGGTATCTCCGTCTTGTCGCTGATCAAACGGCTTGGGGTTAAAGACGA
The DNA here is from genome assembly GCA_964502015.1 of uncultured Robiginitomaculum sp. Lineage (GTDB taxonomy): Bacteria > Pseudomonadota > Alphaproteobacteria > Caulobacterales > Maricaulaceae > Robiginitomaculum_A. The sequence continues at coordinate 72,049 of CAZCUM010000008.1, read as the reverse complement.
AAATGCCATTGCACTGGATTCGGGCGGTGTCATTTACCAAGGCCGCGACAATGTTGACCAGTGGAAAGCCCCCCATGCCGTCAACACGAAAATACGTACAAAGGAAGAAGCCATCAAAGGTGCGGATGTATTTTTAGGCCTGTCTGCGCCCGGTGCCATGACCAAGGAGATGGTTGCCGACATGGCGCCCAACCCCATCATATTTGTCATGGCCAACCCCATACCGGAAATTACGCCAGAAGACATCAGGTCCGTTAGGGACGATGCGATTATTGCCACGGGGCGTAGCGACTATCCCAACCAGGTCAATAATGTGCTTGGTTTTCCTTATATATTCAGAGGCGCACTTGATGTCCGGGCCCGCAATGTTAACGAGGAAATGAAACTGGCCTGCGCAAAGGCTTTGGCGAAATTGGCCCGTGAGGATGTACCCGAAGAAGTGGCCGCCGCCTATCACGGCAACCGTCCAACATACGGCCCTGATTACATCATCCCGGCCCCGTTCGATCCGCGACTTATTTCAAAAATTCCGCCCGCTGTTGCCCAGGCCGCTATGGACACGGGTGTGGCCCGCAAGCCCATTGAATGTATGGAGGCTTACGCCAAGTCCCTGGCCCAGCGCCAAGACCCCACGGCGTCCTTGCTGCAAGGCATCAGCGCCAGCGTGGCTGACAACCCGCGCACCATTGTGTTCGCCGAAGGTGAAGAGCCGACCGTCATCCGCGCTGCACAAGGATTTGTCCAACGGGAAATGGGCAAGGCTATTCTCATTGGCCGCGAAAAACCCATACGCGGCAATATGAAATTGCTGGGAATAGAGCCTGATGACAGCTTGGAAATCCTCAATGCGCGTCTGTTTGACCGTAATGCAGAATTCTCCGATCATCTTTATAAGCGCTTGCGCCGCAAAGGGTTTTTACGCCGTGATGTCCAGCGCCTGGTCAATAATGACCGCAATGTGTTTTCCGCGCTTTTACTGACACACGGGCTGGCGGACGGTATGGTCACCGGCGTGACGCGGGCCTACGACAAAGCCTTGCGCGATGTGCGCCTGGTCATGGATTACACCAAAGAACGCCGCACAATGGGGGTATCCATTGTCGTCAATAAATCCCAGACATTGTTCATTTCTGACACCAGTATCACCGAGTTTCCCGATGCGCGGGAGTTGGCGGATATTGCCGAATGCACGGCTCATTTTGCCCGCTCATTTGGCTTCATACCCAGGGTTGCTCTGATCTCGTATTCGACATTTGGTAATCCGAGAGGTGAGCGCATGGAGAAGGTACGCGACGCTGTTAGAATTCTCGACGAGCGGGGTGTGGATTTCGACTATGAAGGCGATATTGCCGCCGATGTGGCTCTGAACCCTAACCACACTTTGACCTATCCATTTTCGCGCCTTGGCGGCGCGGCCAATGTATTGATCATGCCTGCTATCCATTCTGCCAGTATCTCGACAAAACTGCTCAAATCGGTTGGGGACAGCACCGTGCTTGGCCCGTTTTTGACAGGTCTTTCCAAACCCGTGCAGATCTGCGCCTTAGGTGCGCCCGCATCCGAAATCACCCGCATGGCCGCATTGGCGGCATATATGTCGATCACGCCAAATGATGATGGCGGAGGCTAGGTGTCAAACAAAACCATTGATTTAACCCAAGGTTCGGTTTCGCGCCATATCCTTAGAATGCTCGGCCCGTTTTGGTTGGCGATTTTGGCGCTGATGTCTGCCAGCGTTGTGGACTCCATATATTTGGGTCATTACTCGACCAATGCTTTGGCGGCGGTCGGGTTTTGTGCCTTGATTATTTTCTTTGGCAATAGTGTCAATATCGGTTTGGGTGCTGGCACGTTGTCAGCCATATCCAGAGCCATTGGCCGCAAAGACCGCAAACTATCCGCGACCCACGGGGCCAGTGCGCTGTTGCTGACCTTGATGATTATGATCGTGATCTGCGTGGTTAGTTTTATGGTCATCTCCCCGGTGCTTGATGTGCTTGGTGCGAACGCCGATACCAAGCCTTTGGCTTTGGATTATTTGAAATTTGGCCTGCCAGCCTTGATCGTTATGGGGCTTGCTATGATGAGCAATAATGTTTTACGCGCCGGAGGTGAGGCGCTCTTGCCCAGTACGATCATGATCAGCGGCGCGGTTCTCAACATCATTATCGACCCGTTTCTCATCTTCGGCCTCGGCCCGTTTCCGCGTATGGGTGTGCAGGGTGCATCTCTCGCGACCTTGATTTCCAACGGCTTCGCGGCGGGATTTGGCCTATATGTAGTGTTCTTTCATCGCCGCGCCGTTAGTTTTGTAGGGCTAACATTTGCCCGCATCAAAGCGTCATGGGCGGCGATCTTGCGGGTCGGTCTGCCAGCCATTGGCACCAATACCATTGTGCCCATTACCGGACTTGTGGCTATAGCTATAGTTGCGCGCAATCTTGGCACTACGGAGGTGGCGGCCTTTACCCTGACCAGCCGGGCTGAATTATTGGCCCTTACGGTTCTTTACGCTTTATCCGCCTGTATCGGTGCAATCACAGGGCAAAACGGCGGCGCAGGATTAACGGGCCGTGTGCGCGACACCTTCATGTTTAGTTTTAAAATCTGTTTTGTCTGGGGCGCATTTATTGGTTTGGTCATGGGGCTGTTGGCCACGGTTATTCCGCAAATTTTCACCAAAGACCCGGCTGTGATCGCTGCCGCCACCCCGTATTTCTGGATCGTGCCTGTAACATTCGCCGGATACGGCGTGGTGTTCGTGGCCGCTGCTGGGCTAAATGCCCTGGGCCGCCCCAGCTACGGCCTGACATTCACCATAATCCGCTCCGTATTCATGTATGTGCCGTTGATCTGGCTCGGCGTACATTTTTACGGCCTAACCGGTGCTTACGCAGGCATTGCTGCCGCCAACCTGATATCCGGTGCCATAGCCCTGTTCACAACCGTAAAAAAAGCCCCCATGGAAGCGGTGGGGCATTAGGGTCTGTGGACATTAGGACAGGACACTGGCCCTAGCTGTCAAAGCCAAATTACAACGAAAGAGCTTCACCCGCGAGATATAGAGAGCCGCAAATCATGATGCGTTTTGGTGCTTTGCTTTGCATTACGGCTTGGTTTAGGGCGTCCGTTAAATCATCTGCGGCTTGGGGTTTAATGGCGCGGCCTTTTGCAATGTCCATGAGGCTCTCGCAGGCCAGGCTGGCATGGTTCGGGATGGGGACGGCGATGAGGGAATGGGCCAGGCCTTCGAAAGCGTCCAGGAAAGCCGGGGCGTCTTTATTGGCGAGCATGCCCATAATTAAGATCAATGGGCGCGGGTCGGCGGCGTCAAGCTCGGCCATTGCGCTGGCCAGAGCGCGGGCGGCATGGGGGTTGTGGCCTCCGTCCAACCACAGTTGCGCACCCGCTTTATGAGCCGTCTTTGCCAATGGGCCTGTGGTCAAAGCTTGCAACCGTGCGGGCCAGCTTGCGACCTCCAAACCCTTGGCAATTGCGGTCTCGTCTATCAACATTGCGCGGGCCAAGGCGATGGCCAGTCCGGCATTGTTGATTTGGTGGGCCCCGCGCAAGCTCGGCAGGGGCAGGTCAAGCAAGGTGTTATCGTCTTCATAGACCAGGCGGCCTTGCTGGGCATAGGCGCTGAAATGTTCACCCATGTTTTTGAGCTTTGTTCGGGATTTCGCCGCTTCGGTTTCTAAAACCGCCCGGACGACCGGGGATTGCTCGGCGGAAAACGCCGGGGTGTGAGCTTTGAAAACACCGGCTTTCTCTCTGGCAATCCCGGCCAAATCCCGGCCAAGAAATTCGGCGTGGTCATAATCAATGGGGGTGATGGCCACGGCGGCAGGATGGTCGATGACATTGGTGGCGTCATAACGCCCGCCGAGGCCGACTTCGAGTATGAGTAAATCCGCCGATATTTGCGAAAACGCTAAAAATGCCGCCGCCGTGGTGGCTTCGAAAAATGATAGGGGCTTACCCTCATTGGCGTCTTGTACGCGCTCCAAAATATCCAGCAACACATCCTCGCGGATCATCTCGCCCGCCAGCACAATGCGTTCGCAAAAACTGACCAGATGGGGCGAGGTGTAAACATGGACACGCAGGTTTTGTGCCTCAGCTATAGCCCGCAGGAAAGCCGTGGTTGAGCCTTTGCCGTTGGTGCCAGCGATATGGACGGTTGGCGGTAGGCTGCGTTCAGGGTGGCCAAGATTTTTCAGCACACGCTGAATGCGCGATAGACCCAGATCAATTTTCTTCGGGTGCAAATGTTCAAGCTTTTGCAAGGCCGCTGTTAGCGCCGGGCTGTCTTTACGCACTTTAGGTCACGCGCTTTGCTTTACGCACTTTCAAGCGCTTTGGTCGGGGTGCGTTTTTTATCGAGTAGCACCGACAGGATTTTGGCCAAAGCCGTGCGCAAATCCTTGCGGTGAACAACGCGGTCAATCATGCCTTTGGCCTCAAGATATTCGGAGCGCTGGAAACCTTCGGGCAGTTTTTCGCGGATAGTTTGTTCAATCACTCTTGGGCCAGCAAAACAAATCAGCGCGTCCGGCTCGGCCAGATGCACATCACCGAGCATGGCATAGCTGGCCGTAACACCGCCAGTGGTCGGGTCGGTAAGGACGACAATGTAAGGCAGGCCGGCTTCGCGCATTTCTTGTACGCCTATGGTGGTGCGCGGCATTTGCATGAGCGACAATGCGCCTTCTTGCATACGCGCCCCACCGGCGGCCGTGAAAATTACCAGGGGTAATTGGCGCTCAACCGCTTGCTGGCAAGCGGTGAGAAAAGCATCCCCCGCCGCCATGCCCAAAGAGCCGCCCATAAAAGCGAAATTTTGCACGAGAACAACCGTCTCAATGCCTTCAATACGGCCTATAGCCAAAGCCATAGCGTCGTCCATGCCGGTTTTGGCGCGGGCGGTTTTCAGGCGTTCGGTATATTTGCGGTCGTCTTTAAATTTAAGCGGGTCAGCGACAACTTTGGGCGTCTCCAGCATTTCGTATTTGCCGCCGTCAAATGTGTAACCGAGGCGGTAATCCGGCCCGATGCGCATATGATGCCCGGCCGGCGTAACATGCAAAGCTGCCGCCAGATCAGCGTGAAACACCATCTCTCCGGACTTGGGGCATTTGACCCAAAGATTGTCCGGCGTGTCGCGCTTGGTAAAGATTTTCTTCACACCCGGCGGCGTTAATTTTGATAACCAGTTCATGAAAAATGCTTTAGCGGGTTTGCGCGGGCGGGGCAAGTGGTGTGTTTATATTATGCGGATTTGTCCGACCCAAAATGGTTTCAATGTAACGAGGAGTGTTGTAAGGCTCATTATAGATAGGGAGGCCGTTGTGCATCAATCTGAATACCTTGTTGATGTTTTGATTTTTCTGGCAGCTATGGTTATCGTTGTACCAGTTTTTCAACGGTTAAAACTTAGCCCCATCCTCGGGTACCTGGCGGCTGGAATGCTCCTCGGCCCTTATGGTTTTGCACTGATTGGGGATACAAAAGCTGCCCAAACCCTTGCGCAATTTGGCGTCGTGTTTTTACTTTTCATGATTGGTTTAGAGCTTTCCTTTAGGCGTTTGCGTACCCTTGGTCGCAAAGTGTTTGGCCTGGGCACCATGCAAGTTTTAATAAGCGGGCTTGTTATTGGCCTAGTGGCCTATTTTTTGGGATTGGGTGTGTATGGGGCGGTCATTGTTGGCGGCGGGCTAGCTTTGTCTTCAACCGCATTTGTGTTGCATTTATTGGAAGAACGCAGCGAGCGGGCAACACGCTTTGGCCTGACGACATTTTCAATATTATTGCTTCAGGATTTGGCGGTTGTGCCGTTGTTGATTTTCGTCACCTTGGTGGGTGCGCCTGGGTCTTCTTTATTGGAAACTTTGGGGCTGGCGACGCTGAAAGGCGGCGCGGCATTCCTGATTGTTATTGGATTTGGCCGCTATTTATTAAGACCTTTATACCGCATGATTGCACGTACCCGCTCCTCCGAGCTGTTTGTTTCGACCACATTGCTTATGGTGCTTGGAATGGCGTGGATTATGTCAATCGCAGGACTGTCAATGGAGCTTGGGGCGCTGCTGGCTGGTCTGTTGCTTGCGGAAACCGAATATAAGCACCAAATTGAAGCAGACATCAGGCCGTTTCGCGGCATCTTGCTGGGTTTGTTTTTTATAACTATAGGCATGTTTATTGATCTTGGCTTGATTGCAGAAAACCTGGGCTTGATTGTAGTTATAGTTGTTAGCCTGATGCTCGGAAAAGCCCTCGTGATAACACTTCTTTGCCGCATTTTTGGTACGCCTGTATCTTCGTCATTGAGAACCGGGCTTGCGCTTTCGCAAGGTGGGGAGTTTGGCTTTGTAATTTTCGGGGCCGCCTTGTCAATGGCGCTATTGCCGCAATTTGTGGTGCAAATTTTGATGGCCGTGATTGCGCTCAGTATGGTTCTGACCCCTGGCATGTTCTATGTCGGACAAAAATTGTCAAACAGTCTAAAAAAACATACCCAAGCTGGACAAAATAAACATGATGTCGACATCGATATCAAGGATATACAGCAGCATGTCCTTATAGCTGGTTTTGGCAGGGTTGGACAAACCGTAGCCAGGGTATTATCAGATGCAGGCATTCCCTATATAGCTCTCGATCTTGACCAAAAACGTGTTCAAAAATGCCGGGCCAAGGGTTTGAATGTTTATTTCGGCGATGCTGACCGCATCCAGATACTCAAGGCCGCAGGCGCGGGACATGCAAAAGCGGCAGTTATCACCATTGATAACACTGCCGCCGCCAATGAAGTTGTTGTTGCACTGCGGAGTAATTACCCGGATTTACCGATTTATGTCCGGGCGCGCGACCGGATACATATGCGTAGTTTAGAAAAATCCGGGGCCAACGCCGTTGTCTCCGAGGCGGCTGAATCAAGCCTGCAATTGGGCAGTATTGTGCTGCAATCTCTCAATGTCAGTGTTGATGAAATCGCCAGTCTTATTGAAAATTACCGTCAAGACGATTATGCCAAATTGGAAGAAATTATTGGCGGGCAATGATGTGAGTTCTCTGGGTTGCTCGCAAGCGGTGAGAAAAACATCCCCCGCCGCCATGCCCAAAGAGCCGCCCATAAAAGCGAAATTTTGCACGAGAACTACGGTCTCAATGCCCTCAATACGGCCCACAGCCAAAGCCATAGGGTCGTCCATGCCGGTTTTGGCGCGGGCGGGGCAAGTGGTAGGATGATAAAATAGAAATGACTATTTACCATATCTATCCAGCTTGATGCACATGGTTGTTGTTTTTAAAATAGAGATGCCCCTCACATTCGATTGCGCTAATGGGAATTAATCAGGTGCGGCATCATTTTCAGCATCACCATCATTTTCAGCATCACCATCATTATCACCATCGTCATCCGTTGCAAGGAGTGCGGTGGCTGCGTCGGCGATTGCGGCGCTAACATCATCTTTGGCTTCACTTAAAAAACTTTTCCACTTTTCGAGTTCAGCTTTCCTGCGTCCTGAACCGGCTTCTGTAAGTTTGAACTCAACGGTTCCGAGCCCACCACTTGTGAACCCGTTTTGCAACTCACCTGGCAACGGAAGAATAGGAAGCCCGCTAATTATTTTGTAATCATCTATCTTACAGTTGCATGTCTTAAACACTTTATGGATTTTGTCTCTTTTCTCATAAAGATGTTTTTTATTCCCCTTGTCTCCAGCAGCTTTGAATTTACCCGTTGTGATAACGTAATTGATTTGTTCTTTTGAAAGGGTAAATCCACCGTCATCTGTCAGGGCGGATACTTTAACATTTACCGAGTACGCGACTTTATCCGCTTTCTCCACAGTGGGTTGGTCGGTGTAAGTACGTATGGGAACCCACTGCATGGCAGCAAAATTTTGCCCGTTTTCGCTTTTTACCACGGGACGGATCATTACCAATAGATCAAAATTAGTTTTGGGGGCTTCATCTATTTTCTTTGTTTTATCATATTGGCCCGTTACAAATCTCAGGCATTTTATTTTCAACCCTGAAAGAGTGCCGTTTGTATCAGAGGATAAGAATGCTCCAGATAAAGTGGCGCTTTGTACTTTGACATAAGCTTTTAGTTCTTTTGTAATTTTTTTATCGACACTGCCAAAGATGGATTTAATGAGGGGTTTTATTATCAAGCCAATAATAGCGGGGCCTACCGCAGACTTTTCATCTGAATCCTTTTGTTCAAGCGGGTTTCCAAAACAATAATTTTGTATATTTATGTCTATTCCTTTATCTCTGAGAGATTGTAAGCGAATTACTTTGCCGTTGGCCGTATCTATCTTGGTGTTTTTGTCTTTCTCAAATACACCATTATAGGAAACCACGGTAGAAAATGCTGTCAGTTTCGCAGTATCTGCGTTGTTATCATTGGATGATCCTGAGGATAATACCGCATGAGATATCGTCGAGCACCCTAGAAAAAAAGAAAAAGATATTATCAAAAAAAACGTTGAATATTTATATAGCATTTTCGCTACCCCTTTTTGTTAACAGAAATTTGGAGATACTTTCGGTTTTATTCCCATTGGGTGTCAGTCTGAAAATATGGTTCCCCTATCGCGCTGTTCGCGCGTTCTAATACAGTCTTTGAGACTTGAATATGAATTCAACTTAACATAGAAAACTAATATTACAAGCTAAATTTGAACGATTAGGCTCGCCACAATGAGGAGGAAACCCCGCGCGATTATCCAAGCCGGGCAATCTGTTGGGGGAATAGAGAGGGTGCGTTGCTCTTTCTTTCCCCGTTTTTTATAGGGGAAATGGGTGGCTGTTGGTGTCCATAATCAAAAATGGGGGGCGAAATTATCCCAACCCGTCCCTATGGTGCCTAAGATGTTCTTCTATGAATGTGGCTATGAAATAGTAGGAATGGTCATAGCCATTTTGCATTCTAAGCGTTATGCCTTGGCCGGATTTATTGCAGGCGTTGGTGAAAATTTCCGGGCGGAGTTGCTCGGTTAGGAAATTATCGTCTGTGCCTTGGTCGATCAGGATATTTGCGCGGCTTGGGGTTTGCACCAGTTGCGTTGCATCATATTGTTTCCAGCTATCTTTGTCTCTGCCTAAATACCCCTTAAAGGCTTTTTGGCCCCACGGCACTTGCGACGGTGAGGTGATGGGCGCGAAGGCAGAGCAGGTTTTATACAGGTCGGGGTTTTTCAGGTGCAAAGTAATGGCACCGTGGCCGCCCATGGAATGGCCGCTAATGCCGATCCGGTTTTTATCTATGGGGAAATTGGCCAGCATCCATGTGGTGAGTTCATCGCGGACATAAGTCTGCATCTGGTAGTTTTTTGCCCACGGCATCCGGGTCGCATCCAGATAAAACCCGGCGCCTTTGCCGAAATCATAGCTGTCCTTGTCGTCTGGGGTCGTCTCACCACGGGGGGACGTATCCGGCGCAATCAAAATAAGCCCCAATTCAGCCGCAACCCGCTGCGCCCCGGCTTTTTCAGTAAAATTAGCTTCCGTACAGGTAAGCCCTGAGAGCCAGACAAGCGCCGGGCAGGGGGCTGGGTTATCGCCTAACGCCTTATGATTTAGGACTTGGGGCGGTAAATAAACCGCCACCCGCATATCACAATCATTGGCTTTTGAGCGGTGAGAATAAACAAACTGCGTCCCGCCGAACATTTTGTTTTGGGAGATTGGGGTCATTTGGGTCATGTGGAAATACCTTGTAATTTAGTCTATTTTGTCTATTATAGACAAATATGGAGAATTGCTATGGAAAAAGTAACAGCTGCCGAAGCCAAACAAAAATTCGGTCAAATGATAGATAAAGCACAAAGAGCCCCGGTGCAAATCACCCGGCACGGGCGCGGTGTGGCATATTTGTTAGCTTCGGAGGATTACGAGGAAGAGCAAAGACAGAAAGAGTTTCACCTGTTTTCAATGCTTAACCAAGGGCTTGAGGACATAAAGGCCGGACGCACGTCTTCTTTGGAAGATGTTAAGACCGAGATTTTTAAGAGCAGATAGGCTGTGCTTAATTTAAAAATATCCGATTTTGCCAAAAGTCAAATCAAGGGTATTGCTGATTACGGGCGCAAGCATTGGGGGCAATACCAGTCGGATGAATATGTAAATGACTTGTTCGGCGTTCTTGAAATGCTCCAAAAATATCCCAACGCTGGAAGACCGTTTGAATATGATTGGTCATATTTCGCGCAGGAAAAAATCTACTTTTTCCCCAACAAGAGCCACCAAATATTTTATTTGGTAGCAAAGGATGCCGTCGAAATAATCGCTGTAGGCGGCAGTTGGCAATTACCGGAAAATGTGTTGCCTTAGGTTTCTTGCATTTTACATCTAAATGGTCTAAATTAGACCAAATTATAGTGGAGTGCGCCATGCAAAAGATGACTGCCAACCAGGCTAAACAAAATTTCGGCGAATTGCTAGACAAAGCTCAGCGCGGCCCGGTGGAAATAACCAAACACGGGCGGCGGGTTGGTGTGCTGGTTTCTGATGAATGGTTTTCTTTTGATCAATTTAAAAAGCGCCGTGATTTGGCGGCGCGGCTTGAACTGTCACGGGAACAAGTGGCAAGAGGCGAAACCATCCCCGCTGAAGAAGTCTACGCAAGTTTGAGAGATAAAATGAAAATATGGGCGCTGGAAGCTGAAAATAAGAACACCTAGTGAGAATAGAGTTTTCTATAGTTGCCCAAAGCGATATCGACGACATGGCGCGTTACGGCATTTTTCATTGGGGCGAACAGCGCGCATTTGCCTTTCTTGATAGTTTTATTGAGGACTTACAGATTTTGCTGGAAAACCCGGGCATTGGAAAAGCAGATGGAGATGTGCGCTACCTTAACTTTGGAAATTATAAGGTGACCTATGAGATTGAACGCGATTTCATTTATATAGTTGGGATTGAGCCGAAAGGGGCGACCAGAGAATAATTGACGCTATAGCGCTCCCGCATTTTTAATTGGGTTTAAACATTATTTCTTCCTCCGTTTTTCACGGGGGAAGTGCCGGAGCTCTTGCGGAGGCGATGGGGGGAACAACTTTACTCTGGTGCAAGACGAGAGTTTGCCCCCCATCGAGCGCTAAGAAGCGCCCACTTCCCCCGTGAAAAACGGAGGAAGGAAGGATAATGCACCTAATTAGGCGCGAGAATGTCACCAAATTTATCATAATATCAAGCCAGATGAAATATATGTCTACGCGATTGTCGTGAAAGGCGTGGCCGTGGGTGAGGTCTTTGGGTTAGAGTGTCTAGGCATTCTATTTTAATCATTAGGCTTTGTGTCTTCCAATTTGTTGTCGTTAGTTTCGACCCATTTTTCAAATTCCCGGAAGTTTTTAACCCACCTTGTATCGTATTCTTTTTTAAATATTAAAAGCAGAAGCAGGATTAAGGAAATTTGTGAATTTTCAAATATTTCTGCTCCTCGGTTATAAAAATAAATAATAGATTCCTCTTTATCAATTTTGGCATAAGTGCCTAATAGAGTGTGCCAATTTGGATGGACAGTCTCTGATAATACGTCATACGCTTTTATTAACTCGGGATATTGTGCGTTACATTTGTTTAGTACATCAAGAACGCCAACCGCCTTATGGGAAGTGAAGTTGTTTTTTGAACCCAAAAGCAGTTTCTCCGTTTTCCGGCTGTATTCATGAAATCCATTTCCAGTGGAAATGATGTTCTCCATTTTTTGGTTTGAATAAATCATCATTGCTAAAGTTTCGATCAAACTTCGAATAAGTATTCTTGAACTTAAAAAATGATCCGTTTCTTCGAGAATCATAATTTGTTCCATGAGGTCACAAAAACGCCATGAAACCAACTCTCTAAGTACCTTTGTTCTATATGTCACCTTCCATTTATGTGCAATTTCGTTGCTGGCACGGAAGTCCTCTAGGTTAATTTCTTTGCATAGGTTTCCTTTTACATCAGCTATAAGAGCCGAAATTTGGTCCAATGAACTTTCGTTTGATTGTGGCAAATCTAAAACTCCACCACCGACCGAATACTCTCCCCCTTATGCATCAAATCAAACGCCGTGTTTATATCCTCCAGCCCCATTTTGTGGGTTATCAAATCGTCTATATTTATCCGTCCGTCCATATACATATCAACAATACGGGGGACATCCGTGCGGCCTCTGGCACCGCCGAAAGCTGTGCCGCGCCAGGAGCGGCCTGTTACTAGCTGGAACGGGCGGGTGGAGATTTCTTTGCCGGCGCCGGCTACGCCGATGATGATGCTTTCGCCCCAGCCTTTGTGGCAGGCCTCTAATGCGACGCGCATGACGTCGGTATTGCCGATGCATTCAAATGTGTAGTCTGCGCCGCCGTCTGTTAGCTCGACCAAATATCCGGTTAGGTCGCCCTTCACCTGATTAGGATTAACGAAATCGGTCATGCCGAATTTGCGGGCGGTGGCTTCACGCGCCGGGTTAAGATCAACGCCGACGATTTGTTTGGCCCCGATCATTTTCAGGCCTTGAATGACGTTCAGACCAATGCCGCCCAGCCCAAAAACGATACAGGCCGTGTCCGGCTCGACCTTGGCCGTATAGATCACCGCGCCGACGCCTGTGGTGACCCCGCAACCGATATAACAGGCTTTGTCGAACGGGGCGTCTTTGCGGATTTTCGCCAGGCTGACTTCGGGCAGGACGGTGTAGTTGGAAAATGTCGAGCAGCCCATATAGTGCAGGACTGGCTTGCCTTGATAGCTAAAGCGCGACGTGCCGTTGGGCATAACACCGCGCCCCTGGGTTTCGCGCACACGCTGGCACAGATTGGTTTTTGGATGCAGACAGTAATCACAGGTGCGGCACTCGGCGGTGTAAAGCGGAATGACATGATCGCCGATTTTGAGCGAGGTGACGCCCTTGCCGATTTCGCGCACGACCCCTGCGCCCTCATGGCCTAATATGGCCGGAAATGCGCCCTCCGGGTCGTCGCCCGACAGGGTGAAAGCATCCGTATGGCATATGCCCGTGGCTTTAATCTCGACCAGGACTTCGCCGTCCCTTGGCCCCTCAACATCAATTTCGTCAATGACCAAAGGACTTCCGGCTTTTACGGCAATGGCGGCACGTGATTTCATTTTGCTCTCCTATAGGTGCGCAGGGTGAAAATGCCTGCCAGTAAGCTCACTAGCCCGAAACCGAGCGCGGGTAAATACTGGGCGTAAAGAATGCTGCCCGTCGCGAACATCAAACCATAAACACTAAGGCTGGCGGCGAGGGCGGCAATGATACCGGCTTTTATATTTGTATCCTTGTCCAATTTGGCATCGGCGCGAAATTTCTTCAAGGTTGCGGCATTGGTCGGCGGGGTCAGCAGGGTCACGGCCAACCACCCCAGCGTGGTCAAGCCAACACTGAGGGCAAATTTATGCCATATTTGCAGATGTTCGGGGCCGTAAAACTCAACCCCGAACGCTACGCCTAGCGAGAACACCATAGCGCTGATTTCGCTCCAGGCATTAATGCGGTGCCAAAACCAGCGCAGGAAAAACAACAGCCCCGTCCCCGCACCAACCGCCAGCAATAACCGAAATCCTTGTGTGGCGCTCTCCAGCTTCAAGGCCAGCAGAGCCACGCCGGTCATCAAGGCGATGGTCACTAATTGTCCGACCCGGACTTTGCGTTTCTCGCTGGCTTGCTTGTTGATGAAACGCCCGTATACATCATTGACCACATAGGACGCGCCGAGGTTTAACATAGTGGAAATATAAGCGGCCAGGATAGATGCGACCACCAGGCCGAGTAGACCTGTGGGTAGAAATGTCAGCATGGCCGGATAGGCCAAATCATTTTGGATCAGAGTTTTGTCAACATGGGGCAGGGCGGTGCCCATGCTATCAAGATCAGGAAATACGATCAGCGAAGCCAGGGCCACCAATATCCACGGCCAAGGCCTAAGCGCATAATGGGCAATATTGAAAAACACCGCCGCGCCCGTGGCATGATTTTCGTCCTTGGCGGCCAACATACGCTGGGCGATATAACCCCCGCCGCCCGGTTCCGAGCCTGGATACCAGGCACTCCACCACTGGATCAAAAGCGGTATCAGCAGGATGGGGACATATTGGTTGGGATCGGAAAAATCAGGGAAAAAGCTTGTCTTGTCAATGAGTTCTGGTGCTTTCATCATCTGGGCTAGCCCGCCGACTTCAATATGGTTGACCGCAAACCAAGCCACAAACAAGGCGCCGACCATAGACAGGATAAACAAGAAAAAATCCGTTACCAATACACCGAGTAATCCGCCCGAAACGCTCAGGGTAACCGTGATCAAGCCTGCAACCAATACGACGATTTCCGGCGAGACGCCGAACAGTACATTGGAATATTTAATCAAGGCCAAAGTCACATTGGCCATAACCATAATATTAAAAAATACACCAATATATACGGCCCGAAACCCGCGTAAGAACGCTGCGGGCTTGCCGCTATAACGGCGCTCGTAAAACTCTATATCGGTAACAACGCCCAAACGCCGCCAGAGTTTGGCATAGACGAAGGCGCTGATCATGCCGGTCAGTAAAAATGCCCACCAGCCCCAATTCCCCGCCACCCCGTTCTCGCGCACCAGGCCTGTGACCAAATTGGGGGTATCGGCGGCAAATGTAGTTGCGACCATGCTTGTGCCCAAAAGCCACCAGGGCATATTGCGTCCACCCAGGAAAAACGACGTGCTGTCCGATACTGCACGGCGGCTGACATATAGCCCGACACCCAGTATAAATGCCATAATGACAGCAACAATAACCCAATCCAGCGTAACCAATTGCACAGATAACTCCCCCGAAGATTGCGGCAGTTTCACCGCGTCTTAATTGAATGTTTTCCTTAATGGGGTAATTGGGGTCTGAAAACAACAAAACATGGCCCGAAAACGGGATTTTGAATGATATGGTGGAAAATAAGTGTCTGAAACGGCAAAAAACCAGATAAAACCCCAATACTTTGCCGCCCTTGACGGGTTTCGCGGTGTGTTGGCGCTGATGATTGCCGTCTATCACACCATGTGGCTGTCCAATATCAACGCAACGGCGCTCTTTAACAATGGCCCAATTCTGGTGGATTTGTTTTTCGTGTTTTCCGGATTTTTGATGTTCACCCTGTATGATGGACGCATCAAAACTGGTGTCCAGGGCCGTGCATTTATCAAACGCAGGATTGCCAGAATTTACCCAATCCATTTCGTCATGTTACTGGTGGCACTTCTCTATGCCTTTGCTCGCATTGCCGCCCATTGGTTAGGTTTTGCCACATTGACGCCTGGCGAAATATTGCCGTTCCAGCCCGGCGCGGCGGAAACCTGGCAAAGTTTTTTGTCCAATCTGACCCTGACCCAATCCATGGGACTGCACGATAGTTTGTCGTTCAATATGCCCAGTTGGACAGTCAGTGTCGAGTTTTGGACATATTTCGTATTTTTGGGCATGATGTTGTGGGCGCGACCTAAAAAACCTATTCATTTCATGTTGATAGCCGTGCTGGTTGGTGTGAATTATACTGTGCTGTCTAGCCTCAAACCCAATATGGACTTCCACTATGACCTTGGGTTTTGGCGCTGCCTTGGCGGGTTTTTCACCGGTGTATTGGTGGCTTATATTTACCGGCTGGTTTTGCCAAAGTTCCGAAAACTGCAAATAGCAAACGGGGCCGCGACCCTCGTCGAGCTTGTCGTTCTGGCGATCATGGTCGGGTTTGTGATTTACTTTCCCGGCAAAGCCCAATTTTTCATTGCGCCAGTCGCCTTCATATTCGTGCTCGGTTTTGCCTTTGATATGGGCGGGGTATCCCGGTTGATGGGGACGCGGCCTTTGCGCTATCTGGGGCGTATATCCTACAGCATTTACATGGTGCATATTCTGGTATCTCTGTTTTTCTCAATCGCAGCAGAGATGCTATTACCAAAACTGTTTGGTTCTGCCTGGAATGCCTCTTTGGCAAATGGTGATGTGTTGATGATACCTTATGTACTGGTTGTCATAGCCCTGTCCCATTTTACCTATAAATATGTGGAAATGCCGGGCCGCAAAGCTATATTGAAGTATGATTTTAGTGGACGGCTGGGCATGGTTTTATCGATTTTAAAGCCGCGTAAAGCTTGATGTGATCATGCCTATGGGCTAACCAGCCTCCATGACAAATAACAGATATAAAAATTTGGGTCAATTGGGTGCGCAGGCTGATACACCGTCCTCTCCTGATGACGCCGAGCTTGAGCGCGTGAAAAACCCAAACAATGTGCCCTACCTCATCCGCTTTACCTGCCCGGAATTTACCTCCCTGTGCCCGGTAACCAACCAGCCGGATTTTGCCCATCTGGTTATAGACTATGCGCCGGATAAATGGATTGTCGAGAGCAAATCCTTAAAGCTATATCTGACATCCTACCGCAATCACGGCGATTTTCATGAGGCATGTACGGTGGGTATAGCACAGAAAATTATCAAAGAAATCAAACCCTTGTGGTTACGCATTGGCGGCTACTGGTATCCGCGCGGCGGCATTCCCATTGATGTGTTTTACCAACATGGCACCCGCCCCGAAGGGCTTTGGGTGCCAGACCAAGGCGTGGCACCATACCGTGGGCGCGGCTAGAGCAACGAAACCTAATATAGAACCACTTTGATGGGATGAGATTTGTTTTTTGGCCATTTTCAGTATAAAGGGCGCCGTCCGAAGCGCCATGCTTTAGTATCGGGCAAGGGCTGCAACGACGTCCAAAAAGCAAAGATCGCTCAAGCCAACATGTAAGATATTGAAATTTATGGCTTCTTCACGCCGGTCACCCGCTTTTGCACCGTGAATGCGTTGCTGTTTCCCGGGCGGTGCAATGGCACCGCGTCGGAAACAGCGCCTGTTCACGGCACAAAATCAGGCGCTCAAAGTGATTCTATATTAGGTTTCGTTGCTCTAACACATATTCGTGATTTTCTTTTCACACCCATTGCGGTAGGCTTATAAATCATTATCTAACCTGAAACAGGAGTTTTACGTGTCAGTGATTGAAATGTCTACCGCACAGGACGTGCAGGGCCAAGTTTGGGCGACCTTACAGGATGAGGCAAGGGACTTTGCGCAAAATGAGCGGGTGTTATCTTCATTGCTCTACGGGTGCATCATACACCAGGAAAGTTTTTGCCGCGCCCTTGCCAGCCATTTGGCCGAGAAACTGGCAACGCCGGAATTACCTGCTTTGCACTTGCGCACATTGTTTTTGGACAGCTATCGCCGGGACGATCACATCGTTGATGCGGCCATACAGGATTTGGTGGCGGTGCGTGAACGTGATCCGGCCTGTCTGTCCTATCTCCAGTGTTTTTTGTATTTCAAAGGTTTTATGGCCTTGCAGACCTATAGAGTTGCCCACGGGTTTTGGGGGCAAGGACGCAAGCTGATGGCTTATCATTTGCAAAGCCGTAGCAGCGAGTTGTTCAGCGTCGATATTCACCCGGCCGCCAAATTTGGCTACGGTATTATGCTGGACCATGCGGACGGGCTTGTGGCGGGCGAAACCAGCGAGGTCGGCAATGGCTGCTCCCTATTGCACGGGGTTACTCTGGGCGGTACGGGCAAGGAAAAAGCTGAACGGCATCCCAAAATTGGTGAAAATGTGCTGATCGGGGCCGGGGCCAAGATACTTGGCAATATTACGGTCGGTGATGGCGCGCGCATTGCTTCGGGTTCAGTGGTGCTTAAAAATGTGCCGCCGCAATGCACGGTGGCCGGTATTCCCGCCAAACCAGTTGGCGGGGCGTGTAGCGAAAACCCGGCGGCGGATATGGACCAGTCTTTTAACTATATCATTTGATTTTCAGATTTTACTTGCTAGATATAGTCAAAATTTGGAGACCAGAATGACACCCGAACAAATCACCCAAGTCCAGGCCTATTTGAAAAAACGCCTTGGCTCTGAAGACCTTACCATTCGCCCGCGCAAGGTTGCGGACAGTGTCGAGGTTTACCTTGATGATGAAATCCTCGGGCTTCTCTATATTGACGATGAGGACAAGGACGACATTTCCTACGATCTCAATATCTCGATCCTGCAACAAGACCTGGACGAAATGTAGCCGTGAGCATCTATGTCCTGGACGGTGCCCAGCCCACATGCGCGGATGGTGTCTGGATAGCGCCAAATGCCTCGGTGATCGGGGATGTGTGTTTGGGCGAAAACGCATCGGTCTGGTTTGGCGCGGTCATACGCTGCGACAATGAACCAATACGCATTGGCAAAGACACCAATATCCAGGACAATTCGGTTTTGCACTCGGACCCCGGCATGCCGCTGACCATCGGAGCAGGGGTGACGGTCGGTCACAAAGCCATGCTACATGGTTGCACGGTGGGGGACAATTCACTCATAGGTATCGGTGCAACGGTGTTGAACGGTGCCAAGATCGGGAAAAATTGTATCATAGGCGCCCATGCCTTGGTGACAGAAGGCAAAACCATCCCGGACAATTCCCTGGTCGTAGGCGCCCCTGCCAGGGTCATAAAAACCTTGGGCGAACCCCAAATCCAAATGCTAAAAGCCAGCGCCCTGCATTATGTGGAGAACGCCAAATTGTTTGAAGAAAGTTTGGTGGAGGCTTAGGGAGATGATGCGTATATTGCTTATGGCATTTGTATTACTGGGGCTAACGGCCTGTTATAACTATGGCCATTCGCCCGTTTCGCCACCACCGGGTTTTCCGCCGCCGCAGCAAACACCTGTTGGCGCGCAAGCGTGCGGCGGCACGGCGGGAGCGGTTTGTGCTGGCCAAAACACCTATTGCCATTTTACACCCCAGGCCCAGTGCGGGGCAGCGGACCAATTGGGAACATGCCGCATCAAGCCAGATATTTGCATAGAGATTTATGCGCCCGTGTGCGGCTGTGATGGCCGCACCTATGCCAATGAATGTAAGGCCAATAGCCAGGGGGCAAGCGTAGTCTATACCGGGCAATGCCGGGCCGGGGGTTGATGAAGATTGATGCTTTGGGCTTGCGGGCAATGGGGACAGATCCTACTGAGCGCGGCCAGATTGCCAGTGTAATCGCCTTTGGTTTATTCTTTTTCCTCCGGTAATTGAAACAGGCTATGTAAATCTGTTTCCAGTGCTTTTGCCAGTTTCAAAGCCAATACCGTAGAGGGAATAAATACCGAGTTTTCCACTGTGTTGATGGTCTTGCGTGTGACGCCAACTTTTTCTGCCAGCACTTGCTGGGTCAACCCTGCGTCGACCCGAAATTGCCGTAATGTGTTTAGCAGTGCTGCGGTGCGTGTCGGGCTCATTGTCCCGTCCCGCCTTTATGCTCAACCCAGACAAAGGCAAATATTGTGCTAACAACGCCAACCACAATCAAGCTTTGTAAAGCGGACTGGGCAGGGAGTTGCACATATATAGATGCTATATAGAGCAAAATTGTAGAGACCATTAGGGCGCTAAATCCGAATTGAAATGCCTTCGCCCTGACATGTTCGGTCCATTCGTCGTTTAGCGTCTCGGCTATCCTCTCTTTTTTTACCCGACGTTGCAACATATAGGTCATGAGGGCGGCGGCAACAAATGCCAGTGCACCCGCCGTATTGGCGATTACCGTAAATCCGTACCCGGCCATTTCGGGGTTCATAAGCCGGGTCATAATTTGGCCACCTTGCCAAATGGCAAATGTAATGGCTGTGAGCAAAGTGATGCGGTTGCGGCTGCGGATGAGTTTGTCTATTTCGATCATTTTTATTCCTGTTATAACCTGTAGGTGACATGTAACCTATATGGTATAAAAGGGAAGTCAAGGTGACATTCAGAATATAAATGAAAAATCTACAAGCTTGCTAATTCCCCATAGTTGCAGTAAATCGCCCCACATGTTTCATGATTTCTTTTCCCAGCTTCGTGCCGCCAAAGTCCCTGTATCGATCCGGGAGTATTTGACATTGTTGGAGGCTCTCGACAAAGATGTGGCCGGGGAGAGTGTGGACGGGTTTTATTATATTTCGCGGGCGGCACTGGTTAAGGACGAGCGTAATCTGGATAAATTTGACCAGGTGTTCGCCCATGTGTTTCGCGGCGTAGATTATTTGTCTGATATATTCGGAGAGAACGACCAGGACATCCCCGATGACTGGCTCAAAAAAATGGCCGAGAAACATTTGACCCCCGAAGAAATGGCCGAAATCGAAGCGCTGGGTGATTTGGACAAGCTTATGGAGACGCTCAAAAAGCGTCTCGAAGAACAAAATGAAAGGCACCAAGGCGGCAGTAAATGGGTCGGCACGGCGGGGACATCGCCTTTTGGGGCTTACGGCTATAACCCCGAAGGCGTGCGTATTGGCCAGGACAAAGGCCGCCACGGTCGCGCCGTCAAGGTCTGGGACAAGCGACATTTCAAAAACCTGGACGGGGATATAGAACTGGGCACCCGCAATATTAAAGTGGCTCTCAGGCGCTTGCGCAAATTTGCCCGCGAGGGTGCGCTCGAGGAACTGGATATTGACGACACCATCAACGCCACCGCCCGCCAAGGCTGGCTCGACATTAAAATGCGGCCCGAAAAACGCAATGCTGTCAAGGTGCTGACCTTTTTCGATATTGGCGGCTCTATGGACGCCCATATTATGCAAGCCGAAGAATTGTTCTCGGCGGCGCGCAGCGAGTTTAAAAGGCTGGAAAATTTCTATTTCCACAATTGTGTTTACGAAAATGTCTGGACGGACAATATCCGCCGGATGCGCGAGGTTACACCTACATGGGACATATTGCACAAATTTCCTTCTGATTACCGGGTGGTATTTGTCGGCGACGCCTCCATGTCCCCTTACGAAATTGCGGTTAAAGGCGGAGCCATCGAACACTGGAACGAAGAAGCAGGCGCGGTCTGGCTCAAGCGGTTCGTCGATGTTTACGATCATCTGGTTTGGCTAAACCCGGTCCCCGAAACCTATTGGCGCCACTCCCAATCCACCGGGATGATCCAGGAAATCATAGGCCGGGAGCGTATGTTCCCCATGACGCTTACGGGGATTGAGGGTGCAATGCGTGAATTGGCGCGGTAACGCTTACTCCGGCGTCAAAATAAACAAGCCCCTGTTAATATCACTGACCAATATCGTGCCGCTTGGGAAAAACGGGTAGACGCTCCATGCGCCGCTGGTTGGTGGGTTGTCGTCGGCGGGAAATGTGTCGAATGAGGCGACTTGCGTTAAGGTATCGGTGGCCAAATTGGTGAACTCCAGCACTTGCAGGCCGGCCCGGTAATTGGCCTGATAGACTTTATTGCCGACAATATAGGCATTATGGTCAGTGGCAGGTGTTGTACCTTGGTGGGCGTAAAGAAAGGCCGGATTGTCCAAATCCGTTACATCAAACACCATTGTTTTTGTATTGCCACCGTTTCTGCTTTCGTCCAGTTCATCCCCGACGAACAGATAGGTCTGGCTGTCGTCGAGCCAGACTTGATGGGCATATTCAACATTGGGATAGGTATTGCTGGAGACAGAAACCGGTGCGGCTTTGACGCTGACATCAACAATATCAACGGTGTCTTCATTGGCGTTAAAGCAAATTTCCGCGCCCGTATAATCGGCGTCCGGCCCCGTGTAATTGACGCACTGGCCGTCGTGGGTGTAACCGTCAGCGGCATGACAAGCGACAAATACCGGGCTGGCGGGTGCGCTAATATCCACCATATGCAAACCGCCACCGCAGGCTGTCGCCCCGGTAATATAGGCGAAACCGCTATCCTCATTGATGATGACACTGTGGGCGCTGTTGACATTTGTATAAACCGCATCGGCGGTAAAACTGGTGTTTGTGCTACTGGCGCGCAGGCGGGTCAGGTCAAACACCTGCATGCCGTGAGCCCCTGCATTGTCCGCCACGATATAGGCATGGTTTTGATAAACTTTGATGTCCCGCCATGAAGCGTTGGAGCTATTGGTGGGCAGGTGCCCAGCCAATACCGGGTTTTGCGGGTCGGATATTCGCACAAAGGCCGTGCCGTTGTTCAAGCCCATAAGCGCATATTCCGTGCCGTCATTCGGGTCCGTCCAGCCCCACACATCATTGCCAGAATCAGCCCCGAAATCAGCAAGGGGAATATTCTTTGCAAGCTTGATAGCATTACACGGATAGCCGTCCGCAAGCCCCCCGACACAATCCGCCGGCCCAACGCCAAAAGCTGGTGGCGGAGGCGGAGGCGCGGGAGGAGGTGGGGGAGGAGGGGGAGTTGTGCCGCCCCCGCCGCAAGATGCCAACCCGCCAGTCGCGAGTACAATAATCAACCCCAGCAAAAAATTGCGCATAAACCCTCAAACTAAAATGAAACCCAAATATACCGAGACATATATGACCCAATAAAGATAGATGCTCAAGTATTAAGTCTTGGCTATAGTTGTTGAAAAAGTTTAATGAAAAAACTTCGTGACCTTGTTGGCTATCTGGCACATATTGCAGTATTGGCTATGGATGGAATCATGACTTTTATATTTTTACGTAATCTGGGTAAACTTTTACGTAATCTGGGTATTGTTGTTGCCGCTGGGCTTTTGACCAGTTGCGCCAGTGTCAAAATCCCGGATTTTGATTTTATTAAATTCCCTGAATTTAAAAAAGACGCCGAAAATGTTGGTGATTTCCCAAAGGTTGAAGATGCGCCGCAAACCCCAAAAAACATTCGCTCAGATGACCAGTGGGATGCGGCGGCGAAAAATATCACGGTAGAGGGTGACGGTATGCTTCCTCCTAGAAATTCAGATGCCAAAACGGATGCGCAGATAAAACGCGACATGCAAAAGCTACGCGATGAGGTCGATGCCTACAAAAAAGATGACCCCCAATAGATGTGCCCGAAGCTTTAACCAAAACCCAAGCGAATGATTTTTTAAATGTCCGCAAGTCCGTGCGCGGGCGAAAATGGGTTTTACGGTGCTCTGACGAGGACAAAACTACCGCATTGGTGCGGCAAGGATATTCCCTGACCCTGGCACAAATTTTGGCCGGGCGAGGTGTGACACCGGACGCTGCAAAAGCCTTCCTAAACCCGACATTGCGTACATATTTACCAGACCCGTCTTCTTTGCGGGGCATGGACAAAGCAGCCAAACGTATTGTGGACGCGGTTGAAGCGGGGCAAGCCATTACCGTTTTTGCGGATTATGATGTGGACGGCGGCACATCTGCGGCCCAGTTGATCCGGTGGGGCAGGGCGCTTGGCAGTAAGTTTGGCCTGTATGTTCCTGACCGGGTAAAAGAAGGCTACGGCCCGACGGTGAGTGCCTTTGAAAAGTTGAAAACGGATGGTGCTGACCTGGTCATCACTGTGGATTGCGGGGCCAGTGCCCTGGCGGCGTTAGAGGCAGCCAAGGGGCTTGATTTGCCGATCATCGTCATCGACCACCATATGATGAGCGGCGACATGCCGCCCGCCTTTGCCTTGGTCAATCCCAACCGGCCTGACGATACATCAGGTCTGGGACATTTGGCCGCCGCCGGAGTGACATTTATGTTATTGGTAGCCCTCAACCGTGAAGCCAAGAGCCGTGGGCTTACAGGCGTGCCGGATCTATTGGGGTTTCTTGATTTAACCGCACTTGGTACGATTTGCGATGTTGTGCCGCTAACCGGGCTTAATCGGGCATTCGTCGCCCAAGGCTTGAAGGTGCTTTCGCGCAAACCCAATCCAGGGCTGGCCGCATTGGCTGAAATCGCGGGCGTTTCTGCGCCCTACTCCACCTATCACGGCGGGTTTATATTAGGCCCGCGCATAAATGCAGGCGGACGCATTGGTCAGGCTGATATGGGGGCGCGGTTGCTGTCCAGCGACGATCTTGACGCCATAGGCGGCTTTGCCGCCGAACTTGACCGGATCAATCAAGACCGGCGGCAACTTCAAGACAGAATATTGAGCGAGGCATTAGAGCAGGTGGGGGAGCAAGCGGAACAATTCGGTGATGATAAACAGGTCATATGCCTGGCCATGCAAGGCTGGCACGCCGGCGTTATTGGTATAGTTGCCGGACGCCTCAAAGACCGCTTTGGTCGTCCGGCCATTGTTATCGGCATTGACAAGAACGGCATTGGCAAAGGCTCCGGGCGTTCTTTGGCCGGCGTTAATATGGGCGCAGCCATTCACAAAGCCAAAGAGCTGGGCATCATTGAAGCAGGGGGCGGTCACGAAATGGCGGCCGGGCTAACGGTCACAGAAGAGAAAATACCGGAATTCCAAGATTTTATTGAGGGTTATTTGAGCAAAGACGTTCTCAAGGCCAGAGAAAACAATGCTCTGAAAATTGATGCCCTCATCAGCCCAGGCGCCGTTGGGGCGCCGTTGATGGCCGAAATAAACCAGGCCCAGCCATTTGGCGCGAAAATGCCGGAGCCAGTATTTGCCTTCGCCAATATGCGCATTACCTATGCCAAACGGCTTAAGGGGGGTCATGTGCGCTGTGCTTTTGAAGACAGCTCAGGCCAACGTATGGACGGGATTGCCTTTCGGGCCGAGGAAAACGGTATTGCGGATGTATTGCTGTCCCCGGACCCGCCCCGCGTTCATATTGTGGCCCGGCTCAAGGAAAACACATGGCAGGGGCGCACAAAAATAGATGTGCAGATTAGTGATTTGGCGATTGTTGAATAAATTCATGTGAAAATATGGATTTTTCTAGTGTTTTTCTGGTGTTTATGACTTGCACGCACACATTCTCGACTATATATAGCGGTTCGCTGCTACGTGGTCCCTTCGTCTATCGGTTAGGACGCCAGGTTTTCAACCTGGAAAGAGGGGTTCGATTCCCCTAGGGACTGCCAACAGCTTTTTCTTATATTTTTTTCTGCATCAATACATGTTTTTTCCACGATTTGATTGCATCGCAATATTTGGTGCGCTATCAGGTTTGTATGAAAAATTTTGTATATATAACGATATTTGCCTTGTGGTTCTCATTGAGCAGTTTTGTTGGTGTTTTGGCTTTGGCCCAAAGTCCACAGGACAAGATCGATTTTGGCCCAAAAGAGACGCTGAGTGTTGTCTCGGGCGACAAAACCCACACATTCACCATTGATGTGGCAGATACGCCTTCTGAACTTGCTTACGGCATGATGTTCAGAGACGCGGTCGCGCCAGACGAGGGTATGTTGTTGGAGTTTGGCGAAGAACGCATTGCCAGCATCTGGATGAAAAACACCAGTGTTTTTCTCGATGTTTTGTTCGTCCGCGCCGATGGCCGGATTTTAAAAATTGAGCATTCTGCCAAACCCTATTCTTTGCGCAGCATGACCTCGGAAGCCTTGGTAACAGGTGTGCTGGAAATTGCCGGTGGCCAAGCCCACGCTCTTGGTATTCAGCCTGGAGACCAGGTGCAGCACAGTTATTTCTCCACTGCGCCTTAACGCAAATTTTATGTTTGTTTTTCTGAATAGGGGGCTTGCCTAATAGATTTAAGGCGTATAAAGCACCCACCTTACCAGTGAAGATAACCCGTCGGGGAGTAGCGCAGCCTGGTAGCGCATCTGTTTTGGGAACAGAGGGTCGCAGGTTCAAATCCTGTCTCCCCGACCATTTTATCCTTATTTATCAATATGGTAGCTAGGTGTAAAACGGCGTTTGAAATGATTTATGAACCGTTTGCAACCCTAATCTCGCAAAGCCCATCATTCCCCACTAAAAAAGTGCAAATTTTGTCTGGATTTTGCTATGCGGTCCAAGTCTTGTAACTCGGACAAAAACGACTTTAACAAATGGAGCGGGATCATATTTGGTCCGTCTGAGGGTGCGGTCTCAGGTGTCTTGTGGGTCTCGACAAACAAGCCGGCAACACCGACCGCCATTGCGGCGCGGGCCAGTGTCGGCACCATTTCGCGTTGCCCGCCGGACGTGGTGCCTTGGCCACCAGGTTGTTGCACGGAATGGGTCGCGTCAAAAATTATCGGCGCGCCCGTGTCGCGGGCCATAGTCGGCACACCTCTAAAATCTGTCACCAGCGTGTTATAGCCAAAACTAGCGCCGCGCTCGGTTACGAGTATGTTGGGATTACCGGCATGTTTCAGCTTGTTGACAACATTTTTCATATCGCCGGGGGCAAGGAATTGCCCTTTTTTGACCTTGATCACGCGCCCTGTCGCTGCTGCCGCCAGGAGCAGATCTGTCTGGCGGCATAAAAATGCCGGGATTTGCAAGACATCGACAACTTCCGCAACCACGGCACATTGTTGGCGCTCATGAACATCCGTCAAAACCGGAATGCCCAGGGTTTGTTTAATTTCCGCAAATATAGGCAAGGCCTCGTCAAGCCCGACCCCGCGCTTGCTAGCACTGCTGGTGCGGTTGGCTTTGTCAAAGGAGGATTTATAAACAAACCCGATCCCAAGGGCATCAGTGATCTCTTTAATACCGTGGGCCATGTCAAGGGCGTGGTCACGGCTTTCCATAGCGCACGGCCCGGCAAATAGTGAAAAAGGGAGATCATTTGCAAATGTTACATCGCCGGACGGGGCTTTAACCGTCACCCGATTGTGAGATATTTCGCTCGCCATTGCATACATCCTTTAACTCATATACCCAACATATACTAGACGCCGCTCATAAATGGCTTTACTCACATTGTCACTAGCTAGTTTAAAACAGGCAATAAAATGCAATATATTGATACCGCCATAGATACACTGGAGTTGGAAAAGCGGGGGCTTGAAGTTCTCATCGAGGACATGAAAAACACCCAAACCGGCCAGCTTGGCGCCGCATTCTTGCGTGCGGTAGAGCTGATCAATGCTTCGTCTGGTCGTGTCATGGTGACAGGCATGGGAAAATCCGGGCATATTGGCAGAAAAATTGCGTCAACTCTGGCATCCACCGGAGAGCCTTCCAGCTTCGTCCACCCAGGTGAGGCCAGCCACGGCGATCTGGGCATGATTTCCCAGCAAGATATTGTGCTGGCGCTATCAAATTCAGGTGAAACCCGTGAGCTTGCAGATATATTGCAATATTGCGGTCGCTTTGGCGTGCCGCTGATTGCTATCACATCCGGGGGAAAATCAACACTGGCCAAGACCGCTGATATTGCCCTGATATTGCCAAAAGCGGCCGAGGCTTGTGGCCAGACACGGGCCCCGACCACTTCAACAACCATGACACTTGCCTTGGGGGACGCATTGGCGGTGGCGCTGTTGCGCGACAAAGGATTTGGGGGGGCGGATTTTAAAAATTTCCACCCAGGCGGAAAATTGGGAGCCGCGCTAACCAAGGTCAGCGATGTGATGAGCAGTTGTGACAACCTGCCCCTGTGTTCGCCTGATATAAGCATTTATGATGCGGTTAAAATTATTTCAAAAGCCAATTTTGGCTGCGTGGGCGTGCTTGAAGCGGGTGCGCTGATTGGTGTTATTACGGACGGTGATTTGCGCCGCCAAATACGCGACGGGTTTGAGGGCAAAAAAGTCCGCGAGATTATGACGCGCAGCCCGGTCTATATTACCCCGGATGCACTGGCCGCCGACGCCATAGCCAAAATGAGCAAATATAATATTCAAGCCTTGTTTGTGTGTGAAGAGACCCGACCCGTGGGCATATTGCATATACATGATTTTCTTGATCTGGGCGTTGTGTAATTGGCTTTCAAATGCTCTCAAAACCCTCTTAACACAGGCGATAAACTGTGCCAATTATGAGCTGACATAAAATAATTCAGGCATAAATTCAGGCATGGCAGACCTCATGGAAATAGACGCGTAATGGATATAGACGTTTTAAATATAGACGGGGCCCGGCTTTTGCACCCCAAGAGGCTGGACGACAGCCGGGGTTCATTTTGTGAAACCTTCAGAGCATCCTGGTTTGCGGGTGGTGAGCTTGGAACCTTGACCTTTTGTCAGGATAATCAGTCATACTCAAAGCATAGAGGGACATTGAGAGGGTTTCATTTTCAGACGGGCCCAAGCGTTCAGGCCAAGCTTGTTCGGTGTGTGCGCGGGGCTATTTTTGATGTCGCCGTTGATTTGCGCAAAAACTCCCCGACATATGGGCAATATGTCAGCGCTGAGCTGAGCGCGGCCAATAATGTGCAAATGCTTGTGCCCCACGGTTTTGCACATGCCTATATGACACTCGCGCCAGACACGATTGTTTTATACAAAACCGATAATTATTATGACAAAGTCAGGGAGAGGTCTGTGATCTGGAGCGACCCGGATATTGCCGTAGATTGGCCCGGTCACCCAGGCGAAATTTTTCTATCTGACAAGGACAAAACCGCACCGCTTTTATCAGAGCTACCGGAATATTTCGTCTTTGACGAAACCCGGAATTTTAATGTCAAGTGCGTTGATATTTAGGAGGGATTGCCTGTGCCGGTAAAAAAAATGCTGATTACGGGCGCTAAAGGGCAGGTGGGTTTGGAGGTGGTGCGCCGTGCCCCGGATTACGGGTTTACGCCCATAGGTCTCAGCCGGGCCGATTTGGATATTACAGACGCAGATAAATTGACCAGGGCCGTGAAAGACATGGCACCTGACATCCTCGTTAACTGCGCGGCTTACACACAGGTGGATAAAGCCGAAACCGATACAGGCAGGGCATTTATGGTCAACGCAACCGGCCCTAAAAACTTGGCCCTTGTCTGCCAGGCTTTAGATATCCCTTTGTTACATATTTCAACTGATTATGTTTTTGACGGGCGGTCATCGGAGTTATATTTGGAAACCGACCGGGCAAACCCGGTCAATATTTACGGGTCTACAAAGCTGGCGGGTGAACAGGCCGTTGCGCAAAACTGTGACAAATATATTATCCTGCGCACATCTTGGGTTTACGGCACTAAAGGTGATAATTTCATCAAAACCATGTTGGCACTAGCCCAAAACAACGGCCAGAAAAATGACCCTATTTGCGTTGTTTCTGACCAATTCGGCAGCCCGACATTTGCCGGGGATATTGCAACAACATTGCTTGAAATTGCCAAGTTTTGCCAAGCCCGCAAGCAGACACCGAGCGGTATTTATCATTATTCAGGGGCGGGGCTTACAAGTTGGCACGGTTTTGCAAAGCTGGTTTTTGCGGAGCTTGAAGCCCACACCAATATTCAAACCCGGCTAAAAACCATCGCGACAAAAGACTATCCAACTCCGGCCCAACGCCCACCACATACGGCTCTGGATACGAGCAAAATTAGCAATGTATTCAATATTTCCCCAAAGGACTGGCAACAAAGGGTCATTGAAGTCAGCCGCGAAATTATAAAACAAACCATATAAAGAGGTACAAAATCCGGCCACAAAGTGGCTCCGGACTTACAATAATAACAGGCCTTACCCGCCCCGCCGCGACAAGAACGCCAGTCTTTCAAACAAATGCACGTCTTGCTCGTTTTTGAGCAGAGCGCCGTGCAGGGGCGGGATTAGTTTCGTAGTGTCGGTTTGGCGCAATGTTTCCGGGTCAATATCTTCGACCATGAGGAGTTTTAGCCAGTCCAACAACTCGGACGTGGAGGGTTTTTTCTTGAGACCCGGTACTTCACGCACAGCGTAAAACCGTTTCAAGGCTGCCGCGACCAGTCTGGATTTGATATCCGGGAAATGCACGTCGATAATTTTCTTCATGGTGTCTTGGTCAGGGAATTGGATGTAGTGGAAGAAACAACGGCGCAGAAAAGCGTCCGGCAGGTCTTTTTCGTTGTTGGAAGTGATGAGAATTATCGGCCTCTGCTCGGCCTTGATGGTTTCTCCGGTCTCGTAGACATGAAATTGCATCTGGTCTAGCTCGTGCAGCAGATCATTGGGGAATTCGATGTCGGCTTTGTCAATTTCGTCGATCAAAAGCACCGGACGTTCGGGATTGGTGAAAGCCTCCCATAATTTACCGCGTTTGATATAGTTGGAGATGTCGTGGACCTTGTCATCACCAAGCTGGCTGTCGCGCAAGCGTGCCACCGCGTCGTATTCATACAGGCCTTGTTGGGCTTTTGTAGTGGATTTGATGTTCCATTGCAAAAGAGGTGCGCCGAGAGAATTGGCGATTTCTTCGGCCAGCACGGTTTTGCCTGTGCCTGGCTCGCCCTTGATCAGGAGCGGGCGTTCAAGGGCAATGGAAGCATTTACGGCCATACGCAGATCATGGGTGGCGACATATTTATCGGTACTGGAAAACTTCATCAGGTGATTCTCTCGTTTTGGCATAAAAATGCAAGTATTTGCTAGCCACTTTGTGCCTATTTTTTGTGAAATTTCAAGACTTTATCATCGTGGTGAAGAATTTAGTTGTCGTGACAAATTCTCTCGTCTATAGGCCCGACTGAAAAATCCACTTTGTACCGCAAGGGTAGGCTGCACACTGATTTGATAACAAGGGATGTGATCATGGTAAAAACTGCAATCAAACGAACCAAATTACCGAAAAATTATGCACCTAACGAAGACGAAAAATTCATGGGTGTACGCCAGAAGGAATATTTCCGGCAAAAACTGGAATCCTGGAAGCGCGACATATTCGACCAAACTAAAAACACAATTGA
The DNA here is from genome assembly GCA_964502015.1 of uncultured Robiginitomaculum sp. GTDB lineage: Bacteria > Pseudomonadota > Alphaproteobacteria > Caulobacterales > Maricaulaceae > Robiginitomaculum_A. The sequence goes on along the minus strand of CAZCUM010000008.1, from coordinate 41,525 downwards.
GTATCTGCAAGGTGAAAACGTTTCCCACCCGGACCACGTAGATACCGCCGCCGCCAATGCCGACCGCCAGCTTGAGCTGCGTGCCCGTGACCGCCAACGCAAGCTGATCGCCAAAATTGATAAAGCCATTGACCGTATTGATAACGGTACTTACGGCTATTGCGAAGAAACCGGGGACCCAATCCGCCTTGGAAGGCTTGAAGCCCGCCCTATTGCCACCCTCAGCCTTGAAGCCCAGGAAATGCACGAAAACGCCGAAAACGCCCGCCGTTAGGGGTAAACTACAACGCATTCTTACGGGACTGTAACTTGCCGGATTGACTTATTCGTGATGTGGTATTTGCTGGTATAATCCGAAAATTTGGATATATTGTTTGGAAAATACGGCAAATTGAAAGTTAATGTGACACGCGTAAACCTTTTTTTCACCAGATTGCTTGCAGTTATCATGGTCGGCCTCTTGGCCGTGTTTACTTTGCCGGGGCAGGCAAGTGCGCAATCTTTAATCCGCGATACCGAGATTGAAGAAACCCTACGGGGATACACGGATCCGTTCATTCGAGCAGCAGGTCTCAATACCGCTAGTGTTGATCTGTATTTGGTCAATGACCGAAGCTTGAATGCATTTGTCACGCGCGGGCAAAATATTTTTATCCATACGGGTATTATCCTGGAGGCGAAGACACCCAACCAGCTTAAAGGCGTTATTGCTCATGAAGTCGGGCATATTGCAGGCGGGCATTTGGTGCGGCGTGACCGGAGCAACCGTAGTGCTTACGGCGCTATGCTGATAGCTGCCGGGATTGGCCTGGCGGCTATCTTGGCTGGTGAAGGTCAGGCTGGAGCGGCAATTTTGGCCGGATCACAACAATTCGGCGTCATTGAAGTCTTGGCGTATTCACGCATAACGGAAGCCTCGACGGACCAAGCTGCAGCCAAATACCTTGAAGCTACGGGGCAATCCGGAGAGGGCTTGGTTCAATTTTTCGAGAAGTTCCGCTACCAAGAAGTGCTGTCCAATGCGCGGCGCTATCCATACTTTCGTGGTCATCCCATGTCCAGCGACCGCATTGATAAATTGCGCGAAATTACCAGTGAGAGTGAATATAAATCCGTGAAAGACACGGACGTAGAAATTCATGCGCTGGCTATGGCCAAAGCCAAATTAATCGGTTTTATTGATGCGCCCGGGACGGTGTTTTCGAAATTCCCGGCCAGTGATCAAAGCAAGCCGGCCCGTTATGCCCGTGCGGTCGCCAATTACCGGGCAGCGGATTTACACAATGCCCTGCGCGAAATCGAAAGCCTGATCGCCGAAGAGCCTAAAAACCCGTATTTTTATGAGCTAAAAGGCCAAATGCTCTATGAAAGCGGTAAGGGCGGGCAAGCCATCGCACCCCTGCGCAAAGCCGTAGCGCTTAAGCCCTCCGCACCCTTGCTTGAAGTCGCCCTGGGGCAGGCCTTGATTGAAAAAGACACACCCGATAGTGTTGAAGAAGCCATCAAACATTTAAAATCGGCCCTGCGCAAGGAAAACACCAATGGTTTTGCCTGGTATCAATTATCCCAGGGTTATGACCGCAAAAAACAACCAGCCTTGGCCCGCTATGCTATTGCTGAACAAGCTTTTGCCGTTCATGATTATCAACGAGCCCGCTCATTTGCCGTGCGGGCACAAGATGGTTTGGCGCAATACCCGGCCCAGCACCGCAGGGCTAATGATATTATTGTTATCGCCGATACACAACTTGCCAGAAAGAGAAACCGGCGGCATTGACTTTACTGTTGCTTACACTACTAACCTACTGAAAATTTTAGGAGATTCCATGTACACTGCCTTTAGAATTGCGACATTTTTATCAGCCACTTTGATGTTGTCGTCATTGACAGCCTGCGCGGAAGCCAGCCAAAAACCCGCACAGGCCAACAAGGCCGAGATCGAACAAGTCGTGAAATCCTATATTCTGGAAAACCCTGAAATCATTGAAGATGCCTTGCGTCTGCTTTCCGAAAAACGTGACCGTCAGTCTATTACGGCCGTTGGGCAGGAATTATGGTTTGATAAACGGGATTTTTCCATTGGGGCAAAAGACGCTAAAGTCACTTTGGTGGAGTTTTTCGATTATAATTGCACATTTTGCAAGCGTACAACCGGTTGGCTACAAGATGTTATGCGCAACCATCCGAACGATGTACGGGTGATTTTCAAGGAGCTTCCGATTTTGGAGCGCCGCACAAAAACCTCTCGTAACGCTGCCAGGGCGGCTTTGGCCGCAAAACGTCAGGGTAAGTACGCTGAAATGCATTTCGCCCTCATGGACGGGACAAACCTCAACGAGAAATTTATCAACTCAGCCGCAATCAAATTGGGTCTGGATATGAAAAAATTCCACGCCGATATGAAAGACGATGCCGTTGAGGAGCAAATCGAAGATACTATGTTCCTGGCCTCGCGTATTCCCGGCTTAACAGGCACACCATTTTTCGTCATCAATACTAAATTCATGGCTAGCGGCGATACTGTAGCTTTACAAAAATTGTTGGATGAGGCCTTGAGAAGCTCGCAAAAATAGTTTGGGCCTTGATTAAATGGCCTGCATTAAATTGCCTGTGAAATCAGACCCATAATCCACTTGCAACTGTCTTGCTACCGCTTACATAGTGGGGGAAGGAGAATGTAGTGGCTAAAGACCCTTATAAATTACTTGGCGTCAGTAAAGGCGCCAGCGATAAAGACATAAAGAAAGCTTACCGCGCTTTGGCCAAGAAATGGCACCCGGACAAAAACCCGGGAGATAAAAAAGCTGCGGAGCGGTTTAAGGAAATTTCTGCGGCAAATACTCTCCTGTCCGATAAAAACCTGCGGGCGCAATATGATAGCGGCGGCATTGATGCATCTGGCCAGCAGCAACATCCATTTGCCGGACACGGTAGCATGGGTGGCGGTGGTTATAGAACCACATCTGGCGCACAAATGAGCGGTGATATGAGCGATTTATTTGCATCGCTCTTTGGTATGCAAATGGGTGGTGGGCGCGGCGGCCCTCACGCAAGCCCGCAGTTTAGACGACCAGCACCCCCACCGCAAAAAGGGGCCGATGTTCGGTATTCTCTGGCTATATCCTTGCCTGAGGCCGCCCGAGGCGCGACGAAGCAAGTGCGCATGGGCAGGGGCGGGCCGTTAAAAATCAAAATCCCGGAAGGCGTGAAAGACGGTGCTACATTGCGGTTGCGCGCTAAAGGTCAACCCGGTGTAAATGGCGGCCCGCCCGGAGATGCCAAAGTAACCATAAATGTGAAATCCCATAAATATCTCCGCCGCGACGGGAATAATTTGCGCATGGACTTGCCCATTACCTTGCAAGAGGCCGTGCTTGGCGCGAAAGTTAAAGTGCCTACACCAAACGGAAATGTCACGCTGAGTGTGGGGCCGGGCTCAAGTTCTGGCAAAACTTTACGGCTCAAGGGCAAAGGTATTAAAGGTGGTGATCTTTTGGTGCGTTTGATGATTGTTTTGCCGGAAAAACTGGGTGAAGATTTGAAAAATTGCGTTGAGTCTTGGGAAAATCAACCAGATCCGCGCCTGAAAATGAATATTTAACCAATCTAGCTGAATATGGCATTCAGTTTGCATTCACAGATAAACCCCTATACAGGCACCATGTTGAAACAGATACGGCATATCACATTGGGCATTATGCTCGCGTCCCTCGCGCTCCCGACAGGCAGTGCGCTGGCGGCGCTTGGGCCAACACAACAGGACACACACTTCGTTTGGCCAATTCAAATCGACAGATCTGCTAAAAGAGTGAACACACAATACGCCCAGCGCAAGCGCATCTCAGCCAGCCAGGCCAAGTCTGCCGCTATGAACCGGGTTCGCGGTGCCAAGTTTGTCAATGTGCAATTGATCAACCAAGGCACGTATCGGGTGCGGTTACAGCAAAAAAATGGCCGAATTGTCGATGTTTATGTTGACGCCTACACTGGACGGGTGAAAAACTAGCTCCATCTTATTTGTAGGTAAAGGAGATTTCCCATGCGTGTACTTATAGTCGAAGATGATCCGGATTTGGCCCGCCAGCTTAAAGATGCACTCGGTGATGCGGGGTATGCAATTGATGTGGCCCCGGACGGTGAGGAAGGGCATTTTCTTGGCGATACGGAGCCCTATGACGCTGTGGTGCTTGATCTTGGCTTGCCAGTTATTGATGGTATCAGCATATTACAGAAATGGCGGGCTGACGGGAAGGAATTCCCGGTACTCATTCTGACGGCCCGGGATCAATGGAGCGAGAAGGTAGCTGGATTTGATGCGGGTGCGGATGATTATTTGACCAAGCCATTTCATACCGAAGAATTACTGGCCCGGTTGCGGGCTTTGGTGCGCCGGGCTGCTGGGCATACCACTGATACAATTGATATTGGTGGCTTGAGCGTGGATAATCGCTCGGGACGGGCATTTGTTGATGGCGCTTCCATCAAGCTGACCTCCCATGAGTTTCGCCTTTTGTCCTATATGGCCATGCATGTGGGCAAAGTGATTTCGCGAACCGAACTGGTTGAGCATATCTATGATCAGGATTTTGATCGCGATTCCAATACGATTGAAGTGTTTATCGGGCGCTTGCGCCGTAAAATTGGTGTCAAGCGTATCGAAACTGTCCGTGGTTTGGGCTATAGATTGGTGGACCCGGGAACAGACGAAGCTGAAAACTAGGGCGATGTTTTGAGCGCGGCCAGCAAAATCAATGAGACCGGCCCGCCAGAGCAAGGGCGCTCGCTGGTTTGGCGTTTGGTGCGCAATGCGGCCATGTGGGTGGTGCCAGCTTTGCTGTTTACCGCGCTGTCGTTGATATTGTTTTACCGGGCGTCTACTTACAAGAATTTTAATGACCCGTTGGAAAGTACAATTCAGGCTTTGGTGGCCAAGATTGAAACCGGGCCAAGTGACCAAGAGGGTGATCAAGGGGGTGACCAAGAGGGTGATCAAGAGGGCAACCAAAAGGACAAACAGGGGATAATGCTGGCTGATGAGCCCATCGACCCTCGCTATCAATTGGCACTTTCGGGACGTTACTGGTTGATCGGGGAGCTACAAGATGATGACACATTAGCGCCCGTCCTAAGCTCGCCTTCCCTCTATGGTGCGACATTAAGTTTGTCACCACGCGATGCAAAGAAAATTAGACAGCATAGCGGTGATGTAATCCGCACATTTTCCGTTGGGCCTGACCGGGAGCCTTTGAGCCTTGTGGCTCAGGTGGCGATTTATAATGACCAACATTTAGTCATTGTCGCAGCAGCTGACCGTCGTCCGGCGACACAGGCCGTACGCCGATTTTCCTTGATTGCGCTGGGCTTGCTATCAGTACTGGCATTGGGATTGACAATCGCAATCTATATGCAAGTCAGGCTTGGCCTCAGCCCGCTATTTGCCTTGCGTGACCGGGTGGTTGATGTGCGCGAGGGGCGGGCCAGTTCCGTGGAAGGCCGCTATCCTAAAGAGATAAAACCCCTGGCCGACGAGCTTAACTCCTTAATCGGCCATAACCGCGATGTGGTCGAATATGCCCGTACCCATGTCGGTAATCTTGCCCATGCCCTCAAAACACCTTTGGCGGTTTTGGTAAATGAGACGGACGGTAAAAACACCAAACTCGCCGATTTAGTTGCTCGTCAAACAGGTATTATGTCCAAACAGGTAGATCATCATTTGCGCCGTGCCCGCGCTGCTGCACGCGGCCAAAGCATTGGCGCCAAAACCTCTGTGGGCGATACTGTAAATTCGCTTATGCGTACATTAGGGCGCATATACTGCGATAAAGATTTGGATTTTCAAGTGCATTTGCAAGACGGGCTGATGTTTCGCGGCGAAAAACGCGACCTTGAGGAAATGGCCGGAAACCTACTTGATAATGCCTGTAAATGGACGAACACTAAAATCAATGTCCGCACCGAAAGTGCGGCAGATAATAAAATTCGCATCACAATAGACGATGACGGCCCCGGCATGGTTCCCGACCAATATGAAAACGTCTTAAAGCGCGGCACTCGCCTCGACGAAACCACCCCAGGCACAGGCTTTGGCTTGTCAATTGCTAATGACCTAGCCAAGGCTTACAAGGGAAGTTTGACTTTATACAAATCTCCCATGGGTGGTTTGCGTACGGTATTGCTGGTGCCGATGGTCAAGGAGTGAAAGCCATGGCTATACGAATTTTATGTGTATTTTTAACCTTATTAATAGCATCATCTTGTCAGAAACCTACGAAGCAAGAATTGCCTGTTATTGTGGAGCAAGAAATAAGTTCTGGGAAACTTAAGGCAAGCTATATCAATGCCGGTAACAATTCTCCGGTAATCCTTATAGTTCCCGGTTCCGGGCCAACTGATAGGGACGGTAATTCCGGCCTTGGGTTAAAATCTAATGCTTACAAGCATTTGGCAGAACAGCTTTTGGGGTACAATATTTCAACAATTCGTGTTGATAAACGCGGCATGTTTGGCAGTTCAGCGGCGGGGGACGGAAATGCGGTAACGGTGGATATTTACGCGCAAGACTATCGTTCATGGATTGATAAAATCAAAGAAATGACGGGCGCAAATTGCGTCTATTTGCTTGGCCATTCCGAAGGCGGGATTATGGTATCAGCGGCGGCGGCCGGGCGGGACGATGTGTGTGGTCTGATTTTGGTGGCGGCTCCGGGCAGGTCATTTGGAAATATTTTACGAGAGCAATTAAGGGCAAATCCAGCTAATAAACCAATATTGGAACAAGCATTCGGCGCGATTGAAAAGCTGGAAGCCGGAGAGAACGTTGATACGGCAAAGCTTCATCCTGCGTTGGCGGGACTGTTTTATCCTGATGTACAGGGCTATTTAATATCGCTAATGTCTGTTGACCCGGCGAAACTAGCCGCCGATGCCAATCAGCGCACGCTTGTTATCCAGGGCAAAAATGATATTCAGGTTTTGCTAAAAGACGCCGAGTTGATATACGCACAAACAGGCGGAACACTGGTTTTGCTGGACGGGGTGAACCATATCTTGAAAATTACACCCACAGACCGGGCGGGGAATATTGCCACATACAACAAACCTGATTTACCTGTTGCAGAAAGTGTGATTAGTGCGATTCGCGGATTTGTATCCCGGTAAATTGTAATTACCAACATTCAAACTTGGCGAAATATGACAGATCAACTTCAAAAGCTAACCGCACCATCAGCGCAGCGCAACCAAGTGCCGATTGGGGAGCAGTTGGACGTGTTGTTGCCTGAGAATGCCCATGTCTTGGAAATTGCTGCGGGGACGGGGCAGCACGGGGCTTATTTTACGCAGTTGCGGCCTGATATTGTCTGGCAGTATTCCGATATTGATATCGAGGCTATGGGCAGCCAAAGGGCTTATGTTGGCGAAAACCCCGAGCAGCTTTTGTCGCCAATATCAGTAGATGTTACGGCCAATAATTGGTGGCACGGTATAACGGATATTTCGGTGGTTTACTGCGCAAATATGATCCATATCGCACCGTGGGCCGCCGCTAAAGGGTTGGCACAAGGAGCAGGGGCATTGCTGGCGACAAATGGGCAATTCATCCTTTATGGGCCGTTTTTACTTGGCCGTGACAGCGCACAATCCAATTTGAATTTTGACCAAAATCTCAAACATAGAAACCCGGCCTGGGGTGTGCGGGAAATACGGGACGTGGAAACCCTGTTCAGACGGCACGGCTTGGTATTGCAAAGGATAATACCCATGCCCAGAGATAATTTTTTACTGGTATTTTCAACTATTTAAACCAGCCGGATAATTTCCAGTTTGTTAAGCATATATTCGCAGATTATTGCCAATATTTTAGCAACAACATGATTGTGACAATTTTGTCATGTTTTGGACATGTTGTGGTTAAGTCCCGTAAGGCACTTAGAGTATTGAAAGGAAGTTGGTCGTGTTGTCTTTAGCAAGCAAATCCAAAATCGTAATATTGTCTTTATCTGGTGCCTTCATGTTGGCCAGTGCAATGCCAGTGCTGGCAGTTGCCAAACCACTTGGTGTGCCGACTGAGCAAGGCCTGCCAAATTCATTGGCGGACTTGATAGACCATGTCAGCCCCGCAGTTGTCAATATCCGGGTGGTTACGGGCGGTTATGCGGCGGACAGGCCCCGCGAAGATGCGACCGAAGGACAAGGTTCAGGCTTTATTGTTACAGCTGACGGTAAATTGGTGACCAATTACCATGTGATCAAGGACGGTGATAAAATCACGGTTGATTTTGCCAATGGCACCGAATTTCCAGCCAAAGTCATCGGCACCGACCGCGAAACCGACCTGGCGGTATTACAAATACAGGCGGATAGAGTGTTTGAATATGTCCGCTTCCACCAAGGCCCTGATAGCCGTATTGGTGATTGGGTGCTGGCCATTGGCAACCCCTTTGGTATTGGCCAATCGTCAAGCGTTGGCATAATTTCCGCCATTAGTCGCGAACGGGTCGAATCCGGGTCTTTCGTTGATTATCTGCAAACGGACGCAACCGTAAACCGGGGCAATTCCGGTGGCCCTTTGTTTAATTTTCAAGGCCATGTGGTTGGTGTCAACTCATCTATTTACTCTCCCACCGGTGCCAGTGTCGGTATCGCCTTTGCAATCCCTTATTATCTTGCACAAGATGTTGCCGCTGATTTGATTAAATACGGAAAAGTCAAACGCGGGTTTTTAGGCGTTAGTATTCGTGAGGCTGAGTATACGCAAAACGGAATCGTATATTTATCTGGCGCGACTATCGGGACCATTGGCGTTGGCACTCCGGCTGACCGCGCAGGATTGCAGATCGAAGATATTATCTTGAAAGTGAACGATGTGAAAGTCGAAAATGCGACAGAAGCAACAAGGGCAATAGCCAGATTGCGCGCCGGGGAGACGGCTATTTTTGAGATAGAGCGCGATAGTAAAATCATAGACGGCGGCGTGCGTGTGACGCTTGGCGAACGCCCGCAGGACAAAGAAAAACTAAAAATGGCAACAGGCAATACCGCAGGCTCCATAGCTTCGACAGTCGCGGCGCCGCCCGCGCCCAAGGCCGATACCATGTACAATACCGGCCTGTCATTGGTGGATTTAAGTGCAACATTTCGCGAGAGCATAGGCATGCGTATGGACCAGGTCGGGGTCTATGTAGATCAAGTGGCACCGGGCAGTAATGCGGCGCGAAAAGGCATCAAATCCGGCATGGTTATTTTGGAAGCCTATGCCAAGCCCGTGGTGAGTGTGCGTGCATTTCGCGAGACGCTCCGCAAAGCCCAGGCCAGTGGGCGGCGCTCCGTAGTCATATCGGTACGTACAATAAACGGTAGCGAAACCTACACTTCTATATCACTGAATTAGCCACTGAATTAACCACTGAATCTGAAAGACGAAAAAAGGAAACATTATGCGTATATTGGTAGTTGAAGACGACGAGGTTGCGGCGGAATATGTTCGCAAAGGCTTGATGGAGGAAGGTCATGTAGTGGATTTGGCCGGGGACGGAGAGCTTGGCCTTGAGATGGCCAAAGCTGCGGATTATGACGCCCTTGTGCTAGACCGCATGTTACCCAAGCGCAATGGTTTGTCTTTATTGAAAGAGCTGCGAAAGGACGGGGATACAACCCCGGTGCTTATCCTTTCTGCACTTGGAGAAGTTGACCAAAAGGTTGAAGGTTTGCGGGCGGGCGGTGATGATTATCTGGCCAAGCCTTATTCGTTCACGGAACTTTTGGCGCGGGTCGAGGCCATTGGCCGGCGTTCTGACCCAACGGCTGCCGTGACCAAATTAAAAGCTGGAGAATTAGAGATGGATTTACTGGCCCGCACGGTTAAACGCGCTGGTCAAAATATCTTGCTCCAGCCTCGTGAATTTCGCCTGCTGGAATGCCTGATGCGACATGCGGGTAAAGTTGTGACCCGCACCATGCTTTTGGAAAAAGTCTGGGACTATCATTTTGACCCCCAAACAAATGTGATCGACGTACATATTTCGCGCTTGCGGGCAAAAATCGACAAAGAGTTCGACACACCTTTATTGCACACGGTTCGCGGTGCAGGATATCGCTTGCAGGTTTGAGTAACCTGCGCGACAAGAGCCATATGTTTGCGCCTGTAAAACGTCTGATCAAGAATACGGTTTTTCGCCTGTCTATGGTGGCTGCGGGATTGTTTGCTGCCTCCTCACTCATTGTACTTGGCTATATTTATTACGCCACAGTGACGTCCGAATTGGGCCGGATTGACCGGGACATGAAGGCCGAGTTGCAGGAGTTGACGGAAATTTACAAGCAATCCGGGCCTGATGAGCTGAACAGGGTGGTTTTTGACCGCATGTCCCGGGAAGGTACGACAACTTTTTATATTTATGACAATAATGGCCAGTTGAGCTTTAATCTAAACGCACAGCCTTTGTTTGACAGCGAAATTACCAAGCCGTTTTGGCAAAAAATTCCTGGACGTAACGCGGTCGAGGTGAGAGAATTTGTCTATATGGTTGCAGACCCCCTCAAGCCGGATGCGCAACCATCAACGTTCAGAGCGCGCGGAATTTTCAAACAACTCTCACCTACGGTAAAGTTGTTCATTGCCCGTGATGTGGAACGCATTATGGCCCCCGTAGAGCGGGTGACGAGGGCATTGCTCATATCATTTTTTCTGGCGCTTAGTCTCGGTGTGATTTCCGGGATTTATGTATCCAGAAGTTTTGCCAGACGTATTGGCGCGTTCAATAAATTGGCAACGGATGTGCGGGCCGGAGATTTGAAACGCAGGGCACCGCGCAATGAAAGCGGTGATGAGCTTGATGTATTGGCCGAGCATCTCAACGCTATGCTTGACCATATTGATACGCTGATGGTGGCTATGCGTTATGCGGGCGACAGCATTGCCCATGATTTGCGTTCACCGCTCACACGCCTGCAAACCAGACTTGAGGCGGTCGGTTCCCAGGTCAAAGACCCTGCCGCACGTGATGCGCTCGAACAGGCTTCCCAGGACGCCGGGGAGTTGTTAAGGACATTCGAATCTGTGTTGCGCATTGCCAGGTTGGAAACCGGCGAGCGGCGCGAGCTATTGGTGCCCCTGGACCCGCAATTGGTGCTTGAAGATATTGCCGAGTTATACGAACCGTCATGCGAAGATGCGGGGCTTGATTTTGCTTTGGAAATAGAGGGCAAACACAAAATACGCGGTGACCGGGGATTGTTGTCTCAGGCGGTCTCAAATCTGGTGGAAAATGCTATCAAATATACCCCGCCTGGAGGTGCAATCACAGTGCGCTTGCGCAGGGTGCGCAGCGGTCGTTCTGAGATTTCCATTACGGATACCGGCCTCGGTATCCCGCCGGGTGATCGGGGGCGGGTCAAGGAAAGATTTGTCCGCCTTGAAGCCAGCCGAACTGCGCCGGGCAGCGGCCTTGGTTTGGCTTTGGTCGATGCGGTGGCGGATTTGCACCGGGCCCAATTTGATTTAGCTGACGGGCCAGGCGGCGAGGGCGCGTCCATGCCGGGCCTGCGGGCTTCATTGACCTTCCCCCGCTTCAAGCGCTAATAGTGAATACAAAAAACCAGGCGGCGCATTTTGATTTAGACGCGGCAGTTGAGTGCGCCCAGGAAAATTCGCCGTATTTACGACGCTTGCTGGAGAAATGGCCTGACATGGTTTTGCGGCTTGGGGCGCAGACACCACAGAGTGTATTTGATGTTTTGTGTGCAGATATATATCCCATGCCGTTAGCAGAATTAAACCCGCTCTTGCGACACAGCAAACAAAAAATTCACCTGCTAACAGCGCTTTGTGATTTAGCGGGTTATTGGGACTGGGCCCAGGTCTGTCAGTGCCTTAGTGATTTTGCTGATAGGGCTATGGAGGCGCTTATTGCCTCGGTGGCGGAAGATATGCAGTTTGATGGCCGTGGCGATAATCCGGTACCGGGTTTGTTCGTGCTGGCGCTTGGTAAATATGGTGCCCGTGAGCTGAATTATTCCAGCGATATTGATCTGATCGTTTTTTATGATCCAGACAGGCTGAAGCTCCCTGACCCGGCGCGGGCAGAGCGGGCGTTGATCCGCTTTGTTCGCAAGCTTATGCGCGGTTTTGATGAAGTCACGGCGGACGGCTATGTGTTTCGCACAGATTTACGTTTGCGCCCCGATCCCCGCGCCACTACGGTTGCCGTCTCCACCCGCACCGCCGAACGCTATTATGAAAGCCTGGGGCAGAACTGGGAGCGGGCCGCCATGATCAAAGCGCGGGTGGTGGGTGGTGATAGGGCGGCAGCGAAAGATTTTACCAAAGATGTGCTGGCGCCGTTTATCTGGCGCAGAAGCCTGGATTTTCATGCCATTGACGATATTCACTCCATCAAACGGCAAATCTCCGGAACAGGCACACCGGAGCAATTCAGTGCACCTGGGCATGATGTGAAATTGGGGTTTGGGGGTATTCGCGAAATTGAATTTTTTGTCCAAGTCCAGCAACTGATTTTAGGGGGGCGCAATAAAAAATTACGTTCCCCAAGAACCGTAGACGGGTTACAAACCTTGGCCGACGGGGGCTATGTGGATCCGCAGACGGCCCAAAATTTGCAGGTAGATTACGGAGTTTTGCGAGACGCTGAACACCGCATACAAATGTATGGGGACGAGCAATCTCATATATGGCCGATGACACTGACCCATCGGGAACACCTTGCGGCGCTCTGTGGTGATATGAGTGTCGGTGATTTTGAGGATAGTTTAAGCCGTACTTTCAAGCGAGTTCACGGTCTTTACCAAGACTTGTTTTCTAGTGAGGAAGATTTATCAACCGCAAAAGGTAGCTTGGTGTTTACGGGCGTGGAACCCGAAGCCATTACGCTGGAAACATTTGAGAATTACGGGTTTGAGCGCGGGCCTGAAATTTGGCAAATTATGGCCGATTGGCTTGGCGGTCGCATCAATGCCACGCGTACCCAAAGGGCGCGTGAGCTTTTGACCCGTCTCGCCCCGCGCATCATTGAGGCCTGCGGAGAGGCCGGAGCAGGGGGTGCTGCCGACACGGCGTTTTTTAGTTTTGCAGAGTTTTTCACTAAACTTAACGCAGGTGTGACATTATTGTCTTTGTTTTTAAAACAGCCAGCCGCCTTATCGACACTTGTTGAAATGTTGGCTAGCGCCCCCAGCTTGGCAGAGCGTTTGTCAGCGCGCCCCAGCTTGATTGATGCGCTCACCAATCCTGCGTTTTTTCAAAAAGAAATGTCAGTTTCGGTAAATAGTTATACTGGTTTTCTGGATCCGAAAATGGATTTTGAAACTGCAATGAACACCGTGCGCCGGGCCGTACATGAAGACCAGTTTATGTTTACGGCCAAAGTTTTGCGCGGATATAATCCAAAACAGGCCGGAGAAATATTAACGGGTATTGCCGATGCAGCGATCACCGCCTTATTGCCCAAAGCCGTGCAAGAGATTGAACGGCTTCACGGCCCGCTAAAGGGGCAGTTTGCCGTGCTTGGTCTTGGCAAACTTGGCGGGCGCGAAATGTCTTTGAAATCTGATCTGGACATTATGTTGGTCTATGAGGGAGAAAAACAGGATGTTTATAACAAGCTCACCCGCCGTCTGATTTCGGCTTTATCAAGTGTAACGGCCCAGGGCGGTTTATACGAGGTTGATATGGCGCTACGGCCTTCAGGTCGGGCTGGGCCATTGGCGGTGTCTCTGGGCGCGTTTGAGAAATATTACAGCAAGGACGCTTGGACTTGGGAGTTTATGGCTCTGACCCGTGGTCGGGTTGTCGCGGCATCAAGCGGTGAATTTGCCAAGAAATTGACGCAAATAATTGCCTCAAGCTTGGGGAGCAAGGATTACGGCGGCAAACTTGAAGCCGATGTGCTGGACATGCATGAGCGCTTGCAAATTGAAAAACCTGGTTTTGGTCTATGGGATATAAAAAATACGCCGGGCGGCCTACGGGATATAGAATTTATCGCCCAATACCTCATGCTTAAACACAAGGTGCCTGCAGGGTACAGACTGTCCGCAAGGGGTAAGCCGGGCAATCTACCGCGCTCGACAGTAGATATGTTGCAATTGGCAAAGCTTGAAAATTGGATGTCTGAGGAAATGGCAACACGGCTCGTCGAGACAACAAAGCTCTACCATAGGCTCCTACAAATTCTAGCCATCACCGTGAGTAGAAATTTCGAGCCGCAAACAGTGCCATTAAGCGTGAAAACAATACTTGCAAAGGTCACTGGTCATGCCGGGTTTGGCGAACTGGAAACGCATTATCTCGCTATGAGAAAACAGGTGATTGAAGATTTCAAAAACACGTTTCAATAAGATTTGCGTTCAAGCTGCTGGACGGCCTTGTTTAATTGGCATGTTTATGTGTTCTTCTGCTGGAGCATGAAGATTGCCAAGGCCTGGATAGGGCGGCGGGTCGTTTGGTTTGGCGGTCTGATGGGGCAAGCTTTCCGTTTGTCCCAAAATACTGGCGATGTCGGCCTGGATTTTGGAGATTTCCTGGCTCACATCTTCCGTTTCGTCCTCTTTTGCAGGGGTGATAGGTTTGTTGGGCAGGGAGAAAATCACTGTCGTGCCTTTGCCAATAACACTTTCGATTTTAAATTTACCGCCGTGCAATTCCACAAATGATTTTGACAACGCCAAGCCCAGGCCAGTGCCTTCGTTTTGCTTGTTGGCTTTATCATCAACCTGCTCGAACGGTTTGGCCAGCTTGTCTATGTTGTCTTGGGATATGCCTATGCCTGTGTCGCATACTTTGACAATAATACCGGACTGTTTTTGGATTAACTCAACCCCGACAGTACCGCCCTCGGGCGTAAATTTGACCGCATTGGTCAAAAGGTTCAGCAAGATTTGTTTGATGGAACGGGGGTCTGCTTCAATTTCCCGTACTTCGATCACGTCAACATCTAGCTTTAACCCGGCATCATCAGCTTTGCCTCTGACCATGCGTACGACTTGAACCAGCATTTCGTGTACAAACATAATTTCGGTGTTTAAGGTCATTTTTCCGGCTTCAATTTTTGACATATCAAGTATGTCATTGATCAATGACAATAGATGTTGACCGGAAAATAGAATGTCATTGACATAATCTTTGTATCTAGGGTCGCCCAATGGCCCAAACATTTCTTTTTGCATAATATCTGAAAATCCGTTGATGGCATTGAGCGGAGTTCGAAGTTCATGGCTCATGCTGGCAAGAAAATTGGTTTTGGATTGACTGGCTTCTTCAGCGCGTATTTTCTCGCTTTCATAACGTTCGGCCAACTCAACAATGCTGTCTTGGGATTTTCGCAAAACATCAACTGTATTTTTTAAGGCTTGTTCATTGGCAGTCAACTCGGCTTCACGCAAACGAATTTCCGTGATATCCGTGCCAATACTGACATGCCCGCCTTCAGCGGTCGGTGTTTCGATATAGCGGATCCAGCGACCATCTTTAAGATGATATTCAATCCATTTTTCGCCCATACGTTCATGTACAAATTTTTCATAAATGGTCGCTTTGGCAATATAATCTACATTAATATGTTCCATCCCTTCATAAAGCGTACCAGGCTTGAAGCCAAAAAAGTCCATAAACCGGCTGTTCCAGACCACCAGACGTCCCGTGGAATCCCAAACAACAAAGGAATCAGTCATAGAGCTGAGTGCGTCATGCAGTCTGGATTCAGTAATCTTCAAGCGCATTTGTGCGGCACGTTGTTCGGTAATATCCAAAGCTACGCCAACGATCACACGCTTCATCTCTCGCCCGGAGCGCACGGAAGATCGGCCGCGACATTGCAGCATCAAGGGCAGATGGGCGACGCGAATATCAAAATCAAACTCCCCTTGCACATGGGCCCTTCGCGCAAATGCAAGAAATCGTTCACGGTCATCTGGATGAAACAGGTTTAAAAATCTGGAAAGGGGCATGGTCTGTTCTTTGCGTAATAAGCCTAAAAGGCCAGCAAGTGAACCGCTTACAAATGCTGAACTCCCCGCAAGGTCAACCTCCCAAACCCCGCCCCGATCACCTTCAATAGCGGCCTGGTAGCGTTGTTGAGAAACTTCGGTGGTGTGCTGGACACCTTGCACGACACGCAATTGCTTTGTCAGGGAGTGTAGCAAAGTCCAGACCAAAGCGCAGGTGCCAACAAACAAGATGAAGAACAAGGTGAGGTTATTTTGCAATACTGAGGTGTTGAGTTGTGTTTTAGACCCCAGAAGAAACAAGTCCGTGTTTGGGATTTGCACTGAGGCCAGTAGATGTTTGTCGCCTAACATTTTAATTTTTCGAACAGTATGAGAGCCAGGTTGTGTCAGGCTGGAAAATTGCGCATCGGTTAAATTATAGGCGTCGCGCGGGCCTGTCCGTCCCATGATTTTGTTGCCACTAATCACGCGGCCTGATGGTGCTACAACAGCCAATACACCCATTGAGTTGTTTTCGTTGACCAAGACGGTATCGGATAATGCCGCGACGACGAAATACTGGCCCGTTCGCTTAACAACTAACGGAATAACTTGCCCGTCTGGCTGAATGATAGAATTCAACTTAACCATGTCCGGGCCAACGTTCAAAATGGGGATGTTGTCCAGTATTAGAGATTGAGGCGGATAGGTTGCAATGGTGTCGCCTTGTAAATTGACGATTGTTGTTGCGGAAACGACAGGCGATTTTGCAATTAAACGAGCCGCTTGGCCTGGTGTTTGCCCTTCGGCCAGCCCGTTATTGATCCAAATGATCGCGTTTTCAATTTCTGTAGAAATGCGACTGGCGACGGCTTCGGAATAGCTGAGATGTTCAGTTTTTGCCCTTTGTTGGGTGGAGCTATAATCTACGATTAATTTCGAGGCGACAATCAGCACGTAAAAGATTAAAAAAGCTACGGCTAACATGAGCATGCGCTGTGCTGAACGTTTGTCCGTGGCAAAAGCATTTGAGGCAAATGGTGATCTCAATCTGCGCGGCTTCGACCCTGTAGGATTTGTCACAGGCCGATGAGCTGTATTGTTCACTGGCATGGCAGCGCGCAGGACATGTTTGGGCGGCGCACCGGGATGTGGCGGCGGTGTTTGTTGATATGGAACCGGGCCTTTAACCACAAAATCTCTCTACGGGATTTAATTTATAACGAATCATCAACAGGATAAGTGGGACTCGTTAATAAAGTCGACTAAAATGCACTTAATAACGTAAGAAAAATGTTTGATTTAAGCTGAGTTTTCAGGCTCGGGTGGGGCAATGATAAAGCCCTGCAGCGCATCAAAACCCAATTCCAGTGCAAAGTCGCGCAAAGGTTCGGATTCTATACCCTCGGCTATGAAGCGAACATCGAGGGCATCCCGCAAGCCAAGTACGGCTTTCAAGACGGCCCTTTCACGCTTGCATGTGGCCGCACCTGCAACAAAATCACCATCAATTTTAAGCCAGTCGGTCGGAAAAGCCCGCAAATACCTAAGTGAAGCCGCCCCGGCACCCACATCATCCAGGCACAGGCTATGGCCCCGTTCGCGCAAAATATTGAGTAAACGCAGAGCAGGTCTTAAATCTTTTAAGTCCCATGTTTCGGTAAGTTCAAAAATCAACTTGGTTGGGGCGGTTTCCAGTTTTGTCAATAAAACCAGCAAGCTATGTTCGAACACCGGGTCTGAGAAGGACGCACCAGATAAATTAACTGCGATCGCATGTCTGTCAGGATTGGCGTTAAGAACCGTAACCGCTTGGGTCAGCATAGATAAATCAAGGTCGGAAATCGCGCCGCTAATTTCCGCTGGCCGTAATATCCGTTCCAGCCCGGTATCACTATCAAACCGCACCAGCCATTCATGGTGCAAAACGGAGAAATCCTCGGCGCAGACAACTGGTTGACGCATGATGGTATGGCGCCTCTCAGATATATGGGTGCGAAACCCTTTTTCCGTTTGCAAATCAGGTTCAATCTGCACGTTAGGGGTTGTTTGTAAATCAGGCATAAGACTATATAGCGAACAGCCCTAAAGATTTTGCTAAAATTTCTACATTGGGTTATTTTTGTAGAAATTTAGGGCAGGGCACTACCGCCTCTTTGATATATTTATCAAGGCTCAGGATCTATTAATCTCATCGTTTCTGTTGGCCATAGCCGTTCCTGGGGTAAGGAAACGGGACGCAGGACTAGCTCGGCTAATTCAAGGCCCGTTTGCGCCACACCAGGGGCGGCTATGGCCAACCCCCATTTTCCTCACAACATAGTGGGCTCTTGTTAGGTGCATTTTGAGTGCGTTGCAAGGCTTGGAAAGTGATAAGCACTTCCTGCAACCTTGCGCCTGCTCAAAAAGCACCTAACAAGAGCAGAAACGGTGAGATTAATAGGTCCTGAGCCTAGGAGCGCTCTAAACCAATATTGTTCCTGATAAGGATTGCAAGCAGGGTAAAGCGGCGTTAAATATCCCGTATGATAAAGACATTGAAAATCGCATCGGCGCAGCTAAACCCGACCGTTGGGGATTTGGCAGGTAATATGGCCAAGGCGCGGGAGGCTTATGGACGGGCAAAGCTTGAGGGTGCGGATATTTTGGTGTTGCCGGAGTTATTTGTCCTTGGCTATCCGCCGGAGGATTTGGTGCTGAAACCGGCCGCCGTCGCTGATTGCAAGGTCGAAGCGTTGGAATTTACAAAATTGACCAAAGACGGCCCGGCCGTAGTGTTTTCTTTACCGTGGCTGTACCGGGGTAAATTATACTCGGCTATTTTAGTGATGAGCGGCGGTAAAATCACCCATAAAAGGTTTAAGCATTTCCTGCCCAATTACGGCGTGTTTGACGAAGCTCGTGTGTTTTCGCCCGGCCCTTTGCCAAAGCCCGTGGAAATTTGCGGTGTCAAGATCGGCCTACCAATATGTGAAGACATATGGCATGGGGGCGTGGCGAGAAACCTGGCAAAACATGGCGCTGAACTGCTGATTTCCCCCAATGGTTCCCCCTATCGGCGCACGGCCCGTAATGAGCGGTTGCATGTCGTACACGCGCGCATTGAGCGGGCTGGCCTGCCTTTGGTTTATGTGAACCAGGTGGGCGGCCAGGACGAATTGGTGTTTGACGGATCGTCCTTCAGTGTGACAGCCGATGAAAAAATCCGGCAATTTTTACCGTCCTTTGAAGAGGCGTTTGAAGTTGCGACCTGGAGTAAACTGGGCGGTGAGTGGATGTGTGAAAGCAAAACCAATCTACCGCAACTGGGCCAAATGGAATCTGACTGGCGGGCCATGTGTCTGGGGCTAGGTGATTACGTCAATAAAAACGGATTTAAGCAAATCGTGCTGGGTATGTCCGGCGGCGTGGACAGCGCTATGGCGGCGGCAATTGCCGTGGATGCCTTGGGGCCAGATCGTGTTTGGTGCGTGATGATGCCGTCCAAATATACTTCGGATGACAGCCTTGAAGATGCCAAAGCCTGCGCCAAACGGCTAGGGTGCAAATACGATATTATTCCCATCTCCGACGCCGTAGACGCGTTTACGGGTATGTTGTCAGGGCATTTTGCGGGCACCGAACCGGACACGACCGAGGAAAACCTGCAATCACGTATCCGCGCTGTCACCTTGATGGCATTGTCCAATAAATTCGGGCCGATGTTGGTGACAACCGGCAATAAATCCGAAATGGCGGTGGGTTATGCGACCCTGTACGGTGATATGTGCGGCGGGTATAATCCGCTTAAAGACGTGTATAAAACCGAAGTTTATGAACTGGTGAACTGGCGTAATAGCGTTCACCCGGAAGGTCTGTTGGGGCCAGCTTCACCAATCCCCGAACGCATTATCACCAAAGCTCCATCGGCTGAATTGCGGCCCGATCAAACCGACCAGGACAGCCTGCCGCCTTATGATGTGCTGGACGATATACTCTACGGGCTGATAGAGCAGGAATTAGCGGTTGAAGAAATACTGGCCAGAGGGCCAGATGGGGGCCATAAGCCCGAAACTGTGCGACGGATACAACATTTGTTGCACATTGCGGAATACAAACGCAGGCAAGCCCCGCCGGGCGTAAAAATCGGCAATAGAAATTTTGGTCGCGATCGTCGTTATCCAATCACCAATAAATACCGGGATAAAGTACCCAACTAGGAATAAGATTATGAAACCAATCGTTAGATTTGCACCATCCCCGACCGGTAAATTGCATGTTGGCAATGTCCGCACCGCACTGATGAACTGGCTTTATGCTGCCAAAGAAGGTGGGGAATTTATCCTGCGTATAGACGACACGGATATCGGCCGTTCTACCAAAGCCTATGAGGACGGGATCAAGCGCGATTTGTCCTGGCTCGGCTTGACTTGGGGTTCAAGTTTTAACCAGTCTGACCGTTTTGATATCTATGACGCTCATGCGCAAAAGCTTATCGACAAGGGTTATCTCTACGCTTGTTACGAGACGGCGGAAGAGCTTGACCGCCAGCGCAAAATCCTGCGCGCCCAAAGCAAACCACCAGTTTATGACCGTACGGGTTTACGGCTTACAGGCGAGCAACGCGCAAGCCTGGAGACCCAGGGCCGTAAACCTCATTGGCGCTTCAAGCTTTCTGGCAAAATTGCAAGCTGGGACGACATGGTGCGCGGGCCGCAAAATATTGATACGTCTTCCCTGTCCGATCCGGTTTTAATCCGTGGTGACGGTACATATCTCTATACCTTGCCCAGCGTGGTTGATGATATTGACGCCAATATCACCCACATTATTCGCGGTGAAGATCATGTAACCAATTCCGGTGCCCAAATCGAAATATTTGAAGCCCTGTTTGAACTGGGCGGCGGCGGTGAGTTGCCGAAATTCGCCCATACGCCATTGCTGGTCGGCAAAGACGGGAAAGGCCTGTCCAAACGTCTTGGTTCGCTCTCCATGGATCAATTGCGCGACCAAGGCATTGAACCTCTGGCCATTTGTAGCTTGCTGGCCAAAATCGGCACGTCCGATCCGGTGGAAGCCCGCCGTAATCTGGCGCAGTTGGTTGATGAGTTTTCCTTCGCCAAAATCGGCCGCGCCCCGGCCCGCTTTGACGAGGCGGAGCTGGAATTGGTCAATGCCAGACTGCTACACGATACCCCTTACGCTGATGTCAAAGACAGGCTGGATGATTTGGGTGTTGCAGGCGGAGAAGAGTTTTGGCTGCTGATACGCAATAATTTAGGCAAATTGGGGGATGCAGCCGGATGGTCAACGGTGATCAATGCGCCCATGCCCGGCCAAATTGCTGCTGCGGATGCAGAATTTTGTAAGCAGGCCGCTATATTATTACCAGATGAGATCAACGGGGAAACCTGGGGGCTGTGGATTGGGGAATTAAAACAAAAAACCGACAGAAAAGGCAAGAGCCTGTTTCTGCCGTTACGTATGGCCCTTACCGGGCGGGAACGGGGGCCGGAAATGGATAAGCTACTCCCATTATTGGGGGCGAAACGCGCCAAAGCGCGTCTCGCAGGTGAAACAGGCTAGATCTAGCTGTTAAGCTAATCCTTTTTCTTGGAGCAGCCACCAAAACCTTCCGCATTTTGCCATTCAGTGCCGGGCTCGCAAATGTCTGCTTTGGTCAGATTGGCGCAGTCCTTCTTGCCTTCGCAGATACATTCATAGGTGCCGCTGTCTTGCTTAAAGCAAGATTGCGCTCTTTTCAGTACAGAGTTGTCCAAAACAGATTTATCAAGAGCAGATTTTCTGTCATCCGTAATGGGTTTTAAGCCATCTTTTGCAGTTTTTCCTGTTTTTT
Organism: uncultured Robiginitomaculum sp.; assembly: GCA_964502015.1. Taxonomy (GTDB): domain Bacteria; phylum Pseudomonadota; class Alphaproteobacteria; order Caulobacterales; family Maricaulaceae; genus Robiginitomaculum_A. The sequence goes on along the minus strand of CAZCUM010000008.1, from coordinate 19,747 downwards.
GTAACTCAATTGGCCTGTATCCGTCCTTAACATCCTTGCCCTCTTCAAGCTGTTTATCGATTGTTTCGACTGGATCGTCCGGCTTTTTTTGTGGGCCGGCATATGCGGGGCTTGATAAAACCATCACTGCGGCAAGGCTTAAACCAAGTCGTACAATATATGATTTAAGTGTCGTTTTGTTGTTCGGTGTTAAAAATTTTAACATCGTCTCCTCCTAAAAACGCCCTCCAGAGCCCCATGTTTGGAGGCGATTGTGGCAAAATCCAGTCGAAAATATGACATTTTATGAGATTTCAGCCATGTTACGGAAAGGTTGGTGGCCCAAAATTGGTGGCCCAAAATTGGTGGCCCAAAATTGGTGGCCCAAAATTGGTGGCTGGTCATTAAGCTCACAGGGATGATGTTGAGACCAATGACCAGCCCACCTTTTGCCGGTAGCCTTAGGGCGTGGGTGTGCTACCGTTTGGCTGTGGGATCATTGGGGTACCCTCACCGCCTGAGAATCATATACACTATTAAATATAAACAATCAACCAGTGAGGGCAATAAATATGATTTAAATCACAGGGGGTGTTATAAAGTGTTTTAGGTTCTGAGCCTAGTTTATTTGCGGCAAATTTCACCAATAGATTTGCCAATGGATTTAAGCATATTTGCTGCTAAAATCCGCCATATAGGGTCTATGGACAGGATTGCTGCAATTACGACAAGCCCGTAAATCCAGTGGGCACCCTTAATATACAGCCACAAAAACAACCCGACCATAACCGGATAAAACAGATAGGCCTGAGCTATGCGTACAAAAATCTGGGCCATATGGATGAAAACGGTAAAAAGCTTCATATTATACAGTATTGCGGCAAAATTTCTTGCCCCGCAAGCCCCTCCCTGTTAACCCGCCTGTTAATCGTATGATTTGATTTAACTGGAGCTTGTCCGTGAGTGAGAAGAATACAGGTGTAACCGCCAAAACGGTAGAAAAAATAGCGCGTTTGTCGCGCTTGCATGTGGAGCCGGAGCGGCTGGCATTTTTGGCGGATGAAATGAACGGGCTTTTGGCCTGGATTGAGCAGCTCGGCGAGGTGGATGTGAAAGGCGTGGAGCCAATGACGTCCGCCGTGGCAATGCCTGCACCCATGCGCAAGGACGAAATAACCGACGGTGGTGTCCGGAGTAAAGTCCTGGCCAATGCACCAAAAACAGAAGCGGGCTATTTCGTCGTGCCGCGTTCGGTGGAGTAGAGCATGTCTGATTTAACCAAGCTCACGCTGGAACAAGCTTTAAAAGGTCTCAAAGCCAAGCAGTTTTCCTCTGTAGAAATCACCAAAGCCCATATTGATGCCTGTATGGAGGCTGCGGATCTCAACGCGTTTATTACAACTGACTTTACCAATGCCGTGCATGCGGCGGAGCGCTCAGACGCCAAACTTGCCAAAGGCGAGGGCGGGGCGCTGGAAGGTGCGCCGCTCGGCGTCAAGGATTTGTTCTGCACCGAGGGTGTCAAGACCACGGCGGGCAGTAAAATCCTGGGTGATTTCAAACCCCAGTATGAAAGCACCGTCACCGCCAATATGAAGCGCGACGGCATGGTCATGCTCGGCAAGCTGAATATGGACGAATTTGCCATGGGGTCATCAAATGAAACCTCCGCATTTGGGCCGGTGGTGAACCCGTGGCGCCAAAAAGGGGAAATGGGTGAAGACCTCGTTCCGGGCGGCTCAAGCGGTGGTTCGGCTTCTGCGGTGGCCGCCAATATGTGTTTGGGCGCTACGGCGACCGATACGGGCGGTTCTATCCGCCAGCCCGCTAGCTTTACTGGTACTGTCGGGATAAAGCCAACTTATGGCCGCTGTTCGCGCTGGGGCATTGTCGCCTTTGCCTCATCCCTTGACCAGGCCGGGCCGATTACCCGCACGGTCAAAGATAGTGCCATAATGTTGCAATCCATGGCCGGGTATGATGCGAAAGACAGCACGTCTATCAATAAACCCATGCCCGACCTGTCCGCCGCCTGCGGCAAGTCGATCAAGGGTATGAAAATCGGCATCCCCAAAGAATACACCATGGACGGCATGCCGCGAGAGATTGAAGATTTGTGGCAACAGGGGATTAAATGGCTGGAGTCATGCGGCGCGGAAATCGTGCATGTGTCTTTGCCCCATACCAAATACGCGCTGCCCGCCTATTATATAGTCGCGCCCGCCGAAGCCTCGTCCAATCTGGCCCGCTATGACGGTATGCGTTACGGCGAACGGGTGGAGGGCGATAATCTCTATGATACTTACGAACGCACCCGCGCCGAAGGCTTTGGCAAAGAAGTGCGCCGCCGTATCATGATCGGCACATATGTATTGTCCGCCGGGTATTACGATGCTTATTATCTACAGGCCCAGAAAGTCCGCACCAAAATCGCGGACGACTTTAAGCAGGCCTGGGAGAAGTGCGACGCCCTCTTAACCCCCACATGCCCCAGCGCCGCGTTCGCAGTAGGCCGCAAACTAAACGACCCGGTGACCATGTATCTAAACGATATTTTCACAGTCACGGCAAACCTGGCGGGCCTGCCAGCCATGTCCGTCCCGGCGGCCCTGGATAATAATGGGCTTCCATTGGGTCTGCAAATTATAGGCCGGGCGCTGGACGAGGAAACGGTGTTTGCGGCTTCTGCAGCATTAGAAAAAGCAGCAAACTTTAACACTAAACCTAAAAAATGGTGGATTTAATATGACTTTTGAAGAAATTAAGAATAGCAATCCCTTGTATCGGGATAACTGGACCTGGGCGGTTGAAAGGTGGTGTGAACTTTGGCAAATAATTGGTACAGATCGAGAAAACTACCCAATTGCCGATTTCGGTCAACGTTTTGCAGACCTTCAAACTCAATTTAGAGCCGAGGCTAATGATACTGAAGTTGGTGCGCGTCTTGTCGGCTATACCGCATTAGACAGTATTAACCATGAAACCCTTAACGCAGATATTACTGATGCGGCGACTAACGCCATTGCTGAAATATTTGGCAGCACTTGTTTTGACGCTGATGCTCGTGAAGCGTACAGAGAAGTGGCGGCTACATACGGTACGCCATAATATAAAAAGAGATTAAACTAGGAATAAGAAGAATGTTCACAGCTAAACGTGTAGCAGACAAAAAAGATTGGCTTTCTGGGCGGGATCATGACTGGGAGGTCATTATCGGGCTTGAGGTTCATGCCCAGGTGGCGTCCAAGTCGAAATTATTTTCGGGGGCGGCGACGCAGTATGGGGCCGAGCCTAATACGCAAGTGTCCTTGGTCGATGCGGCCATGCCGGGCATGCTCCCGGTGGTTAACGAGTTTTGCATTGAGCAAGCCGTGCGCACGGGTTTGGGGCTGAACGCCCAGATCAATCTGTATTCGCGCTTTGACCGCAAGAATTATTTCTATCCTGATTTGCCCCAAGGTTATCAAATTTCCCAATTTGAATTTCCCATAGTCGGCGAAGGCGAGATCGAGATCGAACCTGAAGGCGGCGAACCGTGTATTGTCGGGATTGAGCGTTTGCACCTGGAGCAAGACGCAGGCAAATCTATTCATGATCTATCGCCCGATGATACCTTTGTGGATTTGAACCGTTCAGGTGTATGCCTGATGGAAATCGTCTCCAAGCCTGATATGCGTTCGCCCGAGGAGGCTTCGGCTTATGTGGAGAAACTGCGCGGTATTGTCCGCGCACTCGGCACATGCGACGGCGATATGGAAAAAGGTAATCTGCGGGCTGATGTCAATGTTTCGGTGCGAAAACCGGGTGGTGATTTGGGCACAAGATGTGAGATTAAAAACGTCAACTCCATGCGCTTTATTCGCCAAGCAATCAATTATGAGGCGCGGCGGCAAATTGATATTCTGGAAGCTGGCGGCGAGATTGACCAGGAAACGCGATTATTCGATAATGCCAAAGGCGAAACCCGTACCATGCGCTCCAAGGAAGACGCCCATGATTACCGCTATTTTCCCGACCCGGATTTGCTGCCTATCAACATCACTCAGGCGTTTGTTGACGGCATCAAGGCCGATTTGCCGGAACTCCCCGATGCTCGTAAAGCAAGGTTTGTGCGCCAATACGGTATCCCCGAATATGATGCCCGCATTCTGACCGCCGACAAAGCCAAGGGTGATTTCTATGAACGGCTGGCGAAAGGAAGAGACGCTAAAATCGCCGCCAACTGGATGATGGGCGATTTGTTTGGTGCGCTCAACAAGGCCAGTATTGATCTGGATGATAGTCCGGTCAATTCTGAGGGGCTAGGCGGGTTGCTCGACCTTATCGGCGATAAAACCATCTCGGGAAAAATCGCCAAAGATGTGTTTGAAAAAATGTTTGCAGGCGAGGCCAAAACCAAAGAAAGTGCAGGCGAAATTGTCGAACGCGATGGCCTCAAGCAGGTCACAGACATGGGTGCTATTGAAAAAATGGTTGCGGATGTAATAGATGCTAACCCTGATCAGGCTGCGAAAGTCGCAGACAATCCGAAGCTCATAGGCTTTTTCGTCGGCCAGGTGATGAAAGCGTCTCAAGGCAAAGCCAACCCGCAAGCGGTCAATGAAATCCTGCGCAAGAAATTGGGATTGTGATTTTCCACGCACAATTCATTCACCACACCCCGCTCATGCCTGCGCATGCAGGTATCCATTACTGTGGTTTGCAGTTTAAAGTCGAAAGTCTACAGATAGACCCCTGCGCATGCAGGGGTGAGCGGGGTCTGGGGGTGGATGTGAATGGGGTTTACAAGACTGTGTATTTATGAAAACCCCACTTAACACCAAATACAAACAAATCCTGTGGGCCAACGTGGTTGTCCTTAGCGCTGGTGTTGGTTATCTGGTGTACAAGAAATGGGGTAATCTTGGTTATGCTCTTGGCGCGGGGGCCGGTATTGGCATACTTGAATATGTGGTGATGTATTTCTCATTGCACCGCAAACAACGAAAAGAAAATAGGGAAGATCAATGACCATCAGCACGGAAAAATCCAAAACTGTTACCGAAGCCATCAACACGCGTATAACCACACGAGCCTTTCTGGATAAGCCTGTGCCGGAAGATGTTCTCAAAGGCATTTTCGAAACCGCTCGCCGCACCCCGTCCGGCGGAAATCTCCAGCCGTGGAATGTACATGTATTGACGGGTGAGGCTTTGGATGCGTTTCGCACAGAGGTCATTGGTAAATTGATGCAAGGTAAAACCGAGGGAGACACATATCAAGCCTATCCGTCCCCCTTGTGGGAACCTATGCGCTCATGGCGTTACAAATTGGGTGAGGATATGTACGGACTTTTGGGCATACCCAAGGATGATAAACAGGCGCGTTTGATGCAGGTCGGTCAAAATTTCAATTTCTTCGGCGCACCTGTCGGCATTCTTGTGACTATCGACAAGCGTATGAACGCACCACAATTTATCGATATTGGCATTTATCTGCAAACTTTGATGTTGCTGGCCCGTGAGCAGGGGTTACATACGGCACCTCAAGGTGCGTGGCGGGCTTTTCCTGATACAGTCAAAAAGCACACAGGCCATTCGGACGCACAACAAATTTTAGTTGGCATGTCTATGGGGTACGCCAACCCTGACGCCCCGGTTAATGACCTTGTATCCGACCGGGCGGAGCTTTCAGAACTGGTGAAATTTCATACTTGATTAAGTATGAAGGCAGATTTTTAGGCCTAAATCACATTAAATCATTTGTTTTGCAATTATTTGTCGCTTTTATTGACTGTTTTATAGTTGGTTTGTCTCGAAAATATACTTTCCTAGTCTTATAAGGTTTAAGTATAGCGCAAAAAGTAATTTAATTTTAATCTTGTTTAAATTCAATATAAACACTAATTTACTTGCTTTAACCACAGTAAAGCTTGATTAACCTTTACTATAATTAACCTTATGTCAACCTGACCCTATCAGATTATACCTATATCCGCTGGAGACATTGAAATAATGCCGGTGCGGGTCTCGCCCAAGGAATAATCCGAAGGTGTTAGGTGAAGAGAAAACCCTAAAGTAAATGGGGGGGAGAAGGTTATGGCCTTTACAGATGTTGAAGTAAAAGAGGCCCGCGAGGCCGTTATCGCAAAAGCCGAGGCTGCGGACTTGTTCCGTCTCGGTCTTATATATTCCACAGATCATGAGGATCGTGGCCCAGACATGATTGAGGCCCATAAATGGTTCAATCTGGCTGCGCTTCTTGGTTCCAAACCAGCTCAGGCTTACCGCAGTGAGTTGACTATGGAAATGAGCTGCGAAGATGTGACTTTGGCCCAACGTGCAGCACGTGGCTGGCTGGTGGAAAACCGCAAAAAAATAGCTGCTGCCCAAGCTGCATAATAAACACTGTTTAATATAGCTCTGCTCAAAGCGGTTAGTTTTGCGGTTTTTTGGGCAATGCCCGTATATGAACGCCGCGTGTCACGACTTTAATCGGTGACCAGGTAAATTTGTTCAGCATTGCAATACTGTTGAGTGTCCGTGCTTTTTGCACGGTGCGGCGATCACGAAAAGTCTGCGGCAGGCCCGCTAAACCGTCTCTAATTCCGCGCAAGGTTGGCTTGAACCTGCCTTTGCGAAACATTGCCCACATAAGATAAGCCAGATTGGCACCTATATGGAGTGGGGTAAATAAAATCAAAAGCGGCCAGGGCATGTTCTTGAAAAATGTCCAAATCCGGTTACGCGTTCCGTGATATACGGCAAATTCAGGCACTTTATCAGATATAGCTGAACTGACATGATCAACTAGAGCTTCGGCGGATTGCACACAATCCCCACCAGCAAGTTGCATGCGAAAAGCCAAATCAACATCTTCGTGGTAACAAAAAAACCGCTCGTCAAACCCGCCGAGGCTTAAAAATGTATCGCGGTGGTAAGCGCACGCGGCGGCGCAAGGCCCAAATACCAGCCCGGTCTTTGGCGGCTTAATCTGTTTGCCATATCCGGCCCGAAAAGCGATGCCAGAGATATGATAGCAATCACCAACACCGTCCAGTGTCGGAGGTGTAGCCAAAGCCAGATATTGCCCTGAACCCACCATCTTGATATTGGCGGCAATATTGGTGGCTTTTAACAGTTGTGCCAACCAGTCTTTGCGGGCAAAGGCGTCTGGGTTAAGGAGCGCCAGCCAGGGTGCTTTGGCCAATTTGGCGGCCATGTTGTTGGCGGCGGCAAACCCGGTGTTTTCGCTCAACTTCATAATTTGGAAACGTGCACCCAGTTTTGGCAGTGTAGCCATCGATCCGTCTGTGGAGCCATTATCGACGATAAAGCACTCAAAGTCTTGCTCGCTTTGGTTTTGTATTGACGCGACCGAACGAGACAGCCATTCGCCTGCGTTAAAGTTGACAATTATGATCGAGGCTTTGGGGATTTTATACTCCTTATACGTGAAGTTTATCAGATATATTATTTCACAGATGTGGTATAATAAAGCATTGCACATAAAGAAAATTTTCCCTATAGGCAAGCGGGCTTCAAATTCATAACATAATCTACCCCCAAATGTGGATACAAACCAGGATAATAAACAATGTCAGAAACACAGAACGATTTTAAAGTAGCAGATATCTCCCTAGCCGATTGGGGCCGTAAGGAAATAAATATCGCTGAAACCGAAATGCCTGGCCTGATGGCGTTGCGCACAGAATTTGGTGAGACAAAACCGCTTACAGGCGCTCGTATTGCTGGCTGTTTGCACATGACTATTCAAACGGCTGTGTTAATCGAAACACTGACTGCACTTGGTGCAGAAGTGCGCTGGTCATCTTGTAATATTTTCTCCACACAAGACCAGGCCGCCGCTGCGATTGCCGCCACAGGCGTTCCTGTCTTTGCCTGGAAGGGTTTGACTGAAGACGAGTTTTGGGAGTGTATTCACGCCACGGTTAAAGGGCCAAATGGCTGGACGCCCAATATGATTTTGGACGACGGCGGTGATTTAACCGTTCTTATGCATGATGAATATCCAGAATTGATGAAAGATGTTAAAGGCCTGTCCGAAGAAACCACAACTGGTGTTATGCGCCTGTACCAAATGGAAAAGGCTGGCACTTTGGTTGTTCCTGCTATTAACGTAAATGATAGCGTCACCAAATCTAAGTTTGACAATTTGTACGGTTGTAAAGAGAGTTTGGTTGACAGTATCAAACGCGCTACTGACGTTATGCTTTCAGGTAAAACTGCCGTGATTTGCGGGTTTGGTGATGTAGGCAAAGGCTCCGCCGAGAGCCTGCGCAGCCAAGGTGCGCGGGTCAAAGTTACTGAAATAGATCCGATCTGTGCGCTACAAGCGGCTATGGAAGGTTATGAAGTTGTAACCATGGAAGAAGCCGCGCCGGTCTGCGATATTTTCGTCACTGCCACAGGCAATAAAGATGTGATCACAGTTGAGCATATGCGCCAGATGAAAGACCGGGCAATCGTCTGTAATATCGGTCACTTTGACAGCGAAATTCAAATTGATGCTCTGCGTAATTATGAATGGGACAATGTTAAGCCTCAAGTTGACGAGGTTGTATTTCCGGACGGCAAGCGTTTGATCGTTCTGGCCGAAGGCCGCTTGGTCAACCTTGGTTGCGGTACGGGACATCCGAGCTTTGTTATGTCCGCCAGCTTTACCAACCAGGTATTGGCGCAAATCGAACTTTGGGAAAACTACAAGAACTATGAAAATAAAGTTTATGTACTGCCTAAACATTTGGACGAAAAAGTTGCCGAATTGCACCTGGCCAAATTGGGTGCGACTTTGACAAAATTGTCTGATGAACAATCCGATTATTTGGGTCTTCCGGTTGAAGGCCCGTACAAGCCGGAGCATTACAGATACTAAAACATATCTGGCGGCACATGTTGTGCCGCCAAAAACTGCCCTTACAATAATAATAAAAAGCCCTCCAAAGGCTAAACGAAGAGCTTTAAAATTTGAAGGAGCGTAAAATGCGCCAACATTATGAATTCACGTCCGAGTCTGTTTCCGAGGGACATCCGGATAAGGTATCTGACCGCATTTCAGACGAAATCGTCGATTTGTTTTTTCGTGAAAGCATCGCAGACGGCATGTCACCTTGGGATGTGCGTGTTGCTGCAGAAACCCTGACAACTACCAATAAAGTGGTGATTGCGGGGGAGACCCGTGGCACTGATAAAATCACCAATGAAATGATTGAAGATGTGACCCGTCAGGCCATCAAGGACATTGGATATGAGCAGGACGGTTTTCATTGGCAAAACGCCGACATTGATATTCTCCTGCACGCCCAAAGTGTCGATATTGCTCAAGGTGTAGATGATGGTAGCGGTTTGCACGCCGAAGAAGGTGCGGGCGACCAGGGTATTATGTTTGGCTATGCCTGTAACGAAACTCCTGATTTAATGCCGGCTCCGGTTTATTACAGCCACAAAATTCTGGAACGTCTGGCCAAAGCCCGCAAGCTTGAAGGCCAAGATTGGCTCGGCCCGGACTCCAAAAGCCAGGTCACAGTACGATACGAAAATGCGAAGCCTGTCGGCGCATCTGCAATTGTCTTGTCGACCCAACATTTGGACGATAAAATGACATCGGCTGATGTTGCTAAATTGGTCAAGCCTTATATTTATGAAGAATTACCAGACGGGTGGATTACCGATGATACTATCTGGCACATTAATCCTACTGGCAAATTCGTCATTGGCGGGCCGGACGGAGATAGCGGGCTAACGGGCCGCAAAATCATCGTTGATACTTACGGCGGCGCAGCGCCTCACGGCGGCGGCGCATTTTCAGGCAAGGATCCGACCAAGGTTGACCGCTCTGCTGCTTATGCGTCGCGCTATCTCGCCAAAAATATTGTTGCGGCGGGCATCGCGGATTGGGTCAATATCCAACTTTCTTATGCCATTGGTGTAGCACGCCCGACTTCTGTTTATGTAGATATGGCCGGAAAAGGCCAGGTTAGCGAAGAAGCAGTGGAAAAAGCTATCGGCGAAGTTATGAGCCTGACACCTCGCGGTATTCGCGAGCATTTGGGCCTTAACAAACCCATCTATGCCCGCACATCGGCCTATGGGCATTTCGGGCGCACCCCGGATGATGACGGCGGGTTTTCATGGGAAAAAACCGACCTGATAGACGCGTTTAAAGCGGCTCTTTAAGCTTTTTTTTGCCTTTAGAGCCAGAGCCTAAATGCTCTGCCCGGTTTTCTTCCAATCTGCCATAAAAGTCGCCAGGCCTTTGTCGGTGAGTTCGTGCTTGACCATTTCGCGAATCACATTTGGCGGGGCGGTGGCTACATCGGCGCCGATCAGGGCGCAGTTTTCCATATGTTCCAGGGAGCGAATAGAAGCTGCAAGGATTTCAGTCTTAAAGCCGTAATTGTCATAGATCACGCGGATTTCCGCGATCAATTCGCAACCATCTTCGCCAATATCGTCCAGACGTCCGATAAAGGGCGAGATAAATGTGGCGCCCGCCTTGGCGGCCAAAAGGGCTTGATTGGCCGAAAAACACAAAGTGACATTTGTGGAAATACCTTGTGAAGACAAGGCGTTAGTCGCTTCAAGTCCGGCCCATGTTAGCGGAAGCTTGACGCAAACATTATCGGCCCAGCCTGCGACGCGCTTGCCTTCTTCGATCATGCCTTTGGTGTCAAGCGCAGTAACCTCGGCGCTTACGGGGCCATCCACAAATTTGCAGATTTCCTGTATGACGTCCTTGATATTGCGCCCGGATTTGGCAATCAATGACGGGTTGGTGGTTACACCGTCAACAAAGCCGCTGGGGATCAAAGCTTTGATGTCTTGTGTCTCGGCGGTATCAATAAAAAATTTCATGTCTCGACTTTCTCTTCTAAACTTACCGAATCAGTGTAGGCAAATAAAGCGTAACAAATGTGTAAACATGTATAAAAAATGGTGAAAATAGCCAAAGTTTTGTTCCCGGTCGCTGTACCGGAACCGTTCGACTATACTATTCCGCCAGGCATGAAACTGGCGCAAGGTGATTTCGTCTATGCGCCGCTCGGTAAGCAAGGGAAATTGGGCGTAGTCTGGGGGTTTGGCGAACGGCAGGACTTGGATAAGCTGAAACAGGTCTTTGAGCGTAAATCTTGCCGCCCTTTGAACACGGAAATACTGAAATTCATCAATTTTACCGCCAGATATAATTGTGCCTTGCAAGGGCTTGTTCTGCGCATGGTGTTACGCTCCCACAAGGCGCTGGAGCCTAGCCCTGATGTGATGCTTTATCAGCCGACAGGCGAGCGTCCAGCCGGGCTAAATGCTGCGCGAAAACGGGTGCTTGGTTTGGCGGATATGTGGCCAGATATTTGGCCAGATATTTGGCCTGGGAGAGCAGGCGAAATTGCCAGAGCCGCGCAAGTGTCGACATCGGTGTTAAACACTATGGTCAAGGCGGGACTGCTCGAGAAATTCACCGCACCTCTCGACCCGCCGTTTGATATGCCAAACCCTGATTATGAAGGCCGGGACTTTACCCTGACCCCAAGACAAGTCTCCGCTGGGGAGGCGTTGCAGGCTTTGGTGCGAAGGCAAGAATTTAACGTGGCATTGCTGGACGGGGTGACGGGTTCGGGCAAAACCGAAGTTTATCTGGAGGCGGCGGCGCAGGCCTTGCGGGCTGGTGGGCAAGTTTTAATATTGGTACCGGAAATTGCCTTGACCCAAGCGGGCCTCAAGCGGTTTGAGGAGCGCTTCGGTGCGGAGCCAGCCCAATGGCACTCGGCCATGGGCGATGCGGCCAGACGCCGCGTGTGGCGCGAAGTCCACGGCGGCCGTGCCAGACTGGTGGTCGGCGCACGCTCGGCCTTATATTTGCCGTTCGCAGATTTGCAGTTGATCGTGGTCGATGAGGAGCATGACGGGTCGTATAAACAAGACGAGGGCGTGATTTACAATGCTCGTGATATGGCGGTGGTGCGCGGTAAAATGGCCGGGGCGGCGGTGGTTCTAGCCTCAGCTACCCCGTCCCTCGAAAGTCTGACCAATGGGCGAACCGGGCGCTATGCCCATGTGATATTACCAGAACGTCCCGGTGCCGCCACCATGCCGGAGGTGGCATTGGTGGATTTGAAAGACCACAAACCGGAAGCCGGGCGGTTTTTGTCCCAACCATTGATTGATGGTGTGACGCATGCTTTGGAGCGCGGCGAACAAGCTATGCTGTATCTCAATCGGCGCGGTTATGCGCCTTTGATTATATGCCAAGCTTGCGGGGAGCGTTTGAAATCCCCCGATACCGATAGCTGGTTGGTACAGCATAAACGAACCGGGCGGGCAATTTGCCATCACACCGGGTTTTCCATGCCCATGCCGAGCGTCTGCCCGGAATGTAAAACAGAAGGCGCACTGACCCCGGTTGGGCCGGGTGTAGAACGGGTGGCTGAGGAAGCTGCATTGTTATTTGCGGATGCGCGCATAGAAATCCTGTCATCGGACACGGCGGGTAATCCGCAAGCGATCCGCGAACGTATGGCGGCTATGGCAGCGGGCGAAATTGACATACTTGTCGGCACGCAAATGGTGGTCAAAGGTCACAATTTCCCGCATCTTACATTCGTAGGCGTGGTGGACGGTGATCTCAGCCTGGGCGGCGGTGATTTACGGGCAGGAGAACGCACCTACCAGACTTTGGTACAGGTGGCTGGCCGGGCGGGGCGGGCCGAGAAACCGGGCCGGGCCTTGATCCAGACCCATATGCCCGACCATGAGGCACTGGCGGCATTGGCGGCGGGCGACCGTGAGGGATTTATTGCCGCTGAATTGGAAATGCGCGAAATTCTCGGACTGCCGCCTTATGGCCGATTAGCTGCTATCATCATCTCGGCACCGGACGCCAAAAAAGCCGATGATTTTGCCAAAAAAACCCTAAACGCCGCGCCGCGCGCCGACGGCATAGAAATTCTAGGGCCGTCCGAGGCGCCTATGGCCATATTGCGCGGACGTCACCGCAGACGCTTGCTCATCAAGGCGGAACCCAATATAAACCTGTCCGCCTATATGACAATCTGGAAATCCCGCCTGCGCCCCCCCCACAAAACCAAACTAGCAATAGACATAGACCCGCAAGGGTTTATGTGAGGGGTTTGTTTTTATAATAACTGGGAATACTTACTTTTCCCTTGCCCCCTGAAAAGTTAAGGGAGGAAAAAAATAATAAATGCGAAATCCTGTAATGATTTAACATTCACTCTATACTTGACAAATGTGCCTGCTGGCTCTCATTAAACCCTATGACCCAGATAACGAAACTCCTTATATCCAAAATACTGGTCAGCCTTGGGTTGGTTTTGCTTATGTTTTTGCCTTTTTTAGTGGCTTTTAGCACGACCCATATTGGCTCTCCCGACTGGACGCCCCATGCGCGGTTTCATCTGGCGGCAAGTTCTTTTGGTAATATTTTGGCCTTGCCGATCATGCTCTATGCTATTTGGTACAAAACCCTGTTCGGTACGGGGCGTTCGGTGCGGTTGATGGCTTATTTGGGGTTGGCTTATGTGCTTGGGGTGTTTATCGCCGGAGCGTTTTCGCAAAAATTGGGGCTTGATACTGATGCCAATATATTCATGAAAGGCCTGATTTTTGCACTTTTGCTACTGGGGGTTTTCTTTAGCATTCGCCGAGGTTCGGACTAGGGCCTGTGCCCTGTCCTAATTGTCCACAGGCCCTAGAGCTTGCAAATAGCTCAAGTGCTTTTATCAGGGTGATTTCCGAGGTTTCCATTTCCTTGTTTACATTCAAAGCGGTTGATAATTCCAGTGATGTTAAATGGGCACTGCTCAGGTTTTTGTAGAAATTTTTGGAAATTTCGTGGTGAAACTGTTTCGTTTCCTCGCCTAGTGAAGCAAGTTTTTGGGGGAATAGATCGTGGGTGTCGCATTTCATCAGCAATGGGTAAATGTTGTGGTAAAATGCGGTGGCAGATGTTTGCAGGGTTTTGAAATGCTTTTTTAATAAAGCCTTATCCCCCGCCTCGATTGACATTATGTTTTGGTCAATGTCTTTGAGGGATTTAGCTGAATATACTCCCGAGCGGGCAGTTTTCATGAGATTATCCAGCCTTTTGGAGTCTATATCTGTATGCGTATCAGGTGCGCTAATTTCAAAGGCATAATTGATAATCTCTCCTTCAAGCTTTTTAATTGCCAGATAATAATCCTGCTTGTTTGCGCGTAACAGTCTTTTGGGGAAGCTGAATTTTGTCTGGTTTTCAGCATCTTTAAACTTTCTGGCGTCAATCTTTAAAAACCGCATATTTAACCGCATCACAAGATATAACAAGCGGTGGGTTTCCTTTGCCAGAGCCTCAGTAGCGGCATCCGTAACATTTGCGGGGACATTACCAATATAGCGTTTTATTTGTTGCTGCTCTTTATCGTCCTTGATCCAGGTTTCCAGCAAATGCGCAAACTTGCCGATAAAAGGCAGAAATAAAAGTATTCCAAATAAATTAAACAGGCTGTGAAATGCCACCAAAGCATATAAAGGATCGGTTATTCTTAAAAATTCGATAAAATTGATTATCGGCCATAAAAGGGCAAATGCAAATGCATCGACAATCAGGTTAAACAAAAACTGGGCCGCAGCCAGGCGCCGTTTGACCACGGCTCCTTGCAAGCTGCCCAAAATGACGGTGCTGGTCGTACCTAAATCGGCACCTATAATAAGTGCGGCGGCTGCGGGCAGGGGGATAACCCCTGCATAAACGGCGCTTAATGTCAGCATCATAACAGCCGAGCTGGACTGAACAATTGCGGTTAGCACCACCCCAACCAGCAAATACACGATCAACGGGTAGCCCTGAAGCCGCTCTATATCCGCATTTTCGCTAAGGGCGCTGACGCTGTCTTTCATGAAGTCCAGACCCATTAGTAGCAGGCTTAACGAGAACAAAAGCAGACATAATGATTTCCAGCGACCTCTGGCCAGGCCGTATCCAAGCCCTGCAAAGCCGATAACCGGAAAAACCATAACACCAAGGTTAACCTTGAAACCCAATGTAGCAACAATCCAGCCAGTAAATGTAGTGCCAAGGTTGGAACCTAGGACAATACCAATGGCACTGACGAGCGGGATAATACCGGCCCCCAAAAACGCCAAAACAATCAGACCTACCAATGAGCTACTTTGTACTATGGTGGTGGCAACCATGCCCGTAATTACGGATTTGGCCGGCCTGTTCGTGGTGCTGCCAAGTGCCCGTTGGAATTTTTTCCCCGATAGCTGTTTTAGTGCGGTTTCAAGCTGGCGCATGGCAAACAAGAACAGGCCAAGCCCCGCCACCAGTTTCCAAAAATCCAGATATTCACTCACTGTAAAACCTGTTCGTTAATATTACCAGCACCCGCAAAGATTTTGCCAATGCTGGAATGCCCATTCTGGTATAAAACCGCGCCATATGAAAGAGCAATCTGTGTACCGTGTAAGGTCAAATACGATGGATTCTATGCCCTAGTATCTCTCATGATTCCATTCATGCCTAGTTTGACTGGGTATTCAGCGTATAAAAGGGTGGCGAAGCCCACGTATTATTGATAAAACTGGGTTCCCGCGCATAACATAGACCCGGATTGACCACGTTTAAAAATCGACAAGAACTGTCCAAACAAGGCTTGGAATTGAAAAAAAGCCGTGCTATGAGCGGGCGAATTTTGCGGGGGGTGACTTTCGCGATTCGCATCTTTGGGCATGTGCCTGAATTTTAGACCACTGGCCAGCTGATCGCACCACCGATATTGGCACTATTGACGGAAAACTGTGCATGTCCGACACGATTGCTATACCGAGTGAAGCGGCGCAGCGCTATGCTGATGCTTTATTGGAATTGGCTGAAGACAGTAAATCCCTGAAATCAGCGGAAAAAGATTTGATAACTCTAAAGGGATTTTTCGCAAAAAGCGATGATTTGGCGAACATGGCTGCCAGCCCGGTTGTCAGCGACGCAGACAAAGCAAAAGCCTTGCTGGCCCTGGCTAAGAAAGCCAAATTTAGTAAATTGGTCAGTAATTTCATCGCCGTAGTGGCCGAAAATGGCCGGGCCGGAGAATTACCGTCAATGGTTGTGGCATTTGAATATATGTTGGCCGAACGGCGCGGGACTGAAAACGCACTGGTTACATCCGCAACAAAACTGACAACACCCCAGATCAATGCCATCAAGGCAGGTTTAAAGAAATCACTCGGGCACGCCGTTACATTGGATACGCGCATTGACCCTGACTTACTCGGTGGATTCGCCGTAAAAATCGGATCCAAGTATTTTGACGCAAGTTTAAAAGCCAAATTGGACGGTTTGAAACTGGCACTAAAAGAAGCATAAGAAAAAAGGTTTATTCTCATGGATGTTCGCGCTGCTGAAATTTCTAGCATATTGAAGAAACAAATTAAAGGTTACGGTACCACTGCCAAAGTCTCGGACGTTGGACAGGTTTTGTCCGTAGGTGACGGTATTGCCCGTGTTTACGGCCTTGATAATGTTGGTGCCGGTGAAATGGTTGAATTTCCGGGCGGTGTTAAAGGCATGGCGCTTAACCTTGAGAGCGACAATGTCGGTGTGGTTATCTTTGGTGATGACCGGGGCATTAAAGAAGGCGACACGGTTAAGCGTCTCGGAGAAATCGTGGACGTACCTGTTGGCAAGGAACTTTTGGGCCGTGTTGTTAACGCCTTGGGCGAACCAATTGACGGTAAAGGCCCGATCAAAGCTAAAAAGCGTAGCCGTGTTGATGTGAAGGCGCCGGGCATTATCCCGCGCAAGTCCGTGCATGAGCCTGTGCAAACCGGCATCAAAGCCATTGACGCGCTAATCCCCATCGGTCGCGGTCAACGCGAACTGATCATTGGGGATAGACAAACCGGCAAAACCGCCGTGGCCGTTGATGCCATCATCAACCAAAAAGCCGCCTTTGATAATAATGATGAAGCCGACAAGCTTTACTGTGTCTATGTGGTCATTGGGCAAAAGCGTTCCACCGTGGCGCAACTGGTCAAAACTCTCGAAGAAAACGGCGCTATGGACTATTCCATCATCGTGTCGGCCACCGCGTCCGAACCTGCACCAATGCAGTATTTGGCACCATTTTCTGGTTGTGCTATGGGCGAGTATTTCCGTGATAACGGCATGCACGGGCTTATTGTCTATGATGATTTATCCAAGCAAGCGGTGGCCTACCGCCAGATGTCCCTTCTCTTGCGTCGTCCTCCGGGCCGCGAAGCATATCCGGGCGATGTGTTTTATCTTCACTCCCGTTTGCTGGAACGTTCTGCCAAACTTAACGAAGCCAATGGTGGTGGTTCCTTGACGGCTTTGCCGATCATCGAGACCCAGGGCAATGATGTTTCGGCCTTTATTCCGACCAATGTTATTTCCATCACCGACGGTCAGATTTTTCTGGAAACTGACTTGTTTTTCCAAGGCATACGTCCGGCTCTTAATGTTGGCCTGTCCGTATCCCGCGTCGGTTCATCGGCCCAGATCAAAGCTATGAAACAGGTGGCCGGCCCGATTAAAGGCGAACTGGCCCAGTACCGCGAAATGGCGGCCTTTGCCCAATTTGGCTCCGACCTCGACGCCTCCACCCAGGCCATGCTGGCCCGTGGTGAGCGCCTGACGGAGCTTTTGAAACAACCACAATATTCTCCGCTACAAGTAGAAGAACAAGTTTGTGTTCTGTATGCGGGTACACGTGGGTATCTCGACGGTGTTGCAGTCAAAAGTGTGCAAGCCTACGAAAAAGAGCTTTTGGTTCATCTTAAAGGCCAACATGCTGATTTCTTAAACGAGATCAAAACCGGTAAAAAATTAACCGACGAGCTTGAAGACAAACTCAAAACCATTCTTGAGAATTTCACAGCGAATTTTGCGGGTTAGGCCGAGACTTTAGTTTAAGTAATTAGGAGCGCGACTTTTTGCGACAATGAGAAAAATCAATGGCCAGCCTTAAAGATTTACAGAACCGGATTAAAAGCGTTAAAAACACGCAGAAGATCACCAAAGCCATGCAAATGGTGGCGGCGGCAAAACTGCGTAAGGCGCAGGACGCGGCGGAGAAATCCCGTCCTTACTCCACGCGCATTGGCGCGGTCATCACCAATCTTTCCGCCTCTATGGTCGGCAGCGAAGGCGCACCGAAACTATTGGTGGGAACCGGGTCAGATCAGGTACAATTGCTTGTGGTCGCTACGGCTGACCGGGGCTTGTGCGGCGGGTTTAACACCAATATTGTCCGTAAGGCCCGCGAGGAAATCGTGGCGCTGGAAGCTGCGGGCAAGACGGTCAAAATTTTCTGCATCGGCAAAAAGGGTTTTGAGCAGCTTGATCGTCTCTACGGCGATAAAATTGTTGAAATGGTGTCCTTGAAGGAACACAAAACTTTGAATGCAGCCATTGCTGCTGAGCTTGGCGGTAAAATCACCGACATGTTCGGTTCTGGAGAATTTGATGTTTGCAAGCTGGTTTATGCCTTGTTTGAAAACGTCATGACCCAGACCCCGACCGTTAAAACCATGATTCCGGCCACCGGGGTTATGAGTACGGCACCTGAAAACGGCGACCATGCATCGGACGATGTTTTCGCGCCTGACCTTAAGGGTGCGTCCTATGAATATGAGCCGGACGAGGAGGGGATTTTAAAAACCCTGTTGCCGCGCAATATCAATACGCAAATCTTCTCGGCTCTGCTGGAAAACAGCGCTGGAGAAATGGGCTCCAAAATGGCGGCCATGGACAATGCCACCCGAAGTGCGGGCGACATGATCGACAAATTAACATTGACATTTAACCGTTCAAGACAGGCGCAAATCACGTCTGAACTGATCGAAATCATTTCCGGCGCGGAAGCGCTTTAGTATAAAGAGGAAAACTAAGATGGCCAAAAAACCAGTAGCAAAGAAAAAAGTACCTGCGAAAAAACGCGCACCTGCTAAACGTAAAACCCCGGTGAGGAAAGCTGCCGCCAAAGCACCAAAAGCAACTGGCCGTATCAGCCAGATTATCGGCGCGGTGATTGACGTGGAATTTACTGGCGACTTGCCGGCGATTTTGAACGCCCTTGAAACCGATAACCAGGGCAACCGTCTTGTTCTGGAAGTCGCCCAGCATTTGGGACAAAATACCGTGCGCACCATTGCTATGGACAGTACCGAAGGTCTGGTACGCGGCGCCCCTGTAACGGATTTGGGCATACCGATTACGGTTCCGGTTGGCCCGGCCACATTGGGACGCATCATGAATGTGATCGGCGAGCCGGTTGACGAGGTTGGCCCGATCAAAACCACAAAACGTGCCTCTATCCACAGAGAAGCACCCGCCTTTAAAGACCAGGCTACGGAAAGCGAAGTATTGGCCACTGGCATTAAAGTTATCGACCTGCTTTGCCCCTATGTTAAGGGCGGCAAAATCGGCCTGTTCGGCGGAGCGGGTGTTGGCAAGACGGTTTTGATCATGGAATTGATTAACAATATCGCCAAAGCTTACGGTGGTTATTCAGTGTTTGCCGGGGTTGGGGAACGTACCCGCGAAGGTAATGATCTTTATTGGGAAATGATCGAAAGTAAAGTCAACGAAGAAGGCGGCGGCGGCGAGAGCCGGTGTTCATTGGTCTACGGACAAATGAACGAGCCTCCAGGTGCCCGTGCCCGTGTTGCTTTGACCGGACTGACCCAGGCCGAATATTTCCGCGACGAAGAAGGCAAAGACGTGTTGTTCTTTGTGGACAATATTTTCCGCTTCA
>CAZCUM010000007.1:0-85093 GCA_964502015.1 uncultured Robiginitomaculum sp. | reverse complement strand
ATAAAGGGATATTGAAATTGGGCCGTCCTGGATATTTTATCCAGGACGGTTTTTTCTTGCTCTAAACCAGCCGTTAACTCTGTTTTGCTAGAGCTAGGTGAAATGAATTTTGGATGAGGGCATTATCCCAATCCATACAAAGAAGAGGGTGACGTGTTAACATTATTTATTATTTTAATTTTTGCGGGTTGTATGTTGGCGGCAAGCTGGAATGATATGACCAGCATGACCATACCAAACTGGATTAGCCTGGTTTTGGTTGCCGGGTTTTTCGTAATAACGCCATTTGCCTGGCAAGGGTGGGAAGTTTTTGGCACCCATATATTGATCGGTGTTATTTTCTTTGCGCTCGGCGTCGGCATGTTTGCGCTGGGATGGATGGGCGGCGGAGATGCTAAATTACTGGCCGCAACCTCTTTATGGTGGGTTTGGGGTGATCTGCCCTATTATTTGGTTTACACCGCACTTGCCGGGGGCGTTTTGGCCATATTTTTGGTCATCGGGCGGAAGTTTTTTCCGGTATCGGTGTTGGCAACCGACTGGATGCACCGTCTATTTAAAGATGAAAAAAAGATGCCTTACGGGCTGGCATTGGCATTTGGAGCGCTGATGACACTGCCAAAAAGCGATTTATATCAATTTGTCGCCTCTTTAGTGTGATTTCACCCAAAATAATGCACAAAATTCACACTTATTAACCATGCTTTATCAAATGGGGCGCTAGTTTTTAATGTAGTGGGCCAAAAATTAGACCTGTGAGGGGTTATGGATAAGAAAAAAATCATTTTACTGGGCGGGCTGGGCGTCATTGCTGTGGTCGCGTTTTTGCAATTGCAAAAAATGTCCGAACCACCGCCTGCGCCGGTTGTAACCGCCGCTCCGGTGGCTCAGGTTATTTCCAATGTGGAATATGTAGAAATATTGGCCGCAACACGCAATATACCGCAAGGCACACGCCTGACGCCCAATATGTTGCAGTGGAAGAAATGGCCAGCGGAGGCACTGGAATCGAATCTGGTCGATATTCAAGGCCAGCCCCAGGCCCTTGAAGAGTATACCAGCGCTGTCACCATTGCGAAAATTTACAAGGGTGAACCGCTTATGCGCCAAAAAGTCGTACAGGCAGGCGATAGAGGTCTGATGGCGGCCCAGCTAGGGCCCGGCATGCGGGCGATTTCTACGCGGATCACCGCCGATACCGCCGCCGGCGGGTTTATTCAGCCCGGCGACAGGGTGGATGTGGTTTTAACCACACAATTGCCGCAAAAACGACAGGCAGGGACGACGGTTGTGGCCAATAATTTTGTTTCAAATACAATATTTGAAAACGTACCGGTTTTGGCAATCGGTCAAACCAGTTCACAAAACCCGGACGGTAGCGCCTATGTCATTGGCTCCACGGCTTTACTTGAAATGTCGCAGTCCGATGCAGAAAGCTTGACCGAAGCTCAATCACGTGGCGATATTTCTTTGATTTTAAGGGGGCTAAACCGGCGCAATGCAGGTTTTGTTGCCAGTCGAGCAACGACTGAACGCAAGAAACCATCAGGCTCCCTCAATTCAGTGACGCTTTACCGAAACGGGAAGAAACAACAAGTCGCTATACAAGGACGCTGACATGTTATCCAGAACGACTAAAACATTAGTATTTTCTACCGGGCTGGTGATGGCAAGTCTTGTTGGGGTATCGGCTTTCTTGCCCGGTTCCGCCTATGCTGGCCCGCGTTCCTATGCAGATATTCGCGCTATCAGTCCTCAGACGAATATGACCAATGCGTCCAGTGTTGTCAGCACAGTTAGGACAACAAAAAAATCTATTTTAATTCCGTTTGGAAAATCCAGTACCATTGATTTACCAGGCGGTATGATGGATGTTATTGTATCCAACCCGGACATTGTCGATGCCATCATACACACACAAAACCGGGTTTTACTGGTGGGTAAGCAACCTGGACAGACCAATGCATTTTTCTATGATGCCTACGGTAATGAACTGCTCGAATTGGAAATAAGAGTTGAGCGTGATATGACAGGTTTGGAGGCGTTGATTGCCCAACATGCCCCAGGCAATGATGTGTTTGTCGAATCGTTTAATAACAATATTTTGCTGTCAGGCGAGGTAGAAAACGCAGGGGCTGCAAAAGTTGTCATGGACCTTGCTTCATTATGGCTCGGCGAGACGACGCCAGGTGCGACGCCGGGTGAGATTACCAATATCATGACCGTTTTGGGTAATGAGCAAGTGATGCTGAAAGTGCGGATCATTGAGATACAAAGATCCGTTACCAAGCAAATGGGCATTGATTTTAATGCCTTGGCGCAAGTGGGGGATGCCAGCTTTGGTTTGGTTGGGAATACAGCCGTTAGCGCCTTACCGATTGCCGGGTTTAACGGGAATTTTACATGGAATAATGGCGGCGGCGGCGCGCTTCAGTCTTTAACCTCCAATCTACAAGCTATGGAGAGAGTTGGATTGGTAAGAACATTGGCCGAACCGGTATTAACCGCAATATCAGGGGAGACGGCGAATTTCCTGTCTGGCGGCGAGTTTCCGATTTTAACCAATGTTTTTGTTGATGCCCAAGGCAGGTTGCAACGGGAATTTGAGTATAAACCTTTTGGCGTTTCGCTCGGGTTTACGCCTGTGGTGCTCAGCGAGGGGCGGATTTCATTAAATATCTCCACCGAGGTGTCCGAGCCGACCACTGAAGGCGCATTTGAGGTGAACGGATCCGAAGTCCTCGCTATCCGGACACGGCGCGCCAATACAGTAATCGAATTGCCGGCTGGCGGGAGCATGGTCATTGCAGGTCTCATTCGCGAAGAAAGCAGGTTAAGCTCAAGCGGAACCCCGGGCCTAAAAGATATTCCGGGTATAGGCGCGTTTTTTAGAAACCGCGACAGCCAGACAACAGAGACGGAACTGGTTGTCATAGTGACGCCTTATTTGGTGAACCCGACACATCCAGATAAATTACAAACACCGATCGACGGGTTTATTCCGGCCAATGACCGCGAAGCGGTATTTTTGGGCCGTTTGAACAAAGTATATGGAAAAAATGTAAAACCCGATCCGCAACAACGCCTGTTTGGCCCGTTTGGCCATGTGGTAGATTAGGAGCAGGTTGATGCAAAAAGCTAAAAAACCATATAGTGTTCGTAAATTGAAACTTGCTGTATTGGCTGGTATTGCAAGTGTAGTGGTCAGTGCATGTACAATGTACCAGCCGTCCTACGCCCCCATCCAGCTACGAAATAAAATCACCGTCGCAGAAACAGTAGAACGCTTGGAGCTATATGTCGGTCAGGCGGGCTTGCATTTGTCGGCCCGTGATCAAGATGCAGTTGGGGATTTTATCGGGCAATTTTCAACATCAGGTGAGGGGCCTTTGTATATCAATGTTCCCGCAAAGGGCATCAATAGCCACGGTGTGGCCCAAGCCAACACCGTCATTCAATCTCTGCTCGGACGTTACGGTATGAGCGGCGCTAGCGTGCAAACTGGTCAATATGCCGCTGCCCCGGGTGCGCCAGCACCAGTAATTGTTTCTTTCAGACGGCTGGTCGCTGTTCCGGTGGATTGTCAGCAAGGCGCAAGTTTGACACACACATCCAATAATCAACCTTACGGAAATTTCGGATGTGCGCAAACTTCAAACCTGGCGGCTCTGATAGATAATCCCCGGCAATTGCTGTCACCTTACCCGTTTGACAATGCATCTTCAGTGCGCCGTACAACCGTATTGGATAATTATAACGACGGTGTTGCGACAGCTACGCCAAGACCAGCCGACCAGGAAATAGCAGCAGGGGCTGGTGGATAAATGGGCCGCAAACTTGAAACACTAAATTGTTTATATGATTTAAACTGGACGAAACTATGAAACAGCCGCAACCTAATCCTGCAACGGCACCCCAGCCTTACCCGGCACCTGGACAATTTGCACCTGGACAATCTGTACAACCCGCGCAAGCTGCGCCTGGGGGGCAAGCCCATGAGCGCATACTTCCGACACTTGTGCCCAACCCAATGTCCAGCCCAATGTCCAGCCCAGTATCTCGTCCTGTTCCTGGTCAAGCACCTGGTCTTGCGCCAACCGCGAGGCCAACTCCGACGCCAACTCCGATGCCGGGCCAAATTGGTCGCCCAACGCCTGTGCAGCCAATGCCTGGGCCAATGTCTGGTTCTGGGCAAATGCACGCGGGTTTTCCGCCTATGCCCCAAGCTCAACCTCACATGGCTCAATCTCACATGGCTCGATCTCACATGGCTCAACCTCAAATGGCTGGCCATACAATGCCAAACCCTATGCAAAATGGTGTAGCTGGTGGTAGGCCGACAAATGCAGCTCCAGAACCTGAAGCTTCCCGCGACGGCGGAGAAAAAGCTTTGCCACGCATTGCCATTCACGCTTTTTGTGAACATTCGCAAACCGCCGCAACCATTCAATCGACAAACAATGATTGGCGCATGGCCAGAACCAACCTTAAAGTCTATATGGGCGGTTTGCCCGCCGCTATCGAATTTTACCGTAATGAAAGTACACCGTCTCTGATCATTTTCGAGTCCGCCATGCGCGGCCCAGAATTATTTGAACAATTGGCACAATTGGCTTCCAATTGTGACGCCGAGACTAAAGTTGTCATGATCGGGGCGGTTAATGATATAAAATTATACCGCGAATTGATGGATCAGGGCTTAAGTGAATATTTAGTGCCCCCATTTCATCCCCTGACGCTCATCCGCTCCATGTCAGACTTGTACGCTGATCCGGACAAGCCATTTATTGGCCGGGTCGTCGCGTTTTTTGGCGCAAAAGGCGGGGTCGGATCATCAACTATGGCGCACAATGTTGCTTGGGGTTTGGCCACAAAAATGGGCCAGGAAACGGCATTGGTTGATATGGATTCCAGTTGGGGTACGACGGGTTTGGATTTTAATTATGATAGCAGCCAAGGGCTGGAAGAGGCCTTGGCTGACCCTGAGCGTATGGACGAGACCTTGCTGGACAGGATTATGATCCGCCACACGGAAAAACTTTCTATTTTACCCGCCGCAGCCACATTAGGCTCAACCGAGCCCATACCGGCAGACGCCTACGAGACCTTGGTCAACGGCATTCGCGGCTTATCGCCGTTGACCGTTCTTGACATGCCCCATATCTGGACGGATTGGTCAAGTCGTGTTCTTAAAAGCGCAGACGAAATCGTCATTACGGTGACGCCTGATTTGGCCAATCTGCGCAATGCGAAAAACCTGATAGAATTTTTAAAATCAGCCCGCCCAAACGATGCCGACCCGCTGCTTGTTATAAACAAAACGGGTGTACCAAAAACGGCAGAAATTCCCGTAAAAGATTTCGCCGCGGCGGTTGGCATTAAACCAGCTTTGGTTTTGGGCTACGAGCCTGTTGTTTATACTGAAGCCTCCAATGACGGGAAAATGCTCAGCGAGCTTAAAGCAGCTGAAGCGGCGTTTAGCGGGATAATGCATCTGGCCTACAGATTAAAGACCGGAGAGTTTCCACAAATCAGCACCTCTAAAAAAGGCGGATTGCTGCCAGGCAAGAAGGCTGGAAAAGCCAGTGAAAAAACCAATAAACCAGGTGGTTTGTTGGCCAAGTTTAAAAAACGGAAATAGGGTATAATGTTTGGAAAACGAACAAGTGGGGGCACTGCGCGGGCAACGCCTACCCCAATAACACAGAGCGCTGAAACGCCTGCGCCTGTGGATGAGAAGCCTGTAGAGGCCCCGGGCGCTCCAGCCAATACGCCTGCGGCAAAACCGGATAGAAGCGAGGAAACTTCAGACGCTTATTATGAAACCAAGGCGACAATTTTCAATGCGCTTTTTGAAACGATTGATGTTTCGGCCTTGGCGGGTATGGAGCCGAAAGCGGCTCGGGCTGAAATCCGAACAATTGTCGATGAAATTATTGCGATTCGTAATGTCCGCCTGTCTGTAAATGAGCAAAATCAGCTCATCGGCGAAATTTGCGATGATATTCTTGGCTACGGCCCGTTGGAGCCTTTGCTGATGCGCGACGATATCGCCGATATTATGGTCAATGGTGCCAAACATGTGTTTATCGAAACCGATGGTAAGATGGAAAAAACCAATATCCGGTTTCGGGATAATCAACAATTGATGAATATCTGCCAGCGGATTGTCTCCCAGGTTGGTCGCCGGGTTGATGAAAGCTCGCCGATTTGTGATGCGCGCTTGCTGGATGGATCACGGGTGAATGTGATCGCGCCGCCACTCGCTATTGACGGGCCGACATTGACCATTCGGAAATTTAAAAAAGATAAATTGACTTTGGAAAATCTGGTTGGTTTTAAATCAATTTCACCCGCCGGGGCAAAAGTCTTGCAAATCATTGGTGCGTGCCAATGTAATATCCTCATTTCTGGTGGTACGGGTTCAGGCAAGACCACATTGCTAAATTGCCTAACCGCATTTATCCATCCTGATGAACGGATTATCACCTGCGAAGATGCTGCCGAATTACAATTGCAACAGCCCCATGTTGTGCGTTTGGAAACACGGCCGCCAAACCTAGAGGGCAAGGGTAAAATCACCATGTCCGATTTGGTGAAGAACTGCCTGCGGATGCGCCCCGAGCGGATTATTGTGGGTGAGGTGCGTGGCCCGGAGGCCTTTGATTTGCTTCAAGCTATGAATACGGGTCATGACGGCTCTATGGGTACGCTCCATGCCAATTCCCCGCGTGAGGGTTTATCGCGCCTGGAAAGTATGATCACCATGGGCGGTTTTTCCCTGCCAACGCGCACAATCCGCGAAATGATTGTCGGCTCTATTGATGTGGTCATTCAAGCTACGCGTTTGCGCGACGGGTCGCGGAAAATTACACACATTACCGAAGTGCTTGGTATGGAGGGCGATGTCATTGTTACCCAGGATCTCATTGTCTATGAAATGGACGGTGAAGATGCTCAAGGAAAAATTATCGGTGAACACAAATCTACAGGCATTGCGCGCCCCGCATTTTGGGAACGGGCGCGGTATTTCAATCTAGAAAAAGAGTTGGCTATGGCACTTGATGAAGCAGGGGAGAGCTAATGGAACCCGGCACAATTATGGCTGCTTTGGGGGCGCTGGGCGTTATGATCGTCGGGTATCTGATCCTCGATCCAGGCGGGAATTCGTCAAAAAAGCGTGTAGAGCAAATCAGTACACCACAAAGCAAAGAGCGCAAATCCGCATTTTCTTTCATGAAAGTGGATGATAGCAGCAATCGCCGGAAAATCATTGAATCGTCATTGGCTGATCTTGAGAAAGATCAAAAATCAAAATCAAAAAAAAGAAAATCCCTAAAAGCAAAATTGATCCAGGCGGATTCAAAAATGGATCCAAAAACCTTTACGACCATGTCCATGATTATAGGTGTTATCAGTGCTGGCATACCCATTTTCTTCGGGCTAAGCCCCATGATTTCCGCAGGAATCGGGTTTGTATGCGGTTTCGGTTTGCCAAGATTTGTGCTGAATTTTATTGTTAACAGACGGCAAAAGAAATTCACGGCGCATTTTTCTGATGCCATGGACATTATTGTTCGCGGAGTTCGAACCGGACTGCCCCTTGGGGATTGTTTGCGGATGATTGCCCATGAAAGCCCGGAACCGGTCGGCACCGAATTTACCCGTTTGGTCGAAGGTGAAAGCGTCGGGGTTCCCTTGGGGCTTTGTATCGAGCGCATGTATGAGCGTATGCCGTTATCCGAGGTGAATTTCTTCGGCACAGTGTTGTCTATTCAAAAATCTACTGGCGGTAATCTCGGCGAAAGTCTTGATAATTTGTCGAAAGTGTTGCGTGGGCGCAAACTCTTGCGTGAAAAGATTAAAGCATTGTCAGCCGAGGCGAAAGTTTCAGCCATGATTATTGGTGCATTGCCGCCGGGTGTTATGGCCATGGTGAGTGTTGTGTCACCAGATTATATGTACGAGCTTTATTTTACGGAAACCGGGCAAAGAAACCTAATGATCAGCGCTGCCATGATGGCCGTTGGTATTTTTGTCATGCGCAAAATGATTAACTTCAAGGTTTAAGGATATTGTATGTCGGCTGGATCAATAGAACTTTTTAAGACGGCGCTGATCCTGCTGGTCGTCTTGGCTAGCGGTGTGACGCTCTATTCACTGTTGGCCCCGTTGCTAGAAGGCAATCAGTTAAAACGCCGTATGGGTGCCGTTGCCAATGAGCGTGAAAACATGCGTAAAGCCCGTATGGATCACCTAAATGAAAATCAAGGCTTACGCTCTGAATCTAAGGGCTTTGTTAAAAACCTGGTGGATAATCTATCTTTAGAAAAAATAATGGCTGCGGCGGATTTAAAAGATAAATTGAGCCAGGCGGGACTTCGAGGACAAAGACCCGTCTATATGTTTTATTTGTTCCGGCTTGTTATGCCTGTCATATTGCTGGTGTTCGGGATATTGTACTTTGTTTTACTCAACCCGATGGAGTGGCGATTTAGCCAATCTTGGCTAGCGGCTTTTGCACTGATGCTTTTTGGCTATTATGCGCCGGGCATATATATCAAAAACAAAGCCGGTAAACGGATGGCATCTATCGCGCCAGTGTTTCCAGACGCGTTGGATTTACTGCTTATTTGTGTAGAATCAGGCATGTCTATCGAGATGGCCTTTGGCAAGGTTTCAAGAGAAATGGCGGAAAATTCTATGGAGCTTGCGGAAGAATTTTCTCTGACAACTGCGGAGCTGTCCTATTTGCAAAGCCGTCGCCAAGCCTATGAAAACCTGGCGCGGCGCAACAACCATGCTGGTATTCGCGCCGTATCAACGGCTCTGATCCAGTCGGAGCGTTACGGTACGCCGCTCGGGCAGACATTGCGCACTATGGCGGACGAAAATCGGCAAATGCGGGTTTTGGCCGCCGAGAAAAAAGCGGCCGCATTGCCGGCAAAGCTGACCGTTCCCATGATCGTGTTTTTCCTGCCGGTGTTGTTTATCGTTATCCTGACTCCAGCCGGTATGCGTATGGCTGCAAACCTTGGTTAACGCATGCGGTGACCATTACATGCGATCGCCAAGCGCGTAGCGAACCACATCCGTTACATCAAAGGCGAGGGATATGAGCATAACAATAACCGTCAGTGCAATCCATTTCCCCGCCCAGGTTTCTTTCACCCGCCATGTAGCTTTACGTTTCCACAAATATATGAGAACGGGTGTCCAGGCGATGATATGGCCCCCGCCCAAAACCCGTTGATAACCAAGCTTGTGGTACAGTGCGAACATAATAATCGGGGCGACAACAAGCGTTGACAGCGCAATCCACCGTGCTTCTACTCGTTTGAAGGCAAAGGGTATGGACAGTACAAACACAAGCCCCATAAAATTGACCCAGTAATACACCCATAAAGGCCCCGCTTTCACGTCCGCCGAAAAATTACTGAGTAAGTCAAGCATATCTGTCTCCCGTTTTAATCCACAATACCCAGTTCACGGCCAAAGTCCATATATGAGCGAGTGCGGCGCGCCTTCAGCTCTTTGTCGCTCGGCGGTGTTTGTCTATAATCAAATGTTACCCCCGTGCCTTCGATAATCCGGTTCATGAAATTGAACAGGGCGCATATTTGCACGGCGTCATAAAGTGCGCGCTCATTCCATCCCGCCGCGTAAACGGCACTGGCATCCGCTTCACTTATGCGCGCCGGTAAAACGGTTAGCTTTTTAACATAGGCCAAAATCGGCTTCATGTTTGCGGGCAAGGGCGCAGTGTCGATATTGTCCATCATAGCATCAATTAAGCTCTCCTCAATCCCGAACACTTTTGCGTAAATCTTGTGCGCTCCAAAGCAAAATGTGCAAGCGTTTAGCCCGGATACATATGTCGCGATCAATTCGCGCTGGGCAATGCTCAAGGGACTATCGCCGCGCAACAGTACATCATGGTATTGCAACAAGGGTTTGACCGCATCAGGAAAGGCCTGAAACACGGCTCCAAGGTGCGGATTTTCGCCAAGGCTGGGGAATAAGGGCATGGGATCTCCGATAAGTTTACCGCACATTTATAAGACAAACCAAACCAGATAGCTAAACACAAACCCGTTAGCGATATTCTGAAATAAGTTATAGGCATTACCCGCTTGCTCCGGGCCCCGGCGTTTGTTAAGAGCCGCCACGGCCTGCGCATACCAAGGCATAACCAATAAGGAGCCATGATGAAAATCAACGGCAATGAAATAAAACCCGGCAATATTATCAGCCACCAGAACGGTCTTTGGGTGGCGGTGAAAACCAATGCTGTTAAACCGGGCAAGGGCGGGGCGTTTAACCAGGTTGAGCTTAAAAACCTGATCGACGGGCGTAAGCTTAATGAACGCTTTCGGGCGTCCGAAACCGTTGAGAAAGTTCGACTTGAGCAAAAAACCCATACGTATTTGTACGCCGAGGGGGACATGCTGGTGTTTATGAATTCTGAAAACTATGAGCAGATCAATTTGCCAGCGGAATTTATCGGCGAGCGGGCCGCATTTCTCACCGACGGTATGGAAGTGCAATTGGAATTTCATGAAGACCAGCCTATTTCCGTCTCCCTGCCGGATCAGGTGGTTTTGGAGATCACCGAAACCGAGCCGGTAGTTAAAGGCCAAACGGCGGCCAATTCCTATAAACCTGCCATTCTTGAAAACGGTGTGCGCACATTGGTGCCGCCATTTGTAAATATCGGCGAGCGCATTTTGGTGCTGACCGAAGATGGCTCCTACATAAAGAGGGCCGATTAATGGCCAATTCATCCCCCCTCGTAGACGTGATGATGGCGGCGGCCCGCAAGGGTGCGCGCACTTTATCCCGTGATTTTGGCGAAGTTGAAAACCTGCAAGTGTCGCGCAAAGGCCCGGCGGATTTCGTCACGGCGGCTGACAGAATGGCCGAAGAGAAAATTTTCGAAAGCTTGCGCCATGACCGCCCAGGTTACGGCTATCTTATGGAAGAACGCGGCGAGGTCGGCGGTTCTGACAAGACCCACCGTTTCATTATTGATCCCCTGGACGGCACAACAAATTTTATGCGCGGTAATCCCCATTTCGCAATTTCCATTGGTGTTGAGCGCGACGGGAAATTACATGCGGGCGTGATCTATGATGTTCTGCGCGACGAGATGTTTTACGGCGAAGCTGGCAAAGGTGCGTTTTTACTGGATAGCCGGGGCGTTGACAAACGTTTGCGCATGCCGCCAAGAACCGATCTTGGCCTCTGCACGATTGCAACGGGTATGCCGTGGCGCGGCAAGCGAGGCCATGCCAAATTCCTGACTGAACTGCACAAGGTCATGGCCGAAACGGCTGGTGTTCGCCGCAATGGTTCCGCCGCTCTGGATCTGGCCTGGCTAGCGGCAGGTCGCTTTGACGGGTTTTGGGAACGTGGCCTTCACATCTGGGACATCGCTGCCGGATTGGTCATTGTACGCGAAGCAGGCGGAAGCACCAGTGATCTGGACACAGGTGAAAACAACCCCGAAGCCAGCGGTAATCTACTGTGCGCCAGTCACGATTTGCACCCTAAATTACAAAAATTATTGGGTTAGAACTCTACAAACCAGGTTCTAATTCTCATTCACCACCGCGTCGGCTATCCCTGACAGGGCTGCGGCGAATACTGGCGCGGAGAAATTTTCCAGATCTTCAATGCGCTCGCCAATACCAATGGCGTGGATGGGCAGTTTGAATTTATCAGCCAGAGCGACCAAAACGCCGCCTTTGGCGGTGCCGTCCAGCTTGGTCATGATCAGGCCGGTAATGCCTGCGGTCTTGGAGAAAGCTTCGGTTTGCAAGAGAGCATTTTGCCCGACCGTGGCATCAAGCACCAAGATAGAATGATGCGGCGCGGTATCGTCTTGCTTTTTGATAACGCGGACAATTTTAGCCAGCTCGTCCATAAGCTCGGTGCGGTTTTGCAAGCGCCCGGCCGTGTCGATCATGAGTATATCATAGTTTTCCGCTTTGGCCCGCGTCACGGCATCATAGACCAGTCCCGATGCGTCGGCGCCCAACGGAGCTGATACCACGGGCGCGCCGGAACGCTCGCCCCAGATTTTAAGTTGCTCAACGGCGGCGGCGCGAAATGTATCGCCGGCCGCCATGAGGACTTTCTTGCCCTCGCCGGTATAACGCTTGGCTATTTTGCCGAGGGTCGTGGTTTTGCCGGAACCGTTAACCCCGACGAACAGCATGATTTCCGGCTTGGCACCGCTCAATGTTAGCGGTTTTTCCAGCGGCGTTAAAACCTCGGAAATAACATCGGCCAGGGCAATTTTTATTTCGGTATCGGTAACTTGCTTGTCAAACCGGTCTTTGGCCAGAAGTTCCGCAGTGCGGGCTGCCGGGCCAACGCCGAAATCTGCCGCGATCAATAAATCTTCCAAATCTTCCAGAGCTTGCGCGTCCAGCTTGCGCTTGGTAAATATGGCGGAAATATTGTCCGACATAGCCGAGGTGGATTTGCTCAAACCTTTTGATATACGCCCCAAAAACCCTTGCTGGCCCTGCCCAGCTTGCTGCGCCCGCAAAGCCGCCTGCTCGGCGTCCCAAACATCGCGTTCCTGACGGGCTTTTTCGACCCGCTCGGCTTGTTCTTTGATCAGCCTTGCTTCCAGGTCTTTGCGCTTGGCGGTCTGTTCGGCTTCGGCCAGCGCAGCGAGGCGCTCGGCTTCCAGGCGCTCGGCTTCTAGTTTTTCGGCCTCCAGACGTTCCGCTTCCGCCCGAGCGGCAATCTCGGCTTCGGCTTGTTGGCGCTCGGATTTAAGGCGGGCGGCTTCTTGTTCGCGCAGCTTTTGCGCGGATTTGGCTTCGGCTCGCAAGCGTTCGGCTTCCTCCGCCTCGGCTTTCGCCAGTTTTTCTTCTGCTAATTTCCCCTGTCGGTCGGCCTGTTGCCTGGCGTGTTCTTCGGCCTGTTTGAGGCGGTCAATTTCTTCTGCTTCAGCTTTTTCTCTCGCCAGCTTTTCGGCGGCCAAGCGTTCAGCCTCTACGGCTTCGGCCTGTGCGCGGGCGGCGTCTTGTTCGGCTTTTAATTTGGCGTCTTGTTCGCGCAAGCGTTTTTCTTCGACCAGTCTTTTGGCCGCCTCGGCGTCCTTGACGGCTTGTGCAACCGCCTGCTTGCGTTCTTGTTGTTCAAGTCTGGTTTTTTCAGCTTCGCTTAGGTGCGCTTCGTCTTGTTCGCGGGCGGCTTTGAGGGCGGCAGCGTTAATGATCGCCATACGTTCGGCCATCTGGGCATCGACCTGGGCCTGCTGCTCGGCTTTGAGGGCGGCTGCTTCGGCCAGCTTTTCTTCTTTGGACTTAAAGCCGAATGCGCGTTTGAAAAAGCCGCCTTTTTTCTTTTTCTTGTTTTCCTGTTCCTCGGCGCTCACAGCAATTCCCCCAATAGTTGGCCGCCAGCATACCCCGTTATGCGCACCGGGCGCAACTGTCCTGGCGGCTCATTATGCGGTGGTAATTTGAGCGGCGAAAAGTCCGCCAAACGTCCCAGATGACTTTTTTGCCCGCCTTTTTCAATCAAGGCCAGATCATAGCCATAGGCTCGGGATTTCAAGAAGCGGGTTTGTGCCCGTGCCCCTGCTGCGCGCAATAATTTTGCCCGCTGTTTGACCAGTTTGCCGTCCACCAAAGGCATGCGCGCCGCCGGGGTGTTTGAGCGGGCTGAAAACGGAAATACATGTAGCCAGGCTAGACCACATGCATCAACCAGTTTGAGCGAGTTTTCGAACATAGCTTCGGTCTCGGTCGGGAAGCCGGCGATAATGTCGGCTCCGAAACTGATATCAGGCCGCACCCGGCGCAAGTCTGCGCATAATTTTATGGCTTGCTCGCGGCTGTGGCGGCGTTTCATGCGCTTGAGGATCATATTGTCACCGTGCTGGAGGGACAAATGCAGATATGGCGTCAGGCGTGGTTCAGTTGCCATGAGTTCAAACAATTTTTTGTCCACTTCCGCCGGGTCAATAGAAGACAGGCGCAGGCGGGGCAGGGCGGGCGCTGCGGCCAGAATATCGCTGACCAATTGGCCAAGCTTTGGTGTACCGGGAAAATCATCCCCCCAGGAGGAAATATCGACGCCTGATAGCACCACTTCATTAAACCCGTTTTCGCTTAACGTCTTGACTTGCGCGGCGATTTTCCCCGCCGGGACGGAACGTGAATTGCCGCGCCCATATGGTATGATGCAAAATGTACAGCGGTGGTCGCATCCGGTTTGCACTTGTACTATGGCCCTTGATCTTTGAAAATTGGTGCGCTCGCCGACACTTCCTACCGGGCCTAAAGATATATGGCGGGTTTGCATGATGTCGCTGATTTTGGATTTCGCATTTGGCGCGAAGCTTTCCGTGCGCATTTTCTCGCTATTGCCCAACACCCGCTCGACACCGTCTAGGGCTTTGAAAACATCCGGTTCAATCTGTGCGGCGCAGCCTGTAACGATGATTTTAGCTCGGTTTTTGTTGTTGGCATTTTCGCGCACAGCCCGGCGCACGGCCTGGCGGCTTTGGCGGGCCGCTTCATTGGTAACGGCGCAAGTGTTGATGATCACCGCTTCGCCCAGGTTTTGCGCTTGCGCATAATCCGCCATAATCTCGCTTTCGCGCAAGTTAAGTCGACAGCCCAAGGTTATTGTTTTTACGTCTGTTGTCATGAGAGGCTAGATGGGCTTTAATGAGCGAAACGTCAAGTTATGTAGTTCAAGGAAACCATCATGGACAAGCCAGTTTTATTTCTTCTCGCCCCCGGGTTTGAAGCCAGTATAGATTTGGGGAGCCGCCGGGAATATTGCCCGGAGTGCGCCGAGATGTGGGGCGTACTTTCGTATTTTCCGGCCATTAAAGAGGCTGTAGACATCCGTTACGAAACCTTGGCCCATCCGCGCACGGGATTGGCGGCTTTGCTCGGTCCTGGGCATCACAATTGCCCGACGCTCGTACTGCCCAAAGGGGCGGATATACCAAAAGGGGTACCAACGATTACGGTGAACGGCTATAACACCCTGCCAAATGCACGGGGTATCGGTGTGTATTTCCACAAACTTTACGGCACGCCAATCCCGCGTGGTAGCTAGGCTTGTCTTAAATGTCCACAGGCCCTAAATTAGCCTGGTTATTTAATGGGCATGTTTCTTCGTTATAGATTTGTAAACCATAGTAGTTTCAATGCGGACTTATGTGGGGGTCATGAGGATCACGGCGGCGGTGCCGAGTAGCAGCGCACCCATAACAATATTTAGCATCACGGCCGAGCGGCCCTGGGACATGATGCGGCTTAATGTGCTGCCTGCCAATGTCCATGTGCAGGTCGATAAAAATGCGAAAACTATGAACACGGAGGTGATGAGCAAGGCGCGCATGTGAATGTTTGGGGACATGGCTACAAAGCCGCTCGACGTAGCCAGAGCCATAAGAACGGCTTTCGGGTTGGCCCACTGAAACAAAGCGGCCTCATAAAAGCGAAACGGGCGGGCGCGGTTGGCAGGCTTGTTTTTTGGGTTTGTTTCAGCTTCATAATGTGCCAATACTATATGGTAGGCGGCGATAAAAAATTGAACTGCCATCCATGCCAACCAGACAGCACCGATGGTTTTGACGATCGTCACCAACCAAGGCAGACGGTCAATGATAGCCCCCAGACCGTAAATAGTGGCAATCAGCAAAGCGGGAAACCCGAATGTAACACCCAATATATGCGGCAAAGAACGTTTGAACCCGAACAAAGCTCCCGATGACATCAACATGAAATTATTTGGCCCCGGTGTTATGCTGGCAACAAACACAAGCCCGACCAGTGAACTGAACAATGTCCAATCAATCACGCCCCTTTATTCCCGGCCAACGGTTTTAAAAGGCGGGCGTTGATACCCCCACAGGCTGGCTGCGGATTTGACCAAATCGGACTCGTCCACATGATATTCCTTGTCGGAAATAGAAATGGCCAGCATGGCATCATACATGGCTTCAACGGCAATATCATCATCTTTAAAGCGGGTCAGGGCAGTGAGGACATAGGTGTTTTTTCGGGCGTCTTTTATGCGGCCCACCAAAGTTTTTTCGTGTTCATAAAACCAGGCCAATATATCTTGTGCGGCCATAGCATCGCCATAACCAAGCAATTCCAAAATACCGTCTGCCTGGATAACAAATTCTGACAATTCCGGGTCACGGACTTTGTTGTCAATAATCACGGTCAAAGCCAGCGGTTTCAAAATGTCATTTATGCTATATGTGTCTGTCATTATGTGTCTGTTATTGGTCCCACTCAAACATGATAGGCAAACCCGAATAGCGGCAAATTCGAATAGCGTATAGTCATTTATAAATTGGGTTGTTAGGTAAAATCAAGCTATACTCTTTGCTTAATCAGTAAATATGGAGAATATTATGATTGGCTATCAAATGGTGGGAACCAATAATTTCGAAAAATCTGCGGCATTTTATGATGCGTTGCTTGCAGAATTAGGAGCGGCACGGATGATGCAGGACGAAGGTAAATTTATTGCATGGGCCGTTG
The DNA here is from genome assembly GCA_964502015.1 of uncultured Robiginitomaculum sp. Lineage (GTDB taxonomy): Bacteria > Pseudomonadota > Alphaproteobacteria > Caulobacterales > Maricaulaceae > Robiginitomaculum_A. The sequence continues at coordinate 68,555 of CAZCUM010000007.1, read as the reverse complement.
GACCGGGACAACCTGCGTTTTCGATTTGTCGCCCCCATGACGGTAATGACGCAACAGTGGGTAATGGCGCTATGACGGCCTTTGCTATGCCTGACACCGAAACTGTGGATAAAATGTACGCCAAAGCCATTGAACTGGGCGCGGCCTGTGCAGGGCCAGCCGGGCCGCGCGGTGAAGGCGGGTTTTACGCCGGATATTTTCGCGATCCAGACGGAAACAAGTGTAATTTTTTCAGCATGAGCGCACCAACATAGTCCTGACATGGGTATAGCTTAACTGTATTGTGTTTTTTACTTTTGGATGCTTTGGTGTATAGTCCGTGTGAACCAAACGCTTCAAAAGGGCTAAGCCATGAAAAACATGCTTTTATCCGGGATTGCAATTACGCTTTTGGCCGCTTGCGCCACAGGTCCGACCGCCTACGGCCCGGCGCAAAATGCCGGGCTCGGCTTTGCCAGCCAACAAATTGAAAGCGATCGTTTCCAGGTCAGCTTCACGGCTAGAGATGCCGACGAAGCCCGTAATCTGGCCCTGCTACGGGCCGCCGAGTTGACCAAAGGCGCGGGCTTTAGCCATTTTCGGGTGATCGGCAGCGACACCAGCAGCCATGACCGTGGCCGCTCCCCCGTCTCGACCAGTGTCGGCATTGGTATCGGTAGTGGTGGTTATGGATATGGGCGGGGTTCTCGCACAAATGTAGGTGTCGGTATCGGGATCAATGATATTGCCCGCACCTTGCAAGGTTCAAAAGTCACGGCCAGCATGGAAATCATCCTGATGAATGCAGAGGATAATCTGCCTGATAATGCCTACGCCGCCGACAGCATCATCAACTCCATTAAGCCGGGCGTTTATACGGAGTAACTAGGTAGTGTACTCATAAACTCAGGCCACAATGGAGCTAAATATGCGAAAATATGCTAGGAAAAGGGCGAAAGACGGGCTTTCTGCCCGGCTGAGGTCTTTGACGACGCAGATTGAAGCAGATTTAGCTCCGAGTTTGCGGACAACCCTGCATGGCCACTTTGCCCACTTGGTGCGTTGTAAACTCTTGAAAATGCTAGCATTTCCTGCGAATTTACGCCTGCCAAGTGAACAAATTGACTCATGCCATTGTGGCCTGAGTTTATGAGTACACTACCTAATCCAGGCAAAACCTTTGGCCTGCCTTTGCCACGTTAAACCCGGCTTCTTCTATGCTCGCAAATGCATTGGTGATTTCGTCGTTCGCCGGGTTTGAATGGTTTAAGTGGGTGAAATGGATTTTGGTGCGCTCGTCCGGGGAAAGGGTTTGCAGCCGCTCTATTGTGTGGGTGATGGTCGGGTGCGGGATTTTGGACATATCGCGGCCAGGAAGTTCATCGCCGCTATAAAATGTTGCGTCCAGAAACAAATAATCATTGGCGGTGATGATATCCTCAAGCCGCGTCCCCATTTCGTCCCATTTTTCCCAGCTATCTATATCGGGCAAATAAATAGCGGATTTTTCCGCCCCTTGAATGCGAAAACCAACGGTTTCGGTATATTCGCCCCGGTGCGGTACCAAGAAGGGGGTGACGGTAATGTCGCCGCCGAGCTTGACCGGATTTTGGTCGGTTAACGGTTTGATATCAATGTTTTTAAGTTTAACCAGTAAATCCCACGGGCCGTTGGTTTCCAAAAAACTTTGCATTTTCGGCATGGCGTAGACGGGGATATTGTTGGCCCCCATAGCTTCGCGGCCAAGCTGGGCCAGCCCGAGATAATGTCCCATATGGCCGTGGGTCAGGAAGACCCCAGCCAATTTCGTGTCTGGTTGATTGCTATATTGGGCCAATGCATAAAGCTGGAATTTGATGTCGGGGGTGGCGTCAAACAGATAGAATTGATTGTCTGCTGTGTCCACCAAGGCCAGGGAACTGGCGGTGCGGATCAACGCACCGTCGCGCCAGGCCGGGTCGCCGTGTTGCCCGATTTGCGGCTTGCCCGCGTCCTGGGCCGTGCCCAGAACAAACAGATTGGCGGTGCAATTGGCAATGGGCGGCGTGTCTGCGCAGGCCGCCAAACTCAATGAGAGCCCCAGCCCGATACTTTTCACAAATTTGATGCTCATACTGCACTACGTCGTGTAAACCACACCAACCCCAATGCCAAAAGTGCAGGCGCGGCCTGAATAAACAGAATGGATGTGTTGGCCGTCATAGCGCCAAATATCCCGGCCACCACGACGCAAGCGAGGAAGAAAATTTTGAGATCCGTGCGTTTGGCCAACAGACCCCATATCAATCCGGCGGCTAAAAATCCGTTATAAAGCCCCTGATTGGCGGCTAGAACTGCCGATTGTTCGGCGAACTCCGGGGTCAGATCAAATATTTTTTGGCCCAAGGCGGTTGTCCAATAAAACATTTCCAACAGCAAAAACCCAATATGGCTCAGGGCGACAAAAGCGGTGACAATATATGCTAATAATTTCATGATAATCCCCTAATTTTTTGAGCTAATACACTTGTTTTGCTAGGCATTATACCCGGTCGTCAGGCTTATGCTATGAAATTATTATCCGGGGCTGGCAATCATCCCGCCACTGGCACACCATATATAACTATCAATATGGCCAGCAAGGTCATGGCGGAAAACAAAACTGCACGAAAATACTGTGCGGTACGCCATGCCGTCAATGCTGCGACGACAGATTGTAAGCCGTAATACAGGGCGAAGGCCCGTGAGGCATAGCTGATGATTTCAAACACATTGGCGCTCCAGGTCAAAGTGATACCTACGGCAACCAGCAAGGCGTAGGCCTGTGCGGGTTTGAGCTTGTTCTTGGTCAATTCTTCAAACAGGCCGCCGGCGCCGCTGGTGTCGGCAATAGCGGCGCTGAACTGGGCGCTGAGGGCTGCGACGACTAATAATACTGGCAATATTGGCGCGACAATAGCCATCATGTCGATGATTGCTGTTTCGTTCAGTGTAATGGTGTTGTGGTGAAATACATAGGCAAGCAACACGATATAAATCATGTAAATTGCCGCCGAGATATATTGGGCCCGGCGCATGGACGTAATACGGGTCTTGGCGTCATATTCATCACCAAGATACCGGGATGTCTCGAAGCCCTGAACCGTGACAATCAATCCAAAGGCAAGGGTTATACCGGCCCAACCCGTTAGCGTGGCGTCGTTAAATACCAGCTCGCCGCCGCTGGCTTTTTTGGTGAAAAATACAGCCAACCCGATCAAAAGCCCGGCAATAATGGCCAGTTTTATGCCGACAAACACCTGCTCCATGCGCTCCAGTGCGCCGTAACCCCGCGTCCATCCAACCATTAAAATCAACAAAAACATGGCCGTGGTCAACAAATTTGCATGGTGGGCGTCGCTGACACTGGTCAGGCTAACGCCAAAGGCTCCGAACAGGTTGAGATAATAGGCCACAGAAATAATATAGGCAAAGGCCAGAACCCAGGATGCACCTGTTTCAAGTTTGAGCACCAGTGCGCTTCTGGCTTTCGGATGTGCGTCAATGGCCGCGATATTAAAGCGAATAGCGGCGCCAAATAAAAACGCCAACCCGCACAATGCGGCCATGATAAGCGGCGCATATTTCCCGTAGGATGCGTTTAAAATCGGCCCCAAAACCAAAAACCCGCTGCCGATAATTGAGGCCAAAGGCGTAATGGTCGCACGCCAGTCTTTTGATTTGACCAGACGCGGCAACATCAAAATAAAAGCGGCAAACAAAACCGCCGATAAAATCAAAGTGTTTTCAAGCAATTGACCGCTCCTTATAAAACCATAACAGCCCTGGTGTTGGAATCCTGATCCCACCAGAAAATGCCGTCTTTACGTCGGCTCATTGCCAAAAGAGTTATTGGCCAAATAGCCCCGGCAAAAGCTGCGCCAAAAGTTCGGTTCATATATTTTGGGCTAAGGTATGGATCGTTGACGGGGACAATTGTATAGCCCAAGATGAATTGCCCTGCCGTAGAACGCTGGAGCTTAGCGTGCTTGTAAAAATAGTAAAATATCATCACAAATAAGAATATCATTATTGGCCACATAAAGAGGTCTGTTGGTTGTGTGTAGGTGCGGTGAACAGACCAAACAAATTCCCCTGTCACCAGTTTTTCAAGGAAGAGCATTGTCAATACTATCGGGGGTGTCAGGATACTCATCACTACAATCAAGTCCAATATCAAGGCGGCACTTCTCCGCCATATGCTGACAGGCCTCATGCCGTCCGGCATTCTAATTGGTCTTGGGAAAAAAACCGCTACCACGCCCATGGCTGGGAGCAAGAGTGTGCCAGCTAGGGATGAGTTAATTAATACATATGCATCCCTACCAGAACCTGAAATAGTGGCGTTGGTTCCGCCGAACACGCTGGTTGTAAAACCAAATGTTCCTACGATAATCAGAAAGAGAAAAAGCCTAGCCATATTCCGCCTAATCAATGGTTGCGATTTTCAGTGTGTCCGTCGTACCGGGGCGTCCGAACGGAATGCCGGCGGCGATGATGATTTTATCGCCGGGTCGGGCGTCGGCTTGTTCCTTGGCAATTGTCTGTGTACTGGACAGCATTTCGTCGAAGCTGTTGGGGTCATCCATGACCACCGGGCGCACACCCCAGGTCAGGGCCATTCTGGACGCCACGGCCTTATCGGGCGTCAGGCCTAATATGGGGCAGGGGGGACGTTCACGGGCAATGCGCTTTATTGTGGAGCCAGATTTGGTATAGCCCAGCACCGCCTTGCAATTCAAAACTTCGGCTATGCCGCGCACGGACTGGCTAATGGCATCATTGATGGTAGCTTGTGGGCGTAAATGGGTGCGGCTATTGTCTGGATAGCTCGGGTCGCCCTCGGCGGCTTTGATAATCCTGTCCATAATGGCCACGGCCGTAGCCGGGTGGCGACCAACGGCGGTTTCGGCGGACAACATCACCGCGTCCGCACCTTGGTAAATGGCGGTGGCTACATCGGATGCTTCGGCGCGGGTCGGGGTCGGGGCATCGATCATGCTTTCCAGCATATGGGTGGCAACGATGACCGGTTTACCAAGGGCGCGGGCCACGCCAATTATTTTGCGTTGTACCACGGGCACTTGCTCCAAGGGCAGTTCAACCCCGAGATCACCCCGCGCCACCATAACCGCATCGGCCAATTTCACGATAGCTTCTATGTCGTCAACTGCCGAAGGTTTTTCGATTTTGACAATCAACCCGGCTTTGTCGCCGATAATTTTTTGCGCGTCTAAAACGTCCTGGATGGTTTGCACAAATGACAGGGCGATAAAATCGACCTTTTGCTTGAGGGCGAAATCCATATCTATTTTATCTTTATCGGTCATGGCCGACATGGGCAGGACTGTGCCTATGACATTAACGCCTTTTTTGTTTTTGAGAATACCCGGCACATCGACGCGGGCTTCTAGGCCTGATTTTGTCACTTTGGTAATGGTCACCATTAATTTGCCGTCGTCAAATTTCAGGACATCGCCCACAGATAATGCGTTCATTAGCTCAGGGTGGGGCAGGCGGATGAGGCCGGATTTGTCAGAACTGTCGCCGAGTTCCAGGCTGACCGTTTCTGCGTAACGCAAGGTGATTTTCCCGCCCGCGAATGTGCCAACCCGGATTTTTGGCCCTTGCATATCCGCGACTATGGCTACGGAATTGCCGCTGGACGTTTCTACGGCGCGGATGTTTTTAATGGCGCGGGCATGGTCTGCGTGGTCGCCGTGGGAGAAATTGAGCCGAAACGCGTCCACCCCGACCTCGTGCAAAAGCTTCAAGGTATCCGGGGCCGCACTGGCCGGGCCGACAGTGGCAAGAATTTTGGCAAACCGTTTACGCATGAAATTTCTCTCCAATATGCCCGCAGTATTTCTGCGCCTAGACTTTAACTGTTACAGACTTGCGCATTATATCAACTTGCGCAACAATGGATATGTAATTCTTGGGCAAGTATCGGCCCAGATATGATGTTGGTATGACTTTGGGTTTGCCAACCATAAACTGACAGGACATGAAATATTATGAAATTCATACTCTCCATTTTCGTCGCTTTAATGCTCATCCCCGCCAATGCCTGGGCTTGGGGTAAAACCGGGCACCGGGTCATTGGCCAGATTGCCCAAAAGCATTTGCATGCGGACGCTCAAGCGGCGGTTCTAAGCATTTTAGGCGTTGAGGATTTGGCCGAAGCTTCGACCTGGCCTGATTTTATGCGCGCCAGCCAGGAAGATTTCTGGCGACATGAGGCGGGGCCGTACCATTATGTCACCATCCCCAAAGGCAAAACATATGAGCAAGTTGGCGCGCCCAAGAAAGGCGATGCCATAACCGCTCTTGAAAAGTTTACCGCAGTTTTGAAAGACGAAAAAGCCAGCCGGGAAGAAAAGAGGCTGGCACTACGTTTCATCATTCATCTGGTTGGGGATCTACACCAACCCCTACATGCCGGGAACGGAGATGATCGGGGGGGGAATGATTTTAAAATAACATTTTTCGGGAAACTGACAAATTTGCACAGAGTATGGGACACGAGCATAATCGGACAAGAGGAGCTGTCGTATAGGGAATTGGAAAATTGGTTGTCCCGGCGTATTACGCCCGAACAGGTCAAAAACTGGTCAGAGACGAACCCGGTGGTATGGGCGGCTGAAAGTGCGCAGATTAGAGACACAATTTATCCGGATCCAGAAAATGATGTGAATTGGAGCTATGTGTTTGAACACCGAAATACCGTGCGCACCCGCCTCAGCCAATCCGGTGTCCGCTTGGCCGCCTATTTAAACGAAACCTTTAAAACTTCGGATTAGAGTCACGTGCGCATGTTGGCCAACATTTCGGCCAGCATTTTTATGGCCGCCTATTGGATACATCTTCCGCTTGGCAGGATAATATCATCGTCGGCGCGAATGTAGAAATCCCGGTTGATTGCGTTGAGACGCTGAATTTCCGCGACACTGCTACATGTGGTGCGGGCCAGGGAATACAGAGTGTCGCCGGCGATAACCCTGTAGCGGCTTGTGCCGGGGGGGAGAATTTGGGTTGGCATGGCAAAAGTCGTTTGGGTCGAAACTGGAGCCGGGTGGGAGGCTTGCGGCGATGTGGGCCTGATTTGCGCATATTGCGGCTGCCCGGTACTTAGAGGGGGGGTGCCAAGAGGGGGGGTGCCGCCATTGACCGCATAATATCCCGGCGTTCCCGCGTCGCCGATGCTCTGTGTGTTTTCCTGAATGCCCTGAGCGGGGTGCGCGGGGGATGTTGGCGCAGCTTGGCTTTCATAGGAAACGGCTTGGGCGGGGTGGTTGATGTGTGCGGATTGGTTTTGTGTCGTGGGCGCACTGACTTGGTCACACCGTATGGTTTTGTCGGCAATGCCGTAGCCTGTCGCACCGCCAATGGCGGCACCTGCGGCGGTGCCAAGGGTTTTGTTGTCGCCGCCAACTTTACGGCCAAGCAAGCCGCCGACAATGCCGCCAGCCGCCGCGCCTATAAGTTTGCGGTTACTCTCTTTGGAGATGCAGTCCTGATAGACTTGTTGGGTATAGGCTTGTTGGTTATTTGTTGCGTAGGTGACGGGAGCCGGAGCCTGGGTTTGGTCTTGGCTTGTTTGATACCCAGCCTGTTGAAGCACTGCTTCATTGCTGTAAGGGCTGCTGCCCTTATATGTGGTGGTTTGCTGGTAATTCGGGTTGACGGCAGTGGTGGAACAGCCGCCGATCACCAATATTGTTGTTGCCATTAAAACGCCAGAAAAAATACGCATCACAGTCTCCGTAGATAAAATCTCATACTCATGGACTATTGTGCGAAAATATGGCTAATTTTGTCTTAATAAGCCCTCATGTTTTTGGCCGGCCAGGTTTTTATCTTTGTGGCAAGCCATGTTCTATCTTTCAGGCAAGCCTGGTGTGCCTTCCTGGTCAGGAAATTTTTGGGTAAATTCCGTTTTTATTTCGGCCACGGTTTGCCGCGAATTATCGTGGGAATAACCCGGCGGGGCGAACAGGTATTTAAACCTTTGGCCCAGTGTCAATCCGGGTGCGAAAATATCCTTGCCAATGGCAAAAAACTCGTGAAATGCGACCACAAACGGGTTGTAGGATTTTAGCGGTTTGACAATCCCGTAATCAACTTTTTCCTCGTCCAGTTCAGGGACAAATGTACCGAACATCCTGTCCCAAATGATTAAAATACCGGCGTAATTACAATCGAGATAACGGGCATTGCGTCCGTGGTGAACCCGGTGGTGCGACGGTGTGTTGAAGATAAATTCAAACCATTTCGGCATTTTTTTGACGGTTTCCGTGTGAAACCAGAACTGATAAATCAAATTTATTGCCATGACAAATACGATAATGCCGGGATGTATACCTAACAAAACCAGAGGGACTTTAAACAACACCGCGCCTGAAATGCCGTTGGTCCATTGTTGGCGCAGGGCCGTGGTGAGATTGAAATGCTCGGAGGAATGATGTACAACATGGGTGGCCCAGAACCAGCGGGATTTGTGATAGGTAAAATGGATCCAGTAATAGACGAAATCCGTCGCCACCAAGGCGAGCAGGATGACCCAGATCGAAGCCCCCAGATCAAAAAACCGAAATTGCCAGACCCAAAACAAACTGCCAACCAACAGTACTTTTAACAATATATCGCTAATGGTCGAGCCAAGCCCCATGAGCAAAGATGTGCGCGCGTCTTTAAACGTATAGGCGTTTTTGATCGGATGATATTTAAGCCACCAAATCTCCAATGCGATGCAAAGTATAAAAAACGGTATGGCCCACATAAGCAAGTCTGGAAATTGTGGATTTGTCATGATGTACTCCCGCGTTTTACCGTTTTAACAAACCATAATTTTTATACCATGTGACATAGTGTAGAAATGTGGCAAAATGTAAGATGTGGTATAATGTTATCCCATTTGTAATTTGTCTTATCTGTATCATTTATTTAGCACATAACAATACGCAAACAGGGCCAATAGGCAAGCAGGGGAATTTCTATGAATGTCACACATGTAAATCTCAAACCGTTCACACACACATATGCTATTTTGGCCGCTTTGTGTTTGCTGTTTTTGGTCGGCATATCCCAGGCCAATGAGATAAAAACCCAGGTCAAAAGTGCTGCCTATATTGAAGCCCGCTCGCTCATGAAGGCCGAAAACTACAAGCAAGCGGCTAAAACCATCACAAAAGCCCAAAAAAACGGCGAAGACACCATAGATATGAGCCTGATGCTGACCAATGCCTACGCATCGCGGATCAATCAGGTTGGCAAGCTCAAACAATTGGGCTTGGCCAAGAAAATAAAAGCCTCTACCGAGCATTCCCTAAAACTGGCCCCCAATCACATTGGCGCGCTGGAAGGCTTGATCCAGTTTCATTTGCAAGCTCCGGGCATAGCCGGCGGCGACAAAGATGAAGCGCGCAAGCTGATCGCAAGAATGATGGAGCTTAAACCCGTGCGCGGCCATGTCATCATGGCGACTTTATCTACCAAGGAGGAGAAATTCGCTGAGGCGGAGGCGCATATTAACAAGGCACTTGCCATCGATCCGACCAACACCAAAACATTATTGGCCAAAGGGAGCGGATTGGGTCAGCAAGAAAGATACGCAGAGGCCATAGGGGTTTTCGAGACTTGTCTGGAGCATGAACCAGAAAACCAGGACTGTCGCTACCTGATCGGAAAAACCGCGCAAGTCGGAAAGGTCGAGTACGAAAAAGGCAAAGCGGCCTTTGCGCAATTTATCAAAATAGGCCACGACAACAAAGATTATATTGCCTATGCCCATTACCGCCTCGGTAAAATTTTCGCCCAGACGGATGATAAAACCACCGCAAAAACCCATTACCAAATGGCCGTCGACCTAGCCGGTTTAAAACCGGCCAAAAAAGCCCTGGCGGCTCTGCAATAGGGCGGCTTTTCAAAATAGGCCACGAACACATGGCAATTCGTGATATTACGCGACGCCTCTACCAACGATCCCCTCACCTTATTCCTCTCCCCAAAGGAGAGGAGACGGTGCCTTGAGTGTCTTGTTGGCCGTCAGCACAAGTGGTTCAGTATGCTCCGAGTTATAGTAAAATAAAGAAAATTGTAATGTGGTCTCCTCTCCTTTGGGGAGAGGAACAAGGTGAGGGGGTATAAGGTGGAGGGGAAAACGATAGCTTACATAATAGCAATTCAGGTATAGCGATATGAAAAATTTGGCTATCCACGTGTTTTGGTATAGCATATTTTTTCATTCCCGTTAAAACTTGATCTGAAAATTGAACACGGGTGAAAATATGAGCAGTAAAGTTTATAAAAATGCCGCCGAGGCTCTCGCAGGTCTGACCTTTGACGGCATGACCGTAATGTCCGGAGGGTTCGGGCTGTGCGGCATACCTGAGAATTTAATCGCGGCTTTGCGCGACTCTGGTGCGCAGAATATCACCGCCATTTCCAACAATGCCGGGGTGGACGGGTTTGGGCTTGGACTTTTATTGGAAACCCGCCAGATCAAGAAAATGATCTCAAGCTATGTGGGCGAGAACAAGGAATTTGAACGCCAGTTTCTGGCCGGCGAATTGGAGCTTGAGTTTAACCCCCAAGGCACATTGGCCGAGCGTATTCGGGCCGGGGGGGCCGGGATACCGGGGTTTTACACCAAGACGGGATACGGCACGGTGATCGCCGAGGGCAAGCCGACCCGCGAATTTGACGGCGAAACCTATATTATGGAGACGGGCCTCAAGGCCGATCTGTCCCTGGTCAAGGCCTGGCGCGGCGATACCCAGGGCAATTTGCAGTTCGCCAAGACGGCGCGTAATTTCAACCCGATGATGGCCACGGCGGGCAAGGTGACGGTGGTCGAGGTCGACGAACTGGTCGAGGTCGGCGAACTGGATCCAAATACTATCCACACGCCGGGCATTTTCGTACAGCGCATTATCGAAGCCAAATGCGAGAAGCGTATTGAAAATATGACAGTTAGGGAGCGTAAATCATGAGTTGGAGCAGAGACGATATGGCGCGCCGCGCCGCCAAGGAACTTAAAGACGGGTTTTATGTCAATCTGGGTATCGGTATTCCGACCCTGGTGGCCAATCATATCCCCGACGGGGTTGATGTGACGCTGCAAAGCGAAAACGGTATGCTCGGCATGGGGCCGTTTCCTTACCCGGACGAAGTCGACCCCGATCTGATCAATGCGGGCAAACAGACCATCACCGAGCTGCGCCGTTCCAGCTATTTCAATTCAGCCGAAAGCTTTGCCATGATACGCGGCGGTCATATTGATATTTCAATCCTGGGCGCTATGGAAATCTCTGAGGGCGGCGACATAGCCAACTGGATGATCCCCGGAAAAATGGTCAAAGGCATGGGCGGCGCCATGGATTTGGTGGCCGGCGTAAAACGCTGTGTCGCGGTCATGGACCATACCAACAAAGCCGGGAAGTCTAAATTTTTACCGGAGTGTACATTGCCGCTAACCGGGCGCGATTGCATCGATATGGTGATAACGGATTTGGGCGTGTTTTCCCGCGCAGAGGGCGAGCGCAGGTTCAGGGTTACGGAATTAGCACCGGGTGTTGAGATGGACGAAGTGCGGGCCAAGACCGAGGCTGATTTGGTTTGGAGTTCTCGCTAACTTAATTCTGGCTCAAGATTGTTCGATCGGGCGTTTCTTACCTGCGCGTTTGTATTTTGCCTGATAAGCGCGTCTTTGTTTGGTGATTTCATACAGCACAATGCCGGTGGACGTGCCTAGATTGAGGCTTTCAATCATGCCGTACATGGGGATATTGATGCACATTTCGCTTTGTTCAACCGCCAGATCACTGATGCCGCGGCCCTCTGTTCCGAACCAGACAGCAAGTTTGGCATGGGTGTAGTCGCCCTCATGTAAAACCACATTCGTCTTGCCCTTGATATGGGGCGAGGTGACAGCATTGACAAAGCCTTTATGTTGCAAATGGTCAAGACAGCTTTGCGTGCTTTCAAAACCTTTGACAAAACTCCATTTGATTGCCGAAGCGGACAGTTTGAGAAGGCTTTTTGTCTTTCTCATTTCCTCCCAGTCGTCTTTGAGAAGACCCCGGCTATCAATGATATAGGTTTTTTCGGCGCCAAGAGCATCAATATTGCGAATAGTTGTTCCGATATTTTTTAGGTTGCCTGGATTTTCCAAAACTGCAATCAGGTTTTTACACCGAAATGGTTTTATAGCATTTACTTTTGCTCGAATATTTTTTCTTTTTTTCGCGATTTTGTCTTCTGTATCATCCATAGCAAATTTCTCAACGATTTAACTTCGTAGGGTGGATTAGCGCCTTTTGCGCGTAATCCACCATTGGCATACACCGCGCGGTGGATTACGCCAAGAGGCTAATCCACCCTACAAAATAAATTGCCGACTTGAGCCGCGCACCAATATTTGTAATATCTTCCCATGCCAAATTATAGACGACTTTATGTGCCGGCCGGGACGTATTTCTTTACTGTGAATTTACAAGATAGGCGGCAAACTTTGCTTGTAGATCATGTTGATATTTTACGAAACAGATAATAAGGAATTCACAGATTCGCAGAAGAGCACAGCTACAATTTAGCTATCTATAATTTTGGCGTATGTATATGACCGGAAGCGGAGTAGAAAAATCACAAGTGACCTGTCTTAAATGTCCACAGGCCCTAGGTATTGATGAATGTGGAGTTGAAGTTGAGACGTATAATTTCATGAAGGAAAAGGCTGCGGAAATTGCCAAATACAAAGCCTCAGATTAACGGGGCAAAAAATTATGAAATGTGCGCAAAACATGGCTCACCGATGACCTAACCCGACCAGCCTATCGCTGGTCAGCCTAAAATGATTCAAGCCGCACCAACCCCACTATTTCTTCGGTGGGGTTTTTCTTGGTGCCGGTTTTTTTGCGGCGGGTTTTTTACGGGTTGCGGTTTTGCGGGCTGTTGTCTTTTTAGCCGCAGGTTTTCTGGTCGTTTTCCGTGCGACAGGCTTTTTCACAGCAGGCCGTTTCGGCTTGGGGGGGGCGGTGTCTTCGTAGTCCGGGTAATCTTCATCGTCGTCTTTGCCGCGTTCGGCCAGCTTGGTTTTGGTTTTTTCGTAGGCGGATTTGGTGGCAGAGCTTGCGGATTTGGCCGCCTTTGTTGCCGCTTCGCGGGTTGTCTCGAACACATCAATATCGGCAGTGTCGGACTTGCCGCCGTCCGGGGATAGATTGTTATTGATGTGGAAAATGGCGATCATCAATTCACTGATCAGGCGCAGGGTGACAAACAGGAACAGGATTTTAAAAAATGCGGCCAAGAATAAGCCGAGCCCGCCGAGGAAATAACCTTTGCCAAAGGCGGCAAATGCACTGCCCAATGTGGACAAAAAACTGACCACGACCACAACCAGCCCCAGGAAGAAAAATGCCGCAACCAGGCGGTCTTTCATCAATTTCTTGAAAGAAAAAAACTGTTTGAATAAATCGAGCATTTGGGCCTCCTGTGAAATATGTCTACTATAACATAGGCAAGTTACACAAAACCGCAAGGTCTATAAGTTTGGATATTGAGCCGCAACTATTGAACGTCTGGCACCAAATTTACGGTTGGAGTTGCGTCTGTCACAGCCTCCGCGTTTTCAACAATTAGCGGTGTTTCAATGATCAAGGCTGGCCCGGTGCTGGCTTTCAGCGCAATGATTTCTTTGGCCCTGGTTTTAAACGCCGGCAATTCGGATTTTTTGAGGGGCTTGCCGGACAGGGTCGAGAGGGTCATTGGGTTGATTTTTTTGCCTCTTTTATGCACTTCATAATGCAGATGCGGGCCGGTGGAGCGGCCCGTTGTCCCCACATAGCCGATGATTTGGCCTTGAACGACACGCCGTCCCTTTTTGGCCCCACGGGCAAATTTTGACATATGGGCATAGGCGGTGACATAGCCGTCCGAATGGCGAATGCTGACATAATTGCCAAAACTGCCAAGCCGCCCGGCGTGCAATATCGTGCCCGTACCGGCCGCCATAATCGGTGTGCCTCTGGGGGCGGCAAAATCGACACCCGTATGGTTTTTACGGTAGCCTAAAATAGGGTGTTTGCGACTGCCAAAGCGCGAGGACAACCTTGCGCCGTTGACCGGGGTGCGCATCAACATACGCTTGGCACCTTTGCCTTTTTTATCGTAATAGCCTTCGCGACCATTGGATTTTTCAAACAAGAAATATTCGAAAGTTTTGCCGCGCGGCGAGAAACTGGTGAACACCAAATCCCCGGCCTTGACGGTATTGCCCTGATGGTCGCGGTAAAGCTCGAACATCATTTCAAACTTATCACCTTTTCGGATGTCGCGCTGAAAATCGACACTGTGGGCATAGATTTGCGCAAATTGGGCGATCACTTTATCCGGCGCACCCAAAGCCTGGGCGTCTAGATACAGGCTGTTTTCAATGCCCGCCTCGACCTTGACCAGGGTTTTGTCAAACTCCGCCGCGATTTTTTTAGAGGTGAAATTTCCGTCTAATCCCCGTTCTACGAATACGGTATTTTCGGCATTGGGTTTCAGGCTGAGACCTGCGAAATTTGCGCGCTCGTTGGTTCCGAAATACAAATTGATCTTTTGGCCCACCCGCAAATTGCGCGGGTCATAGACTTTGGAAAATGCCTCTGTGGCTGCATAGGCCGTGCCGGGCTCTACCCCGTTTGTTTGCAAAAGCGGCCCCAAGGATTGCCCGGATTTCAGTGTTAATGCCAGAGTTGCGTGATGGGGAGGTGTCTGGTTGTCAAATGGGCGGAAATCATAAAGTTCCGCCGCGCTTAAAGTCGGGGTCACGGATATAATATCCACGGCGGGAATTTCCGAAGCCGCCTCACGGTCGCCAACGGACAGGCCGAGACCGACCACACTGACCAGAACAAGACTTGCGAAGATGGCTACAGGTTTTGCATTCTTCCGGGTTTTGATGCTTGTATTTTTGAGCAGGGTCTTGGCGTCATTGCGCACAGCCGCCTGTACCCAGCGCAGTTGGTTGCGTATCTTGTCTGTTCCAAAACTCATATTTCGCCTTCCCCGCCTGTTTCTAGCCCATGCATCAGAACCTCGACATAGGTCTTTATATACGTCTTTATATAAGGCTCATATGCTATCACGGCTGGTATTGCCATAGTTATACCTTATGATTGGTTAACGTGCGCCCCCGCCCGTGAACTTTATCCTACCGTGTTCCGGTAATTTGGGTTTATAGACCAGTATTTTGGTTTTATAGACCAGTATTTTGGTTTTATAGACCAGTATTTTGGTTTTATAGAATAGTGTTTATGAATGCGCAAATAAAGAAAACAGACAAAGCCAAATTGTCACAAATTGGTAAGGTGGCAAAAAGCACGACTAAAAGCACGACTAAAGGCACGACTAAAGGCAAATGGCGCATATTGGTGTGGACGGTTTTTTTGTTGCTGGCAGCCATAGCGCTAAGCGCGGTTCTGGTCTGGTTTTTTCGCTTTGCATTGGCGGAAAACAGGATCCGCGCCGCACTGGCCAAACATGGTTTTGAGGTGGCGTTGAAGTTGGATAAATTGTCCTTGGATCAAGCCGTGGTTGACAATATCAAAATCGAAAAAAACGGAAATGTGGTTTTCACGGCCAAGCGCATAATTGTTGATTATGATCTGGGCAAGCAAGGCCCTGACAGACTGCAAAAACTGGCTTTACAAAGCCCTGTGGCCAAGATTAGCTTCAACACGGACGGCACAATTGAAAGCCCGTGGTTTGGTTCTGGAACGGGTGGGCCGCTCCTCTTGCCGACGAGGGGAATATCCATTGAAGATGCAAGGCTCGATTGGACATTAATGCATGATAATGTGGTTTCGGGTAATGTGGTTTTGGGATCAGGTATAACGCAAATCACCACCGAAATACACAACGCCAGGCGCTGGAGCGCGCAATTGCTCAGTGAGAATACGGATTTTACAGCAGATGGTTTGGGCGGTGTAATCCAGCACGATATATTGCTCAACACCAAAGACGGTATGGTGTTTGAAATCTCCGGTACGGCTAGCTCTACGGGGTTTAGTGCTGCACTGTCACCCGGCAATGTCGTCTTTGCGCACTCTTTAGCCAGTGAGTTTAAGATCAATTTCGTGCGCGGGACGGATATGGGCGCGCCAAGTTTATCCGGCACAGCGACCATAAAAGCGGACACTCTAGACACCAAAGATTACCAGGTCGGCGGCGGGGATATTCGGATTGATCTGGACAAAGCCGCAAGGGCCGCAAATGGCCGTCCTGTTGTGTCCGCCGGTTGGCAAATCGCCCTGCAAAGGTTCAGGGTCAAGGACAGAGACAGACGCCAACAACTGGCCGACCAGTTAACCGCCCATAGCCTGTTGAGCAACACCCCCATTGCTAAGGAGTTTACCAGAGTTTTGATGGGCAAGGCCGAAGGGCTTTTAAACGGGTTCGATTTACAGGCGCAGGGCCATTACCATAAATCTGCGGGCGGGTATAAGGTGCGCTTGCACAGGCCATTGCATATGAAAGCTTCGGGAGATGCGCCAGAGCATATGTCAGGGCATACACCGGGCCAGTCGGCTATATTTACACCGCATCCCAATACTGATTTCGTCGTCTATAATCTCGCCGCTCAAACGCTGGATGTGCGTGCGGATGTCGATTGGACGGGTGTGCAGGCTCTTGAGGTGAAGGGATTGTCCTTGCGCGCCAATAGCGTGAACGGGCTGGGGTTGGACAGTATTGCCGAAATTAAGGCCAAATTTCACAGCCTGCGCAATTGGCGGCTTCACAATGACGGGCGCGAAATTCGCTTGGCGCCATTTGATCTGGATTTTGCCTACACCAATACTGGCAGCAATACTGGTAAGGTGCGTATGGGCGGTCGGCTTGATTATGACGGGCCGGTGCCGGGGGGCTTTGTCCGCGGGCTGAAGTCTGACGGGGAGATCAATTTGCAGCTAAATCAGGGAGATTTCACCCTTGGTTTTACACCAACAGCACCGATTTCACTGACAGAATTTTCCAACCGGTCTGGTTGGACGGCGAAGGATTTGCAGTTCAACTTGCGACCGCAAGACAAGCTGTTGCAAAAAACCAATAATGGTCGCGCCCAAAGCCATTTTATGGGGATGGTGCTTGAAAATGTGGTCTCCGGGCTTGTAGGCCCACAAGGCGAGCGGCATTTGGATGCAAAATTAGGTCGTTTAGGTTTGGTGGTGGATTTTTCAAAATCCCCCCAACACTGGCGCATGAAAATCAAGGACACGGATATAAAATCCGAAAATTTCCCTGCGCCCGGCACCCATATTGCATCACCAGACGGCACACTTGATGTATATATGGATGGGAACGGCGGAATGACATTTGAGGCTTTTAGCCCGCTCACACGGGTCAAAACCGATAATCTTACGGCTGAAAACATGGATTTGCAGCTTTCAGGCAGTCCCGATAATATTAACGCCAAATACGAAATCGAGCGCGCCGTCATGGTCGGAGACGGGCTTCCTGCCTTGCCCGTAAAAGGCACTGCAAGGCTCATAAACGGTGTGCTTACGGGTCAGGCTATCACGAATATACCGGGAACAACAGACACACCTATAAACATAGATTTTCGCTCAAAACACGGTCGAGGCACGGCTAAAATCAACATTCCGAACATCAGCTTTGAGCCGAACGGCTTGCAACCCCAACATCTGGTGCCGGTTTTGCGCGGCAGGCTGGCGGATGTGAGCGGTGATATCTCGGCTGCCTTTGATTTCGAATTTGGCGGTGGTCAGCCGGTGCGCTCAAAGGGAAGCGCCGAGCTTAAAGGTTTAAACATTGGTACACTTGTCGGGCCGGTGAGCGGTATTGATGCACATATTACCCTGTCCAGCGTATATCCCCTGCAAACTGACGGGATCCAAAGGGCGACAATTAGCGGTTTTGACCCCGGTTTTCCGCTCAAAGACGGGCGCATCAAGTTTGAAATCAATCCCGGCGGCTTTGTAATCCACCAGGCAGAATGGCCCATATTAAATATAGATGGCGCAAATATAGAAGTGGGGCAAAGCAAAACCACGCCGGGAAAAATATTCCTCGCGCCGACAAATTGGCGTTTTGGTGATTTTGAAAACCGGGTGGTTGTGCATGTGCAAGATATTGAACTTGCGACCATTTTATCCGGAATTGGCAAAGATAAATTGAGTGCTACGGGGCTGGTTTCCGGCGTCCTGCCTGCCCGTATAAACGGCGTTAATGTAGTGATCGACGACGGGGTGCTCGGCATTAAAGACGGCGGGGTCATCCGCTATACAAGTGCGGGGACAGAAGCGGCGGCTGCGCAAAACGAGAATGCGGGTTATGCTTTTCAGGCCTTGCGTAATTTTAAGTACAAGCAACTGGAAGCCCGTATAGACGGGCCGCTTGACGGTGCTATGGCGCTTAGAATTGTGTTTGACGGTAATAATCCCGAAATATTATCCGGGCAGCCATTTGTGTTTGACACCACCATCACCGGTGATTTGGCTAATCTTGCCCGCAATATGACGGGGGCTTTCTCAACCCGGAAAAACCTGTCGCGGATATTGGAGGTACGCGACAATGAAACCAACCCGAAATGACCGTTGCTTAAACTCTCCGTTAATGGCAAGTTCAGCTTGTGCCATATAGAGTGTGCTTATGAATATGATTTTAAAATCCGGTTTGATAGCGAGCTTTGCTACCGTGACCCTCCTTGGTGCGGGCTGCAAGACCACGGTCAAAATCGAGCCGTCCGACAAACCGATTATCATTAATCTGAACGTTAATATTCAACAAGAAATCCGCGTGCGCCTTGACAAGGACATCGAGGACTTGCTGGCCGATAATCCGGACGTATTTTAGGAGGCTATGATGAAATTTATGCGAAAAACATTAAGCGCCGTTTTTATGACCAGCCTGATTTTTGCAGGTGTTGCAATCACACCGGTCTTGAGTGCCAGCGCACACGCGCAAACTCCAAGCGCGAAATCACGCGTTGATCTAGCCAAGACCCAAGGCTTGGTCGGGGAACAATTGGACGGCTATATCGGGTTTGTAAAACCGGATGTCAGCGAAGATGTGCGCGCCGCCGTCAACGAAATTAACATCAAGCGCAAGTCTATTTACACGAAGGCGGCCCGTGCGAAAAAAGTGTCCGTATCAATTATCGCCGGACTAACAGGCGAAAAATTGACCGCGAAAGCCAAGCCGGGTGAAATGATCAAGCTTGGCGACGGTCTATGGCGCGTGGTTGGCTAAAGCCGAATTTTCTTTGATCTGGCAAATTTGTGGCTATGATTTGTCCAAACGAATCATCTTGTAATCCTCTATTGTGAAATCCGCTTATGTCAGACCCTGTAATAAAACTCACCGCTTCTAACCTGGCCGCGCTTATGTGCGCCCGCATCTGCCATGATTTGGTTGGCCCGGTCGGGGCGCTGGAAAATGGTTTGTATTTGCTCAGCGACGAAGACAGTGCCGACATGCACGACGATGCCATTGGGTTGATTAAAGTCGGAGCGGAGCAGGCTTCTGCCAAATTGAAATTTTTGCGTATCGCCTTTGGCGCGGGTGGTTCGGCCCCTGCCGTCATTGCCAGCGCAGAATTGGAACGTTTGAGCCGGGGCGTATATCCTGACGGCAAGATCGTTCTGGATTGGCAACTGGCTACGGATGGTCTTGGAACATCGGGTGCGCGCACTTTGCTGAACCTGGTGATGTTGGCCGTGCAAACCATTCCTCTTGGCGGCACGGTTGTTGTGGAAGCGACACAAACCCCAAAAGCGGCCAATATATCCCTTACATGCACTGGCCCCAGAGCCCGCCTGGAGGAAATTGTCACCCTTACGCTCGCCGGAAAAGCACCAGAAAAAGGCTTTGATGGTCGCAATATACAACCCTTTTACACCGGGATGATTGTGCGCGAAACGGGGGGTAGTATCAAAGCCGAAATTAACGGTGAAACGGTTGTGTTCACTGCCGTGCTGCCCAGTTGATCAATCAGCTAGAAAAAATTTGGCGACAGCATTTTGTTTAGTCGTCTTTAACCAATTACCTGCACAGTGAAATCCGTACTTTAGTCCCGGATTCGTTATGTATGCTGCTGAACGCCATTTTGTCACCTCTGCCCATAAGCAGTTGCGCCTGTTGGCCCGATCCGAGGGTGATGCGCAAGCGACGTTGATGGACATAAAACAAAAGGCCATACCGCTAAAAGCGCGTGCCATTTACCGGGCCGCTTTGTTGTGTGAAGATGTTTTGAGCCGCAGTGGGCCAGATACGGATACGGGTGTAAATTTCCAAACATATCTGGCGCGTCTTAATTCGTTGCTGGGCCTGTACGCAACCGGCCTGTGTGAAATCGACCCGGAGTTTAAAGCTTTGCAGTCGGGGCAAACCACCTCGTGCGCACCTGATGTGTTTGCGCAACCCTTAAAGGCGGCCAATGAAAATGCGGCGCAAGTTCTCGCACCATTACTGCATCTGGTGCGTGAAGGCGATCCAAAAACCGCGTTGGATTTTCTCACACAATATGAAAGCAATGCCCATTCAGTATTGCCAACGTCACAGGCAGTATTGCCAACGTCACAGGCAGTATTGCCAACGACACAGGCACAAAAGTCGCCTGAAATTCGCTTTGAAACCATGATGGGGCGCATTACCAACCGGGTGTTAAGCGAAGCCCGCTTAAACGCCAAGGGTATCAGTATATCCTATGCGGCGGATTTTGACGGCATTGATGCCAGTATCGCCAAACCGTTACAGGGGGTTATAGAGCAAATATGCCTCAGTATTGTTCGCACAGGCTTGGTGGAGGAAACCCAAACCCACACGAGCAAAAAACGAGTTTGGCAAATTTCTGTGACAGGTGAAGACCGGGGGCGTCATAATCTTATTTCCGTAAGCTGGCCAGGATACAAAGTATCAGAGCTGCAACATGGGGGCTTTGACGAAGCTTTGTCAGGGTTTCAAACTATGGGCGGGCGCATAAACCACAAGGTGCGCAAAAAAGCTGACCGGGATGTTATGCACGGGGTCGACACGGGATTGGATGTCCAAATACTGGAAATTATCAGCCCGTTAAAGAGCCAAGAGAAAATCCAAGAGAAAACCCAAGAAGAAAGCCAAGAGAAAATCCAAGAGAAAATCCAGAAAAAAGGGCAGGGCGACTATTTCGTGCCTGCCGTCAATATGTGAGAGATGTGATGGCCAATATGACGAAAACATGTTTGATAGTCGATGACAGCAAAATGATCCGCCGGGTGGCAAGCCGGATATTGCGCGATTTACAATTCGAGCCGAGCGAGGCTGGTGATGGCCGCGAAGCTATGGAAATTTGCAAAACCTTCATGCCAGACGCCATATTACTGGATTGGAACATGCCGATAATGGACGGTTTGTCTTTTCTGAAAGCTTTACGCGAGACGGACGGCGGCACCAAGCCGGTTGTTGTGTTTTGCACAGCGGAGCGCGACGTGATAAAAATCGCCGAGGCGTTGGATGCAGGGGCGGACGAATATGTCATGAAACCGTTTGATTCCGATATATTGGAATCAAAATTCTCCGAGGTCGGCCTGCTTGGCTGATAGATAAAGAACTGATAAAACATGAGCGGATCACTTTCTTTAAAGCCCTCCTATTATGAGGCTCTCAAGCGGCTTACGGCTGAACTTGTGGGCATCAAGCTTGGGGATGACCATGCGTTTTTGGTAGAAACCAGATTGGCTGCTTTGGCGCGCAAGGAAGGGTTTAAGGACTTGCCCCAAATGATAGACGAGCTGTTTTCACGGGGTCAAACCCGTTTGGCCATTCATGTGGTCACGGCATTGTTAGAACGGGCCACCAGTTTTTTTGACGGGCGTGCGGGATATGAAGCCTTGGGCGATATACTGTTGCCGAAATTACACGGCTTATATCGGGGGGGCAGGATACGGATTTTATCCTATGGCTGTTCCAGTGGCCAGGAAATTTATTCGACCGCTATTCTTGCCGACAGGCTTAAGAGTGTTTTGCCGGGCATGGAAATTGATTTAACCGGCGTTGATTATCCGTCCCATGCGCTGGAACGGGCAAAAGCCGGGCGGTTTACCCATTTCGAGGTTCAGCGCGGTTTGCCCATAGGACATCTGATACAATATTTCACCAGAGACGGTGAAGATTGGGTGGTCAAGGAGAGTTTACGCAAAAAAATTACCTTCATTGATCACAATTTACTGGCTGATATCGATCAGCTTGGCAGTTACCAAATCGTTATGTTCAGGGGGCGGCTCAAGCAATTTAC
The DNA here is from genome assembly GCA_964502015.1 of uncultured Robiginitomaculum sp. Classification (GTDB taxonomy): domain Bacteria; phylum Pseudomonadota; class Alphaproteobacteria; order Caulobacterales; family Maricaulaceae; genus Robiginitomaculum_A. The sequence goes on along the minus strand of CAZCUM010000007.1, from coordinate 46,276 downwards.
CACCCCGGCCCGCATTCGTATTTTACGCGGGCTGGGCAAACTGGTGAGCACGAATGGATATTTGATGCTTGGCAGTCACGAAAAACTGAACGATATGAATTTTGGTTTTTCGCGCCAAATGGTGGCTCCTGGCTGTTATCAGAAAACCGCACAGCAAGACCCCATCCCCGCACCCCATGTGCCAAATCAGGAACAAACGCTAGCTGCGCCACAAGAACAGGCAAACAGAAGCACCGCATAATATATCTTTTTTCGGTTTTCCTGTTAAAATCCGCCAATCCGTGCTATTATACATTTGGATTATGTCAGGAGAAACGGTATGCGCATTCGAATTATGACAGTTATCGGCGGGATTATTGGCGTTTCGGCCATTGTTTTCCAAACGGCATCTGCCCAGTCTTTGGTGGTTGGCGACGGCGGTGCGCAAGAGTGTTATTACAGCGTCAAGCACGGCGATCCGGGGCGGGCGTCTACCATAAAGAACTGCAAAAAAGCCCTGCGCGATCCTAATTTGTCCATGAAAGATGAAGCAGCCACCCATGTCAATCTTGGCATATTGCTCATGCGCACTAAAAACTTTGAGGCCGCCCGTGACCAATATGAGAAGGCGCTTGCCATGCGCTCGGATTTGCCGGAAGCCCATATAAATTATGCCGCCAATCTGATTTATCTTGGGGATTACAGCCAGGCCGTTAAATCTGCCACCACCAGTATCGAACTGGGCACCAAGAAAATGCCCGAAGCCTTGTTTAACCGGGCTATGGCCTATGATAATTTAAAGCAATATAATGAAGCCTATGCGGACCTTAAAAAGGCTCTGAACTTGCGGCCAAACTGGAAACCAGCCCTGTCAGCCATAGCAAATTATGAGGTCGCACCACAAACCAAGCAGCAAGGTTGAGCCTATCAGATATGAAAGAAGGTCGGGGCGATTGGAAGCATTAAGCCAAGGCAAACGCAAGGTTGCTGGAAAACCATATCGAGGAGACCTCAAATTGCGCCCGTGGTTTTTTTTGGAAACGTACCCCAAAAGATTAAAAGAGGCTCTACGAGGCTTAAAATTGATTTTTTCTGAACAGAGGCTCAAACCTTTGGTTTGGCTTCGTAAGAACTACGCCTATTCATAAAAAGGGTAGGAGTTATGCCCCATATGGGATATAACCGTGATAATACGAAATGACAAATTATGAGTATATGATAAAATTACTATTACCAGCGTTATTGCTAATTCCTACCCTCGCAAATGCTCAGTCGGAGAACGCTGAACAGCTTATTGCTGCCGCAATAGAGCTAAAGAAAGGCCATGTGGAAAGGCAGTGGAATGATTGCATGGCAAAAACTGATAATGAAACACACTGCAAAAATTTGCTAACCTTTCTCTGGGAACAAGAAAAAACTGTTTTGCTCAAGCTTTCTCAACACATGCAAAACCCTTTGATAAATTCAGATGTGTTGGCCAAACAAAGTATGTCTTGTTATGATCCAACCGGCGATTACGACACACTAATTAAGTGTTGGAAACGCCTCGATGACAGGACAAAACAAGCTCTAAATGGTCAAACTTTAATTATGAAAGCTCGGTAGATGAGTATACAGGTCTCTATCAAGCTGTAGGGCAATGGCTAATCAGAAAAGCGAGAAGATGGGTCTTGTTGGCCGATAACTCCAATAATTAATATATTATATTCATCATCAATTATCTTGTAGTAAATACTGTTTTTACCATGAACGGCACGTCTTGCGCCTTGGCAAATATGATCGACAGTCTGACAAAGTAGGGGACGCTTAGCGATTGTTTCAAACCGATCAAGCAAGCCTAAATGATACTTGTCTGCGCTATTTTCGCCAAATGTTACATAGCCCCATTCGTAAATGTTTTGCAGGTCGATTTCTGTATCTGGGGTTAGCCTGTAATCATTCATGCGTTTTCTTGCTTCATTTTGGCTTTGAAAATTGCTAAAAGATCGGCGGGGTCTGTGTGCGAAATACCGCTTGCAATGGATTGCTCTAACTTTTCTCGTATCCATTTAATCTGGTCAGGAGTTTCTTGTTCGCGCATTTCTCGCTCGCGGATCAGATCACGGATAACTTCGCTTTCATTGCCAAAATGACCTGACGCAACTTGAGCCGCAAGCCATTTTTTATTGCGCTCGGTGATTGATATACTTTGTCTAATCATAAAAATTTCCTCCAAGGAAAAGATGAAAAATTATTACAATGTGTTACTATATCATACTTTTATTTGCTATGCAAAGCCTCTTTTTTCTTTCTTCAATACTTTCTTAGAAAGACAAAGAACAACATTTCTTCGGAGCCGACACTTTCAGCTTATCGTAAGAGCGAGCATTACGCCCCCCTTTAAACAACAAGGTTAAGCCTAATCACCGGCCAGAGGCGAGATCATGTTGAGCAGGCTTTTGGCTGAATTTTGGTCGAATTTGAACCGGAATTTCAGATATAGACCTTTTTGGGCGTATTCGGCCTCTACAAAATCGCGCTCTGCGTAACCGGCAACATTATAGCCAAGGCTGAGCCAGACATTGTCCACTGGCGACAGACCAATAGACGGGCCGTAGGCATAATTTGCCGTTTTGGTGCCTTGGTCTATTAACACGGAAGCCTGCAAGCCAATATCAATTTTTTCGGTGACATCAAAACGGGTTTCAGCCCCCAAAAGATGGCTGAAACCGCTAAATTTATTGCCGTCAAACTCACTTTGGACGTATTTTATGCCGTAATTACCAGCCACCTGCCAACGATCCGAGATCATTTTATTGGCGGTAAAATTATTGACCAGCTTCGTGGTTTTTGTACCCGACAAGCTGTTCTCATGTTTAATGTCCAGACGGTTTAAGAATACTGTGCCGTTATCCTTTGGCCGCCAGGCGGCACCGATGCGGCCGTCAATGCGGTTGGATTTTCCGCTATTGGGTGTTGTCGGGATGGTGATGCTGGATATGGCTGATGCGCTCTTGGTCTTGTCGCGAAAATTGGCCCGTACCGCACCGGCAAAGGACAAGGTTTCGGACATTTCCCGCGCAGCAGCAATACTGGCAATATAGGTTTTCGAACTTGCCCCTTTGCGGGTTTCCAGCCGCCCGGACATATTAGTTTTTCCCGTACGGTAGCCAAGCCCTACATAACCGGATGTAAAGGCCGCATTGGTTTCAAAGCTTGAAATGGCGGCGTCTGGTGCGACTTGTCGTATTGGGCCAGTCACAGAACTGGCGGCAGGGTTTGTGCCGGGGCGAGTATTTGAGAGAAGCCGCCGATTGGACAGGCCAAAAGAGGCACTCCATTTTTCACCGATCTGAAATTGCTGATCCAGGCCTATTGTTGCGCCGATACGCCGGCCGCTATCTGATGTAATCATATCGGAACCGGCCTTTAACTCGGTGCCGGCCCAAGGCGCATAGGTGACGCCAATGGCCGTATTTTGACCGCTATTGCGCGCCCCGCCCAAAATATCGTGGCTAAGCTGGACACGGGCTTTTTCGGTAATGGTTTTTTCCACCGACAAGCGTGTACGTTCAGGGAAATCATCCACATTGCCCTTGCCGCCCAAAGGTTGCTCGCGAGTGACCTGGAAGCTAGCCCCGTGCTTGGGCAAGACATGGCGGGCGCGTATAACTGCGAGAATTGAACGGCGCTCATTACCCGCGCCCAAATCATCAGAAACCAACCGCAGGCCAAGGGATCCGCTTAGGCTATCGCTTTCCTGGCTTAGGGCCATCTCGGACAAGGTACGCGAAGCGCCCGTGCCAAGATTATCTTCCCGGTACAGGCTGGCCGTCACATTGCGTGATCCGCGCCGGCCGGTTTTATCGTTTTCAAACTGGCTGATTTGGTAAGATGCCTTGGCACCATAGCGGCGCACATCAATGGTCGAAGTGCTGCGTTGGCGCAGGCCAAACCCGGCTTGTTCGGAGCGCACATAAACACTGGCGGTCAATTTTTTGCTGGTATGGTTAATCTCGGCCAGATAGGCATTGGCGGATTTGTAACCCTCGCCCGCATTTTGTCTGGAGCGGCTGGTGGCAAATTCTGCACGAAATTCGGTGCCAGAGGCCACTTGTGCAATAATTTCAGCACCGATCATTTGGGCTTTGCCGCCCGCGCCATTGCCGTTGCCGCCTTCGTGGACAAAGGTGGAGCCGACCTGCACTTTGCCGCCCATGATTTGCTTTTGTACGCGGCCCCCGTAAGATAAATTGCGTTCCGCGTCCTGGGCGGTTTCGTAATCCACAACGATCACATTCGGGTTAAAGGCGCTGTCCGCTACATCCACAGGCAGGCGGAAAATAATCTGGCCCGTAAAATTGTCCAATACATAATCAAGATGCCGGATCAATGTACGGCTTTCCAAAATCACATCTGCGCGGACTCTATCGCGCGTTTCGATGGTGATGGTTTCGGAATTGGCCAAGACGGGTGCATTGGACAAGAAGTAGGGGCCGCTCGTGCCCTGGGCGGGGATTTCGTCCTTGGCAAAACCCTGGTTGGTCTGGGCACCATAGGCAGTTGCTTGAAAAGTTTCACCCAAATATTCAGATTTAATACCGGATAAATGACGGTTATACCGGGTTAACTTGCCCTCGGTGATATTGGTGGCAAAATCACCGAACATGGCATAAAAGCTCCGTTTTTCCAGTTTGATATAGAGCGGATAGCGCGAGGCGGCCTCGTAAGCAGTGTAAGAGCGGTCGCCGTAGAGGGTGTAATAGGCATTTGGATCTATTTCGGTTCTAAAACCACCATCTCGCGTGCCCCGGCGCTTGTCGGTATCAACGGCCAGGGTCAAAAGCCAATTGCCTTTGATCAGACCTTTGGCGAAAAATGCAACCCGACCATCTGTGACCAAATCTTCTGCCGCCCCGGAGGCAAGGGCTACGGATTTATTTTTGAGGCTATTATAGGCGGCGCTCCCCTCTGCCAGCCCGACAATGATCCAGTCGCGTTTTTCCGGTTCCAGATACATAAAGAGTTCCAGCTTGCGACCATTGTCCAGTGTGACGATAATCGTGACCTTGCCGGTTTGCAGGGTCGGCTCCAACTTGATGCGGGCAATACCGTCCGGGCCAGCGACAATATCAGCGCGGGCTGAATTGGGGGACACCAATTCTTCTGCGCCTTCAAGACGGGTTTTAGTGTACAGGATATAAGGGGCCGGAATATCAATTTGGGCAATACGGCCCGCATGTACCGGGCGCCCGGCTTCGTCTTCAAGACGCACGGCCAATAGGGGCGGTGTGCGCCCGTCGGCAACCAGGGTCGATTGGTCAGGCAGAGCCGTGGCGCGGGCTATGGTTTTCACATAGTGGATATTGCGTGTCAGCGTTTTGGTCGTTTTACCGGACTTGTCTTTGAACACGGTTTTAAATGTGTTGTCGCCTGCCAATATGTCAACGCCGCGCCAGCGACTTAACATCACGGTGCGGGTTCTATTGCTGTCGCGGGCTTCAAAATTTTCTTTTGCGACCTCATTACCGTTGAGCATGAGAACGATTTTTTGGTCAGGACTATGCTTGATACCAATATTGACAGACGGGGTTGAGGGCGTGCGTCCAGGGTCAGGATAGACCCAGCCTGGCTCTGGTGTTTGCTGGTCCAGCCATTGGGCGTCGAAGCTTTTATATTCGGTGCGGTCGTTAAATACGGTTTCTTTCACATCGCTCAAAAGCTCTCCATTGCTTTTCAGGTAAAAATTGGCGCGCCATAGCCCGCCGCCTTTGATCTCGATAAATTGTGAAATGGCACTGCCAGCGGTACGGCTGTTTTCCTCACAAGTCATGACTTCATAACCTTTGGGCAGGGTTTCCGTGTCGATTTGCACCACATGAGTACCAGATTTCAGCCCGCCGAAATTATAAAGCCCGTTCTCGTCGGTAATGGCATAAGCCCCGGTTTCCATATAAAGACGCACGCCGCCGACCCCGGTGCCTTCTTGAATTTCGCGGGCCCAATCTTCATCCCCGTCGCAAGCTTGTTCGGCCACCCGCCCGACCAAAGTGCTGGTGGAGCGTAGCAGGTCTTCGCGCAGGGTGATGGTGGCGTGGGCAATATTTGATATATCGGCACCATTGCCGTCGCGCGCGACAATTGTATTGGTGGTGTCGCCAGTGCCGGCACCTGCTCCGATTTGCAAGACATAATTTAATGTAAAAGTTTCACCGACGCGCAAAACACCCGGCCTGAAAGTCATTTGGCCACCATTTTGGGAAATAGCCGGATCCGAAATACTTTGCGTGTCCAGCATGGCGGTTCCGCGTACATATCTGAAGCCGCGCGGCAATGTATCGACCACAACCACTGTTGAACTTGCATTGCCCCTGTTTTCTATGGTGGCCGTATAGGGGATAAAATCACCCACATCACCAAAACGGACGCCGGATTTTTTCGACAAGACAAAATTCGTCTCGGCGTCCAGGGGAATATCGAAGTTCAGTGGTCCGGAGTTGTCCAATGTGAAATTCCGCCCGTAAGATGCTTCGGTTGCAATCACGAATGGGGCATTGGTCAAATTGGCAAAATCTGACGGGTTTCCTGAAGATGCAAAATTGAAACCCTCGGGCGGTTCGACGCGAATATAATAATCCCCGCGCGGTATAAGGGGGAACCGAAACTCACCGGGGCGCATGGCGTATACCAGGCCGTTCGTGTCGGTAACATCTTGCCCTGACATGACACTGTTGGGATAGCTGGCCAAGCCGTCAATACCATATATATCAGCAGGTTGGTCGGTCAAGGCATCCATCAATGTGACGCGGGCATTGTCGACAAATTCCCCGGTGACGCCGTTAAATATACGGCCATAAGGGTCAACCAGGGCCGTATCCACTGAAACCTCTGTCGCGTCAAAACTGTCAACATAAGTGGCCGTTAACAGTGTGCCAGATGGTGTGGTCAGAACCGGGTCATTGGTGGATGTTAGGTCGCGGCTGGACGGGATCCAGGCCCAAAACGCGCCCGTGTCTATACCGGATTCGTACAAGCGCATAGTGATGGTATCACCATCTTGTGTCCCGATGATCACTACAATTGTTTCAATGCGCGCAGAATCGCCGTTTTGGCCAGTGTCGATGACCCGGATAAACATCAATTCGCCGGAAAAATAGCTTCTAGCCGGGGTCAAAGCGGCGGGGCCGTCAGGTTTTAATAGGACGCCAACGGTACGTTCGGGTGCCGGCATGGGGACGAACGGGCCTATAATTTCTCCACTTGGTGCATAATCGGCCCCGTTAAGCTGTACGCTTAGAGCTTCAGGCGCGTTGGGGGCGTAGCGGAAAAAATCGATTATTGATTGGGTGCGCGCTGCTTCAATGATGAACTCGGCCGAATTTGTAAGCACGGTTACAGGCTTTCCGTCTTGCTGTTCATAGCTGACGGAAGCGATATTGGTAACTGTCTGCCCAAGAGTTGCCGCTTGCGTAATGCTGGCACCTAACCCGCACAACATCAAAGCAATTACCCACGAGCACCTTACCCACAATAAGATACACCTGCTCACCATTCTTGTCCCACACCTCGCCCGTGTCACCAAATCGATGATTTGGTGCCGGGTTTATTTTGAGGTTTTAGTTAATTTGTGTTTTGACCCGCAAAAAAGAGATTAGCTAAAGAGATTAGCTAAAGATATTCGCTGCGGGTCCAAGTCTTTCAGAGCTTATTTAACCAAAGCTCTTATTGTCACAGTGCCAGTTGCGCCGGCTGCAAGGGTTGCAGATGTCAGGCTAACTGTACATGCGCTTGAAACACAATCCGTGTTGGTTGCGGGTTGGCTGAACGAGCCGCCGGAGAAACCGCCGGGCGTTGCCGTGATAAACCGCAAGTCATTGGGCAAAACATCTGTGATAGCAATGGCTGTCGCAGATGCTGTTGCGCCGTTGTTTGTTGCGGTAATGACGTATTCCACACAAGCACCAGGAACAGAATACTGGTCACCAGAGCCGGGCGTGCCGGGGATAGTTGAACAGCCTGTGCCGTCTTGGGTAAATATGCTCACAGCCTTTGCCGCCGTTAAGTCGGGCGAAGCCACAATATATGTACCCGTCGCAGAATGATCACCAGCATTGGCAAGTTCATTTGCCGTGCCTGTACCGTCAGCCAGTACGTTTTCGGCCGCACCTGTTAATGTATTGGTGCCGGCATCGGCTATAACGGCAGCACCAGGAGAGGCACCCCCGCTCGGCTGCAATGTATCAGCCACCAGAGAAACTTCCGAGGTGTCCGTATCGCTTTGTGTGGCAGGGATGTCGCCGTCAACCACGACCCATATGATAGCGTCGGCGGCTATGTCGGACGAAGCTGCACCACTACCAGGTGTATAGGCATTTCCCGAACCGTCCAGCCCAGGGCCAGCACCAGGTTCAAAACTTGCGTCCCCGTCATCCACATAAAAGGTGATATTAAGCCCGGTCGTGTTGAATGTATCGCCGGTTTCGTTGACCAGTGTAAAATTATAGGCTTGCGTGTCATTACCGTTATTGGTCAGTTGAAACACCAATTCCTGGTTCAGCGCACCTGGCGCTACATTGGCATTGCCATTACTGGCAACGGTCAAATCGACCAAACGGTCAACCGTAAATTCGGTTGGTGATCCCGTATTGTCAATGGTTGGCTGGCTTACCGACGCTACGGTGTAGTTAAGCGTAAATGTGTTAGAGACATTTGTCCCTGCCGCAGTTCCGCCCGCAAATGCGTTCGTCGCTACGAATAAAGAAATTGCAGATGCCCCCAGCAATCCTTTGGTTATCGTTTTTATTTTAGTCATACCCACTTTCCTTTGTTAAGATGATCGTGTGTTAAGGGATAATGGTTAAGGGCGTTCTTATTGGCATGGTAAAAAAACACTTAAAGGGCCAATTCATCCCCTTTTCACTGCAATAATGCACAGCCAAGTGCTAAAAACACAATACCCTTAAAAGTCGTGACAGCATGTGAACTTTATTTCAAACGCCCGCTAAAAGAGAGCTTGCCGCCAGTTTTTGGCGCGACTGCGCTTGCGACAGCCCAGCGTATATGCGTGATGTCGTCAGCACTTGCTATGCGGGTTGACCCGTCGGTAAGTGTAACCCGCAGGGCGGCTCTATCCACAAAAGTTTGCCCGGCGTCTACAGAATATGTGGTTTTCACACTGTCTAACTCGGCGCTTCCGTCCAAATATTGAACTTCATTGGGTATGGGCATAACCAATATGATGTTTTCAGCGACTTCTGCTTCATCGTTGAAATAATTAAGCGAATAAACAACCTTGTCTCCAGGTGTTACTTTGTCAGCTCGTACAAGCTTTACGGTTTGCGTGCCGTCCGCATGGCGGACAATAACTTCGCGTTCCACGGTTTGTGATGCTGTTAATGCAAGTGCAGGGGTCGAGAACGCAGTTACGCCAAGCATGAGAGTACAGAATAATTTACGATACATGATGAACCTCTTTCAAGTCTCTATAGTTCAGGGGCCGCACAATGAATATTGATGCCCACATAATGTGCGCCCCGAGTGTGGCAGTGAGTGTTTAATAATGTTTGAACGCAGGCATCCTTTTACACATTTCAGGAAGTTCGACGCAAAACCAGCCCAAAAATCACGATTATCAGAAAATAATTATTGTTATTCAATAATAATTATTGATTTACGATAATAAATCGGTATAGATAGACGAAATCCATAACTAAGAGGGTAAAATGACATATCAGGAAGATATTAGATCCAGTCAAAGCGATGAAGCGCCGGTTCGCCGTAAAACTGGTTTGTTGATGCGCTCTTTGAAATTCATATTGCCACTGCTTGTCCTGCTTGGGGCATTAATTGGCGTCATGGTCATGGGTATGTTCAAACCCAAGGCACAAACCAAAGACGAGCCGCCGCGCTCCACGCCTGTGGTCACGGTTTATGCGCAAGCGCGCCCGGTGGCTTTATATGTGACGTCCCAAGGCGAAGTGCGGCCCCGCACCGGGATAAATTTCGCAGCCCAGGTTGGCGGACGTGTCAATTGGTTGGCACCAGGATTTCTGGAAGGCGGACGGTTTAAGCGCGGTGAAGTGTTGATGCGCCTGGAATCTGCCGAATATGATTTACGGGTCACACAGGCCGAGGCGAATGTGGCTCAGGCGCAAACCGTTCTGACCCGCGAAGTCTCCGAATCCGAAATAGCCAAGCGAGATTGGGCCGACTTGGGCCAGGGTGTTGCGTCCCCGCTCACCTTGCGCGAACCACAAATGGCCGAGGCCCAAGCCCGCATCGCCGCTGCGCAGGCCGTTCTTGGTGAAGCCAAGTTACAACAGTCGCGCACCGTATTGCGCGCGCCATTTGACGGACGGGTCAGTGAAAGACTGGTCAGCTTGGGCGACACACTTTCGCCAGGACAAAATATAGGCCGGATTTTCGCCGTAGATATTGCCGAGATAAGATTGCCTTTGACCGATACTGATATGTCCAGGCTTGGGCTGGGTATCGGATTTATAGCTTCCAATGCACAGCCAGGGCCAAAGGCTGAACTCAGCGCGGTCGTGGCAGGTGTACCGCACACATGGCATGGACGTATCACCCGCACCTCATCCAGTTACGATCCGACAACACGGGTGTTGTTCGGCTATGTACAGGTGGACGACCCTTACGGCACGGGTGCAGATAATGGTGTGCCGCTCGCGGCGGGCTTGTTTGTCAGTGTCAAGGTTGCCGGTCGTCAGGTTGAAAACAGCATTATAGTCCCGCGCACCGCCCTGCGCGGTACGGATACGGTTTACATAGCCAATGATGATAATACCCTGTCCTTGCGCACGGTTAAGGTCGCGTCCTCGACCCGCGAAATGGTGGTGATAACCGACGGTTTGTTATCGGGCGAGCGGGTCATAACCTCACCTATTCGCGGGGTAGCCGAAGGCATGAAAATCGAGATCGCGGATTTTCAAGATGACGGGGAGCCTGACTCTGGGGAGCCTGACACTGGGGAGAATCGGCCATGAACACGATAATCTCCTGGTGGGCTGGCAATAAAGTCGCTGCCAATCTGCTTATGTTCATGATCCTGATCGGCGGCATTGTCAGCTTTCTTTCCATCGAGCGGGAACTGGATCCTTATATTGAGTTTTCCGGCGCTCGCGTCGATGTCATATGGGTTGGCGCTTCCCCCCAAGACATTGAGGAGCAAATCGTCGTACGTCTGGAAGAAGCCGTTTCCCAGGTTGACGGTATTGACCGTCTTTGGGCCGTGGCGCGTGAGGGCCGCGGAACTTTAACGGTTATTGGCAAGCAAGGCCAAGACACCGCCGCCTTTTTACAAAATATCAAACGCCGGGTTGATTCTATCAGCACATTTCCGACAGCGGCGCAGCCACCCGTTATCAGTCAGTTTGTAAACCGAAACGAAATGATGCGCGTTGCCGTGTCGGGCGATGTTGATGAGCGCCTGCTCAAGCGTACGGCGGAGAAAGTGCGCCGCGAAATTGCGCTTCTCCCCCATGTACCTGCGGTCAATTTGTTTGGTGTGCGCGGCGAGGAAGTGTCCATTGAAGTATCAGAAACGGCCCTTAAATCCTACGGTATTACCCTGGATCAGGTGGCTAGAGCGGTGCGGGCAACATCGGTAAATGCTTCGTCGGGAACCGTGCGTACAGGTGTAGGGAATGTGCAATTGCGCACAAGAAACCTGGCCGATACCCGCGAAGAATTTGAAAATATTGTTGTCTTGCAACAACCCGGCGGTGCCGTCATACGAGTGCGCGATATTGCCGAGGTTATCGACGGATTTGAACAAGTCAATATTATGGCTACCGTCAACGGCGAGCATACAATTTTGGTGCAAATCATGAATGGGCCCCATATGGACATTGTAAAAATGGCCGAAGGGGTGCGGGGTTATGTCACCGAAAACGCGGATAACTTGCCGCCAGGTATCAGCATGGTTTTGTGGAATGATGCTTCCGTTGTCTATGAAGGTCGCATCAACACTATTGGCTCGAACTTTGCCATGGGGCTTTTACTCGTGTTCATTATGTTGCTGTTGTTTTTGCGCCCGATCATTGCTTTTTGGGTGGCGGTCGGTATTGCCGTGGCATTTGCTGGCGGGCTGGCTTTATTACCTATGAACGGTGTCTCTTTTAATATGATTTCCACATTCGCATTTTTACTGGTGCTGGGAGTTATTGTTGATGATGCTATTATTGTCGGCGAAGCCATACATGCGCGAACCGAGGAAGGTGAGACCGGGCTGGACGCGGCCATTGGCGGCGCAAATATGGTGGTCAAGCCCGTGGTCTTTGCCGTGCTAACCACCATGATATTCTTTGCGCCGTGGATGTTCGTGTCGGGGGAAACCCGCGAATTTACCAGAGCCATCTCTCTGGTGGTGATTTTTGCTTTGACATTTTCGCTGATTGAAAGCCTGTTGATATTGCCGGCGCATTTGTCCCATCTCAAACCCGTCAACCCCAAAAACCCATTAACCAGATTGCAAACCCGTCTGGCGTACAGTTTGGTGTGGACGGCGGAGCATGTCTACCGACCCATAATGATAAATGTCTTGCGCAGACGATATTTAACTGCTGCCGGGTTTTTAGGTGCTATGGTCTTGTCCATAGGCCTGTTGACCAACGGCATTGTCAAAACATCATTTATGCCGGAAAGCGAATCCGATCAAATTTCCATCAATGTAGAACTGCCAGAGGGCACGCCCTATTCGCGCACTCTACAAGTTTTGAAACAAATTCAAATCGCAGAAAAAACCTTGGTCGAGGAAATCAATGAAAGCACTGGCGGCGAAGGTCAACTGATTGAAAACTGGTACACCAGATCCCGCGACAACGAAGTGCTGGCTTTGGTGAAACTCGTACCGCCGGAAACCCGGACATTAACCGCCAAGCAAACCGCTGACCGCTTGCGGGCGCTTATCGGCGAAGTGCCTGACGCCGAGAAAATAGAGGTCAGTTACAAAGACAATAATAACGGCCCGGCCATACAATATGTGCTCAACTCGAAAGATATGGAGGCGCTTGATATAGCCGCAGATGATCTCATAGCAAAGCTACGCTCTTACGAAGGCGTGTTCAATGTCATCAATGACAGTGAAAGCAGTGCCGATGAAGTGCGCTTTGAGCTAAAACCCGGCGCGGAAGCTTTGGGTGTGACCGCCGCAGATGTGGCGCGGCAAGTGCGCCAGGGGTTTTTCGGCGAAGAAGTACAGCGCCTGCCAAGGGACGGCGCGGATGTACGGGTCTATGTGCGTTACCCGCGCATTGACCGCGAGAGCCTGGATTTCCTTGGCCAGATACGCATCCGCACCAGTGATGGCCGCGAAGTGCCATTGGCTGCGGTGGCCGACCTGCGTTTTGATAAAGGTGTGTCGCGCATTTTGCGGCGTGAGCGACAACGGGCTATTGTAGTCTCGGCTGAGGTTTTGCCAGAACGCATCAACGAAATACGCGATACCTTAAAGGAAGAATTTTTCGATGAATTTGATGCCCGCCATCCGGATATAACACGCGGTAGTATTGGTCAGGCCCAGGGTGAGGCGCAATTTATGCAAGAAATCATGATCCTGTTGCTGATCGCTATCGGTGTGGCTTATTTTCTGATCGCTATTGCCTTTAGATCTTACGGCGAGCCGATGCTGATATTATTGGCGGCGATCCCGTTTTGCTTTACCGGCGCCATGATCGGGCATTTGGTGCTGGATATGCCGTTATCGCTGATGTCATATTTGGGCATAAGTGCGGCGGCTGGTGTGGCGGTGAATGACAATCTGGTCTTGCTGGATTATGTGCACAAACTCCGCGCGCCAAAAGAAAAAGGTGGAAAAGGCATGGACGGGGCGCAAGCTCTGGTCGAGGCGGGCACAAGGCGTTTTCGCCCGATCTTGCTGACCTCCATAACCACATTTGTCGGCCTGGTGCCCTTGATGATGGAGCGCTCCATTCAGGCCCAATGGTTGATCCCGGTTGCGGTTGCTTTGGCATTCGGTGTCATGTTCGCCCTGTTCGTCACCTTGCTCTTGGTGCCAGCGCTTTATGCGATCGGCGCAGATATAAAACGCGGCTCGGCACGTTTGTTCCTGCGCCGCAAATCGGAAAACTTTACCGCACTGTTGTAATTTTTTAAGGTGGTTATCCTCTCTAACCCATATCCCCTCACCTTGTTCCTCTCCCCAAAGGAGAGGAGACCACGTTCGTCTGTTTTAGAATTCACATAACTTTCAGCGAATACTGAATCACCTGCAAAAAATATTGGCACATTTTAAACTTTCAACACAAAAGATGGTAAAGGCACCGTCTCCTCTCCTTTGGGGAGAGGAACAAGGTGAGGGGTTACGACCTCAAGGGGCACACAATACTCCATATTCGAGCCATAACTAAAAAAATGAATTGCCTCTTTTAAATCCCGCGCTTAGGCGTATAACGGGGCAAATCAGTTGGAGGGTATTATGGTTGAGCTGGCACTGCCGAAAAATTCCAAAATCGGTAAAGGTAAAGCTTGGACTGATGCCGGGGCTGCAACAACGGGTAGCGGGCGCACCATGACCTTCAAAATTTACCGCTATAGCCCGGACGGTGGTGATAATCCAAGCTGGGACAGCTACACCCTCGATCTGGACGAGACCGGGCCCATGGTACTTGATGCTTTGATCAAGATTAAAAACGAAATCGACCCGACATTATCCTTTCGCCGCTCATGCCGCGAGGGGGTATGCGGGTCGTGCGCCATGAATATTGGCGGGCGCAACACCTTGGCTTGCACCAAGGGTATTGATGAATTTGGTGGTGGTCGCATCACCATTTCGCCCTTGCCCCATTTGCCGGTTGTGCGTGATTTGGTGCCGGATTTGTCAAATTTTTATGCCCAATACGCATCTATCGAGCCTTGGCTACAAACCTCGACACCAACGCCGGAAAAAGAATGGCGTCAAAGCGAGCCTGACCGGGATAAATTGGACGGGCTTTACGAATGTATATTGTGCGCGTCTTGCTCCACGTCTTGCCCAAGCTATTGGTGGAACGGCGATAAATATCTCGGCCCGGCCAGCTTGCTGCAGGCCTACCGCTGGCTCATCGACAGCCGCGACGATGCCACAGGCGAGCGCCTGGACGAGCTTGAAGACCCGTTTCGGCTTTACCGCTGCCACACCATTATGAACTGCACCAATGTCTGCCCCAAAGGCCTAAACCCGGCTCAGGCAATCGCAGAGGTCAAGAAAATGCTGGTGGCCAGAACACTGTAAAAGAACACTGTAGAATGAACGCTGTAACTGGAACGCTTTACAGCCTTTCAACAATTTCCCGGACGGCCCCGGTCGCGGCTTTGCTACCTTTGGGTAAGTTTGCCGGAGCTACGGGTTTGCCGAAAATAATAACGGGCTTGCTACCGCGCTTGTTCAGGAGTTCCCGAAACAGGGTGATGTCGCGCAGTTCGTGATTAAGGATGGACACGAGATAATACAGAGCCGAATTTCTGGATTTAATCCGTACCGGGATTATGGGTATATTGTTTTTGCGCGCAACACTGACGGCGGTCGGGTTCCAGGCTTTGTCTTTGAGGCCGCGCCGTGTCATTTTGGCCAAAACGCCTGAGGGAAAAATCACCACGGCTTTGCTGTCGGACAGGGCTGATTTTAGTGCTTTCAAAGTGGTGCGGGCTTTGGCAGGGGTGCGCTTGTCTGCCACCCATTCCACCGGAATGATAATGTCCGCTCCATTTGGCACGACCCGAAGCGCGTCAGCATTGGCCATGTAAATATGATCGGCGCGCACGGTTTTAAGCGCATCATACATGAAAATCCCGTCGGCCAAACCGGTCGGGTGATTGCTGATCAGCATGAGAGGGCCGCGTTTTGGGATATTTTCAAGACCGGTGATTTGGGGCTGTAACCTTAGCAAACCACTGACATGGGCGAAAGCGCCCCGACCGCTTAAACCCATGACCGCATCTGCCATTGTCACGGCCTTTTCGTAGCCGAGACTTTTATATATCAAAGGCCGCAGCGTGCGCCAAACACGCGGCCTGGCCATCAGTTTTTGCGCCCGCTCCATGATTAACTGCTCGATTATATGCATTTACGACCCCGCCATCTGCTGGCAGTTTGTAAATTTCCGGCAATGCTGTAAAGCTTATTATTTGAAAGCCCAAAACTTCAGCATGAGAAATTGGGCTATCGGGGTGAGGGCGATAGCAATAAAGACATTGAGCGCGAACGGGATTTCAAAGGCGCTCAACAAGGCTTGAAACAGGCCGACATTGATGGCGATACCGATAATCCAGACCGATGCGAAGCGGGGCAGGGCGCGGGCGTGCCCACCTTTATGCCCATTTGCGCTCTTGAATGTAAAATAATAAGAGCCAAAATACGAGACCGCCGCACCGCAAACAAATCCCATGAAATTACTGGGCGTCGCGGCAAATGCGGCCAAGTGAAAAACGGCCATGGCCACGATCACATGGGTGGTTGCTGCGGTCACGCCGACAACACCGTAGCGCAAAACTTGTTCAATATTGTATTTTTTATACATCTGCACGAGTTTGATTACATATGGTTTTTGTAAAATCATAATGCGTATCTAGGCCGTAAAGATTGAAAAAAACTGAACAGAACATCAGTTTGTTTTATCATCGCGGTCATGAGACTGCCTATGTATTTGGGCCAAATAATCTTCCGAGCGCATTTCCGCCAGCCTGGACGCGGTGCGTTGAAATTCAAATGCACCGTCTCCCAATTGGTATAATTGCTCCGGGGCCGCAGCGGCACTTAAGACCAATTTGGTTTTTTGCTCATAAAGTGCATCGATTAGGGTGACAAAGCGTTTGGCCACACCTCGCTGATCTTCTGCCATTATCGGAACATTTTCCAAAATCAAAGTGGTAAACCGCCGGGCGATTTCCAGATAATCGGCAGCCCCGAGCGGACGATCACAAAGCTCGGCAAATGAAGCGCGGGCGGTATCACTGGCGGCCAGAAGTTCGATACTGCGCCCATGGATATTCAATGTTTCTATTGCGGGTTTTGTCGGGCGGATCAAGTTTTGCCAAACCGCTTCTATCTGGGCATTTGTGTCCGGGCCAAGCGGGCTGTAATACATGGCGGCCTGTCCCAGTTTGCGCAGGCGGTGATCTTCATCCCCGCCCAGTTCAAACACATCAAGCCGGGATTTTAACATGCCTATAAACGGCACAAATAATTGCCGGTTCAGCCCGTGTTTATACAGATCGTCCGGGGCGCGGTTGGAGGTAGCCACCACCACCACACCGCGTTCGAAAAGTGCCGTAAACAGACGCGACAGGATCATGGCGTCGGTGATGTCAGTGACGTGAAATTCGTCAAAGCACAAGAGTGTAGCCTGGGCGGCTACGGCTTTGGCGGTGGGGGCGATGGGGTCGTCGCCGGCGCCGCGCACATATTCAGGCCGGGTGCGGCGCTCGCGTGTAGATAATTTGCGCCATGCCCCAATGCGCCTGTGAACGTCCTGCATGAAAGCATGAAAATGCACCCTGGATTTGGGCTTGGTTATGGCCTGTTCAAAAAACATATCCATGAGCATGGATTTGCCGCGCCCGACCCCGCCCCAGATATAAAGGCCTTTGGGCGCGGGTTTTGCCCGGCCCAATAGTGAACGCCTTAATTTCCGTCTCGGGGCGTAGCCGTCCAAGTCTAATAGCAAAGCGTCCAGTTTTTTTGCTGCGATGCTTTGCTGGCTATCCACGCGTAACAAGCCCGCATCAATATTGGATTGCAGTGTCGCTACAACGCCCATTTTATAGCCCAGGCTGTCCGGCTGATGCTGAAAGTGTAAAGCTTGCCAAAGCCAAAAGGGCAAAGGCCGCCAGGCTCAGGATAATAAACAGGGAGCGGTTGCGAAATTTATTCATTTTTGGGCCATTGCTTTGCGAATTCCGATAAATTCTTGTACTGGAAACCAGCCGCTTTGCCAGCTTTTATTTAGCGCCCGTTCATGTTAAACTTACTAAAAGTTAATGCACGTCAGTGATTCGCGTGCTTGTGGTTTGCTATTACGGGGTTGGCAAATGCGCGGTTCGCAAATGAGTTGAATTCGGGGGGTTTTACTGAAGCCCAAAACACGATTTTAGAAATTTTACATGAAGGAGAATTTCACATGGATATGAACAGTATAGAAAACATGATGGGCTTTTTGCCCGGCTGGGCAATTGGGCCAATTATAGCAACAGTGATTATTGTCGTTGGTTATTTTATTTCAAAAGTTGCTGGTATGCTTGTCTCCAGCGCCATTAACAAAACGGGCCTGGGCCGCAAAGCCAAGACCACGGGCGGCAATATTGGAAAATCATTGTCCAAGGCCGTGTTTTGGGTGCTGTGGCTGTTCTTTATTATGATCGGTTTGTCGCGCTTTCCCCAACTTGCAGAACCCCTTGAGGGCATCAAGGATATGCTCAATGATATCTTCAGCTACCTTCCACAAATCATTGGTGCAGGGTTTATTTTCTTCATTGGTTATGTACTCTCCAAGATTTTTCGCGAAGCAACGGTCAGCACATTGGAGGCCGCACAAGTTGATACCCTGGTTTCCAAACTGGGTGCGGGCGCGGACGGGACGCCGCGCTCAACCACAATTTCCAAAACTGTTGGTGCTTTGGTGTTTGCCTTTGTGCTGTTCTTGTTCGGTGTCGCCGCCCTTGGTGTGCTCGATATTGAAAGCATCACCGTACCGCTTACCGACATGTTGCAGCAAGTGATGGGATATTTACCACAATTGGCCAGTGCCATCGTCGTCTTTGGTATTAGCGTGTATATTGGTAAATTCGTTGCCAATCTGGTGCGTACCACCTTGCCGGCTATGGGTATTGACAGCTCCTTGAGCGCCCTTGGTGCTTTGGACGGGGAAACCGGTTCGAAAGTTGTGCCGTCCAAAATCATTGCAACCATAGCCTTTATAGGTGTGTCCTTGATGGGGGCTATTGCGGCCATGAATATTCTGGGTATAGACCAGTTGACCAATATTTTCGATGAATTGTTAAGCCTGGGCGGTAGTATCACCTTAGGTGCGATTATCATTGGTGTCGGGTTTTTTATCGCCAATGTTATCTCGCGCATTGCCAGCCAGACCATGGGTGATATAGCCGGGAAGATCATCAAATATGTGACGCTTTTGATCGTGACCTTTATGGGTCTCAGCCAGATGGGCATTGGCGACGAGATCGTCAACACAGCCTTTAAATCATTTGTTTGGGCTGCCGCTTTCGCCGCCGGTGTGGGCGGGGCTATTGCATTTGGTCTGGGTGGGCGCGAGTGGGCCAAGGGCAAGCTTGGCACATGGTTTCCAAACAAGCCTAAAACCAGGACACGCGCTAAGAAGTAGCTTCCTCTTTCTTCCCTCATTTTTCATGGGGGAAGAAAATATTTAGCCTGCCCTGAGTAGAACAAGGGTAGGCTTTTTTATTGGTTTTTTGGCTCTTAGCCCGCAACAATCATTGCGCTTTGGATTTTACGGGCGTAAACAACTGCCAAGTTAATTTCACATTTACGGAGAACATTATGGCACGGGCGAAAATCGCACTTATTGGCGCAGGCATGATCGGCGGAACACTGGCACATATCGCGGCCCGCGAAGACTTGGGCGACATTGTATTGTTTGACATATTCAAAGGCCCGGCCCAAGGCAAAGCCCTTGACCTTAATCAGGCCAGCGCCGTATTTGCCAATGACAGCAATTTCAAAGGCACGGACGATTACGCCGATATTGCCGGCGCAGATGTGGTGATTATTACCGCAGGTTTCCCGCGCAAACCCGGCATGAGCCGCGATGATCTGGTCTCCAAAAACCTCGGCGTGATTAAACAAGTTGCAGCGGGTATTAAACAATACGCGCCCAAGGCTTTCGTGATCTGTATCACCAACCCGCTGGACGCCATGGTCTGGGCTTTGCAAAAATTTTCCGGGATCAATCCGCGCAAAGTTGTCGGCATGGCCGGGGTGCTGGATAGCTCCCGGTTTCGCTATTTTCTGGCCGAAGAATTTAATGTCTCCATCGAAGACGTGACCGCATTTGTATTGGGCGGTCACGGAGATACCATGGTGCCGCTGATCCGGTATTCTACGGTTGCGGGCATCCCGCTCCCCGACATGATCAAAATGAAATGGACAACCCAGGAACGCATTGACGCCATAGTCGATCGCACCCGCAAGGGCGGCGGCGAAATCGTTGGCCTGCTCGGCAACGGTTCCGCCTATTACGCCCCGGCAGAAAGCGCCATTGAAATGGCCAAATCATACCTCAAGGACAAGCGCCGCATCCTGCCGTGCGCCGTGAAGTTAGCAGGACAAATCGCCGGGGTTCGCGGGCTTTATGTCGGCGCACCAGCGGTGATCGGGCGGCGCGGCGTCGAGAAAGTCCTCAATATCCGCCTCAATAAATCCGAGCGCGCCATGTTCCTGCACTCCGTAGACGCCGTAAAAGGCCTCATGGCCGACTGCACCAAAATGGATGCTGATTTGGCGGATTAAATGAAGCCAATCATAGAAACCAAGCGGCTTATCCTGCGCGAAATTGATCCTGAGCATGATTTTGAGGGTTGGGCCGAGGTTTGTGCTGACGAAGAGACCATGCGTTATATTGGCGGCGACGTGTTGAGTAG
The DNA here is from genome assembly GCA_964502015.1 of uncultured Robiginitomaculum sp. Classification (GTDB taxonomy): domain Bacteria; phylum Pseudomonadota; class Alphaproteobacteria; order Caulobacterales; family Maricaulaceae; genus Robiginitomaculum_A. Next base: position 25,687 of record CAZCUM010000007.1, on the reverse strand, counting down.
GCCGATGGCCTGGCGCAATATGGCGACGGTGATTGGCCATTGGAAAATACGCGGCTACGGGTTTTTCTCATTGATTGAAAAAGCCACCGGAAAATGGGTTGGCCGGGCCGGGCCTTGGTTTCCGCAAGGTTGGCCGCAGCCCGAAGTCGGCTGGACAATCCACCCCGCCCATACCCGCAAAGGCTACGGCATGGAGGCCGGACGCGCATCCGTAGATTACGCATTCGGTGTTCTGGGCTGGGACGAAGTCGCCCATGTCATAGCCGACGGCAATACGGCCAGCATGGCCCTGGCCGAAAAACTAGGCTCAAAGCGGCTGAGGGATATAGACGGAATACCCGGCGTGTTTGAAGGCAAAGCCTATATTTACGGGCAGGGCAGGCCTTAAACTGAGCAGGCAGTACACCGGGAATTTCTAGGGTTGGTTTGGGGGGCACAGAAATGATGCCAGTTGCAATGGATATGCTCCATAGCAAACTGTAATACAGCTCTTTCAATTCAGTTAATAATGAGTACACTACCTAATTGCGAACACTTGCGTATACAGAAAAATAAATATTGGTTTTGAGATGTTACAAAGAGCACATACTGGATTTGATACGGATTTCGCATTTCCAGATGCTCGACCTTCACCGGATTTAAAGTACACGTCCGTCGATTTGTTCTCGGGTGCAGGTGGACTTTCTAAGGGCTTGCATTTTGGGGGATTTCATTCAGTAGCAGCAGTTGAGTACGATGCTTATGCAGCTAAAACATTTGCACATAATTTCCCCGATACGAATGTTTATGATGATGACATTAGGAAGATTGACCCTAAGAAATTACTCTCCCGCTCAAGGCTTGAAATCGGTGAGCTAGACCTTCTCGCAGGCGGACCCCCATGCCAAGGTTTCTCGGTAAATGCGCCTAGCCGTAGCCTTGATGATCCACGAAACCACCTATTTATGGAGTTTTTTCGATTCGCTAAAGTTCTACAGCCGAAAACGATTTTGATCGAGAATGTCCCAGGTATAGTTTCTTTGGATCAGGGCAGCGTTGTCAAATCAATTTATAAGATGCTATCTGATATAGGTTACGATACTGTCCACAGAATATTATATGCAGGGCATTATGGCGTTCCGCAAATGAGGTTTCGGACAATTTTCTTGGCGAGTAGAAAAAACAAATCCAGAATCCACCCGCCGCATCCAACACACAATTCTACCGCGCGCGCTAACTTTGGTGGAGCGAAGGAATTGTGTTTTCATTTGTCACCGCTATTAGATACGTATTTGCTAGATCAAACAACAGTTTGGGATGCGATTTCAGATTTGCCTTCCATTGATCAAAATATGCGTGAGGACGATTTGTCATATAATCAACCAAACACTAAATACCAAAGATATGCTCAACTTGGTTCTGACTCTATCAAAAATCACTATTGCTCTAAAATTGGTAAGGCTAATCAAGCTAGGTTAGTGCATGTGCCACAAGGCGGTAGTTGGCGTGATATTCCTCATGATTTACTACCTGCAGGCTTACAGCGTGCGAGACGAAGCGATCACACTAAACGATATGGCAGGCTTGACCCTAATGGCCTTGCATCAACTATTTTAACTAAATGTGACCCGCACTGGGGCACGTTTTTTCACCCAAAGCAAGACCGTATAATTTCGATTAGAGAGGCCGCTCGGTTGCAATCGTTTCCTGATAATTTTACTTTTCTTGGTACTTTAACCGAACAATATAGACAGGTTGGGAATGCTGTGCCCCCCTTGCTTGCGTATGCGATAGCGACTGCAGTCACAGAGCATTTGGAGGCTGAATATGGCTAAAGACCTAGTGGAAATATTTGGTCACGCACCTAGAGACCATAGTAAGGAGTCTCGATTGCTTTGGGATATGGATGCATGTCCTTTCACCAATCAAAAGTGCACAAAAGTGAACCATGATAGATCGATAACCTATGGGGTTTGCAGCGTCACATCAACTCTTGGAAATGTGATGATTTGCCCGAACCGTTTTTATGGCAATGAATATCAAATTCTAAAAGATGCGAGCCATGATGCTTTTGGCTCCATACCCGTCTTGACATTTCAGCAGTATATTGCCGCACGTTCGGAAAATCCAGAAGCGGTGGTTCTGTTGGGGCAGAACTCTGGGAAAGAAGTAAAGTTAGGTAAAAAACTTTCAATGGATTGGGTTCTGGCACACATTAAAAATCGAAAACTTATTAAATATATGGGCGTAGAGGTGCAGAGCATCGATATTACAAATAATTACCGGGATGCTTGGCACGGCTATAAAAATATGGCCAAGCAAGTTTCTTCATCTAATCATGGATTGAATTGGGCAAATGTTCACAAACGGCTAATCCCTCAACTTATTCGCAAAGGGTTGATCTATTCCAAGTCTGAACTCACCCCTGCAGGAATGTATTTCATTCTGCCTGAAGCAGTTTATCAGAAATTTGAAGAAGTGATAGGAGCTGATATACCCTTGATAAAGGCTAAGGGTCGCGGAATTCTAACTGTTATGACTTATGATCTTGGAGCGAAGCCCCGTGATGGAAAAATTCGCTCTATGGAACTAACGCGCCACATAAGATTTTCTTTGGAAGAATTTTCTCAAAGGTTTATATCGGGCGCGACACTACCATCAGGAGAAGAATTAGATAATGTTATTCGATCTAATTTGGGATTGTAAATACTGCTATCTGTTTCCTAATTTTTAGGGAAATGTGTCATTCGTTGGCCATCGTCAATAGTTGGTGGGTTTTTTATGTGCTCCTACAATTACGATAATAACAACCGAAAACTTCTCTTTTTGCAGGCATTTTTAGTGCCACTTTGAAAAACCAAACAATCACTTCCAAAACCCTAAACCCAGCCCGCTTCCCGCACCAATTTCATGCCTGTGCGGCTGATGGGGGCGGTTTGGCTTGAGCGGAGCAATATCTCTGATTTTTTAATCTTGTCCACACCTGCTTCTGCCACCCACCATGATCTGTGAGGTGACAGGCCTTTGAGGGGGGCGGTCTCGCGGACGGCGTCTGAGAGCCGCATCAAAACCAGCTCGTCGCCCTTGGAGGTGATCACCCGCACATAATGGTCTTCGGCGGCCAGGGCGTAAATTTCGGCCCTGCGCAGTTTGGGCGGCAAGCGTTCGTAAAGAGCGGCGCGTTTTGGCGCGGCGGCCTCGCGGGCTTTCTTCTGGCCATTTAACAATGCGCCTATGGTGGTGATGGTGGCGGCAACTATCCAGATATAAAACATGGTCGCGAATATGGCTTTGGCGCTCGGCATGCCGTATGTGATTGCGGCCATGATTAGGATAATGGCCAAGACCGCCAGGGTTGAGGTTACGGATTGGGCCAGGGCTATTTGCCATTTGCCCAGGTTTTTCTTGAATATATGCGCGAACAAATCAACGGCACTGGCCCCCAACCCGCCCGCCAGGCTCAAGCCCGTCCAGTATATAAACCGGTAAAGCGGTGAAAAAACATGGGTGCCGTAAGGGGCCATGATCGCCAAGACAACACCGGCAACCAAACAGACGGTGAGCATAGGCATGAAGTTTTTGATAATTTTGTTCATATTCCCCTTAATATGGTTTGGTTGTTCACGTACCGTCAATGACAATGCCCAATTTTTGGCGCTTCGCAAGGGGATTTTTGCGTTACTCACGCGGCGTGAACTGCGCTGACCTACCATTCACGAAACCAAATAGCGTGTCCGCGTATCCCTGGTTTCGCAGCAAGTTTTTTCTGCCAATGTGCAATTGTTCCAACGTCGGGACGGGTATTTGGAGAGTAAAATGAAACGCGAATTTAAAAAAATAATGATGACAATGTTGCTGGTAACGGCAAGCGCCGCCCCGGCAATGGCGGCTGATAACTCTGTCAAAGAGGGCTTAAGCGGCACGGCCAGTATTACGGTCACGCTCACGGGCATCAAAGATGTTAAAGGTACTATTCAGGCCGGGCTTTTTAACAGCGAAGATAATTATAAAGGCGGCGGTGTGCGCGGTGCCACGGTAGACGTGAAAGCTGACACCGTGATACTCAATTTTGCCAATTTGCCAGACGGCGACTATGCCATCAAATTATTCCATGATGTAGACGGCAACGGAAAAATGAATGCTAATCTGTTTGGTATGCCAACCGAGCCTTTCGCATTTTCCAACAATGCAGTTGGTAAAATGGGCCCGGCCAAGTGGAAAGACGCTAAATTTACGGTCAGTGGTCGCGAGACTGCCCACGCCATCACATTGAATTAGGAGGCGAGCATGGCTACGGAATTTTCACGAAGAGCGGCACTGCAAACATTAGCGGCAAGCGGGGCGATTGGAGCGTTAGCAAGCTACGGTATCAATGCGTCGGCCCAGACATCGAACTTTGACAGCTACGCGCAATCCGCAAAGAAAAATCCGTGGGCGCTGGGATGGCGCAGTGCCCTAGCCCCTGATTTATCTACGCCGGAGGTCAAGCTGGTTTCCGGCAAGCTCCCAAAAGGATTGTCCGGCACATTTTACCGCAATGGCCCGGCCCTGTTCGAAAGGGACGGGCTGCGGGTAAACCACTGGTTTGACGGCGACGGCATGGTACATGCTTACCAGATTGGCGGCGGTAAAGTCTCTCACAGAGGCCGTATGGTGCGCACCGGGAAATATCTGCGCGAAGAAAAAGCCGGGCGGTTTTTGGTCTCGGGCCTGGGTACAAAAATACCAAACCCGGCCCCGATTACCGGGCCTGATGATGTCAATGTCGCCAATACCAGCGTGTTGCCTGTTATTGGCGCAAATGGCAGTAGCGAATTACTGGCCCTGTGGGAAGGTGGTTCGGCCACCCGTCTTGATGATACCAGCCTTGAAACCATTGGCACTAAAACCTGGGCGCCGGAGTTGAAAGGCATGCCGTTCTCAGCCCATCCGAAAATTGAAAATGACGGCACCATTTGGAATTTCGGCCAAGACTTTTTCAACAACCGTATGATTATTTACAAAATATCGCCACAGGGCAAACTCGCCGGCATGCATTTGCTCAAAGACGTTCCGGGCGGCATGATCCACGATTTTTGCATGACCGATAAGCATCTGATATTTGTCGCGCCGTCCTTTCGGATATCGCAAAAGGCCGACACGATTTTGGGCATGTTCAAATGGCTGCCAAATCAAAACCAGCGCGTGATTGTGGTCGAGAAAGACAATTTGGACAACCGCCGAGAATATGATTTGCCGCCCGGATTTCAGTTTCATTACGGCAATGCCTGGGAAGATAAATCCGGCGATATCCGCTTTAGTGTGTGTGTGGGAGACAGCGGCTTTGTCGAGAAAGGCGCAAAGGCTCTGATGCGCGGTGAAATATATGAGAGCACGCCGGCAAGGCTTGCTCATGTGGTGTTGCGAAAAAACGGCAGTGCTAAAATTGAAACCATTTTAAACGAGCGCGCCACCCATGAGTTTCCGCAATTTAATGGTCGGTTTACGGGCCAAAATGCCCGCTATCTCTATACGGTTGGTGATCAGGCCAAAACCGGAGTTGGGCAAATGTCTATTTTGAAACATGATCTCAAGACCGGAAAAATTACCGCACATAATTACGGCGAGCACAGCATTGTCGAAGAGCATTTGTTCATTCCGCGCCCCGGTAGTGTGCGTGAGGATGATGGCTGGTTGATCGGTACAAGTCTGAATTTGAAGACCAAAGCCACGCAGCTCAACATCTTAAATCCCGCACGTTTACAGGACGGCCCACAAGCTGTATTCGAGCTTCCCTACGCATTGCCGCTCGGCTTTCACGGCGCATGGAAAGGACTTTAGAGCGGTAAGTATTCACAAATGCATAGCCGTGCGACAAATAAGGACATAGCTATCTGTGCATTTGTGTGCATATATACGCGGATGGATGCTAAGAACAATGAAACCCGCAGTCTGTCGCCTGAATATATGGCTATGGCTGAAGCCGCTCTTGACGTGTTTGATACCCGGTTTTTTAAGGCACTTTGCGAGCCGACCCGCGTCGAGATTATGCGCAAATTGGTTCTGCTTGGGGCGTGTGATGTGGGCACGATTGCCGACGGTTTGGCCCAAGATAGATCGGTTATCTCCCGGCATTTGGCCGTGTTGGAGCGGGCCGGAATTTGCCAGACCCGTAAAATAGGCCGCCGGGTTTTTTACGATATTGACGGGCCGCACAATGTAGCAAAGGTGGCGAGCATTTTGGACGCCATAAAACCCATGGCGGAATTGTGTAAACCGTTCGAAGAATTTCCTGACTTAAACAAACAACAAAAAGGGGCAGCGTAATGGCGACATTTACAGGCACGGCTGAAGACGGCAGCGAAGTTATCTATGTGGACAAAAAACGGCATCTGTGGTGGCTCGGCTTTGTCGGCACCGGTGTTTATGTTTTGACCCTGTGGCTGTATTTTGCCTTGGGCAATAATCCGTGGGTGACATTGATCCCGGCGGTTTATATTTATTTCATCACTGCGATCATTGATAAAATCTTCGGCGAAGATAATTACAATCCGCCCGAAGAGGTGGTGCCAGCCATGATGGACGATAAATATTACAAGCTTCATATTTACATGCATTTGCCAATATTTTTCATCATGTTTTTTGCCTTCGTCTGGTTTGTCGGCACCCAAAACCTGCCTTGGTGGGCCGTGGTGGCCCTGATCATTGGTGTCGGTTCGGGTAGTGGTTCCATGTTGGCCTACACCCATGAACTTGGCCATAAAAATTCATGGCTTGACCGGGGCGCGGCCAGGATCGGCAATATTCTTATGGGCTATGGTCATTTCAATATTGAGCATAATATGGGCCATCATGTCTGGGTTTCGACCCCGGAAGATCCGGCCAGTTCACGCATGGGTGAAAGCATTTACCGGTTTATGTTGCGCGAAATTCCCGGCACCATTAAACGCGGACTTGGCCATGAGAAAAAACGCCTGGCCGCCAAGGGCTACGGGTTTTGGTCAATCCACAATGAGGTCTTGCAGGTCTATGTGGCCAGCACACTGATCATCATAGCGCTGGCGTTCATATTCGGCCCCAATATTCTCTGGTTTGTTATCCCCCACCATATGTTCGGCTGGCTGGCCCTGACCCAGGCCAATTATGTGGAGCATTACGGCTTGCTGCGGCAAAAACTCGCGAACGGCAAATATGAGCCGTGCCAACCGCGCCATAGCTGGAACACCAATCATCTGTGGTCAAATATGTCGCTCTTGCATCTGCAGCGCCATTCCGACCACCATGCCTATCCCCAGCGCCCCTATCAGGTACTCAGGGATTTCCCTGACCTGCCGAGCTTGCCCACGGGTTACGGCGGATGTTTCGCCATGGCGGCCATACCGCCGCTTTGGTATAAAGTCATGGATCCAAAGGTTATGGAGTGGGCCGGGGGCGATATCACCAAGGTCAATATCGACCCGAAGCGCAAGGAAAAATTATACCGGAAATACGGCGCGGCTGGGGCCGTAGCGGCGGAGTAATTATTGTCTGGCGGTATTGGTCAACTCCGCCTTCATCAATCCGCGCACAGAATTGCCTATATAAACCGCACCCGCTTCCAGCAAGTCGGCTCTGTATAAAACCCGCTCAACCGCCTGGCCATTTGCCAGCATCACCTCGCGCAAAATCCCCGGCAGCAAGCCGCACGACAGGGACGGTGTGAATATTTGCCCATCCTTTTCCACAAACACATTGGTATAACTACCCTCACACAGCTCGCCGCGCTCATTGAAGAACAGAACTTCTTTGCACCCGGTTTTTGCTTTCAGCCGCGCCAGTTCGCTTTCAACAAAATCCCGTCTTGTGGTTTTGTGGGACAGCAGAGTATTGGTGGAGGATAATGGATTCTTGCTTAAAGAAACGGGCCATATTGCGTCCGGCTCAGATATACGCAAAGGGTTGGCCCCCACATCAATCCGGCCATTTTTGCGCAGTTCAAGCCTGATTTTGTGCGGCCCTGAAATGTCTAAGATAATGGTTCCCAGTGCTTGTGTTACATTGTTAGCGCTAAAAGAAAACCCAAGTTCATCTGCTGATTTTTGCAAGCGCCGTAGATGTAAATCCAGCCACATAAACCCGGTATCTTGGTGCCAGCCAAACGTCTCGATCAGGCCAAACCCGTCTTGTAGAAACGCTGATTTTAACAAGCATTCTTCGTATTCCGCACGGGGCTGGGAATCCGCAACCACGCCGCTCCCGACCCCGTATGTGCAGGTGCCGTTACCATGTAAAACCAATGTCCTAATGCCCACATTAAAGCGCATAAAACCGTTTTCGTTATCTTGACTGTTTTTTGGGGCAGGATCAATCAGGCCAACCGCGCCGCAATAGGCGCCGCGAGGCGCGGTCTCCAGTTTCCCAATAATTTCCTGGGCCCGGATTTTAGGTGCGCCCGTCACCGAGCCGCACGGAAACAAAGCCAGCAAAATGTCTTCAAAATCTACAGTGTCAAGGCGCGCTTTTATCCCTGATGTCATGGTGTGCAGGCTCGGATAGGTCTCCAGCCTGTAGAGATCGCTAACCTTGACGGAACCGCGTACAGCAATGCGCGATAGATCATTGCGCAACAAATCCACAATCATCAGATTTTCGGCCCGGTTTTTGGCGTCCATTTGCAAGGCCTTTGCCAAAGCTTTATCCTGCTTTGGGGTGGCCCCGCGCCGGGACGTGCCTTTCATGGGCCGCATGGTGATGTTGTCCCCTTCAAGCTCGAAAAACAATTCCGGTGACAAGGAGACAATTTCGGCCCCGCCCAAGCTGATGACGCCGCCGTATTTGACCGGCTGGGCAGATTTTAGTCTTTGGTAAATCCCCGCCCCGTCGCCCGAATATGTGCCGCGTAAGGGGAAGGTTAAATTGACCTGATACACATCTCCGGCCTCGATCAGGCCCATGACCTGGGCGAAGCGTTTTTGGTATTGGGTCAATGTCCATAAGGGTTTCAAATCTGCCACATGACCGTCTTGGGCTTTGGGCAAACCCTTATGCGCGTATTTTTCAAACACACCAAATTGTAACAGTGGTGTATTAGGACTTTCAGCACGGGTTTTTGGTATCAACGCCCGTAATCTATCCTCAAACAAAAGCCCAAGCTCATAGGAAAAATACCCGGCCAGATATTGCCCGCTGGCTTGATATGCCGCCATGCGCTTTAGGGCGGGCCTCACTTCGTCCACACTCCATGCCTCGATGATCTCAAGCGGATTTTCATACAGGCGTTTGCTTCCGGCTACCTGATCTTCAAAATACACAAAAGCTTTATCACCCATAGTAATGTCCCTATACGGGCAAGCTTGGCTAGGCTAGTGTGAAACGCATTTTGGAGGTTTTCATGTCTAAGATAATACGTTCATTTTTGTTTGTTCCGGGCGACAGCGCCAAAAAACTGGCCAAGGTGGGTGGTCTGGCGGGTGGTCTGGAAGCCGATGCTTTGATCCTGGATCTGGAAGACGCGGTGCTGCCCGTAAACAAAACCAAAGCCCGCAAAATGTGCGCTGAGTTTTTGGGGCGCACCAAAACCAGTTCGCAAATATGGGTCAGGGTCAACCCGCTGGACAGTGAATATATAGACTCAGACTTGGCCGCAATCGTGCCTCTATCCCCGGCTGGGATTGTGCTGCCCAAACCGGACGGGCCGGTGGATATCGAGACATTGAGCCGCCGCCTCGACGCACTTGAAGCCGCGCACGGCTTGGAGGCGGGGGCCATAAAAATCCTGCCTGTGGCCACGGAAACCGCCCGCGCCGTCATGAGCCTCGGGCTGTATCCGCGCACATATTTACCCAGATTACTGGGGCTAAGTTGGGGAGCGGAAGACCTGGCCACCGATATAGGCGCACTCACAAATAAAGGTGCGGACGGGAATTTCGCCTTCACCTACCAAATGGTCAGAAGTTATACCTTGTTGGCGGCCAAGGCGGCGGGGGTGCAAGCGGTGGACACATTATACGATGATTTTCGCGATCATGACGGGCTACGGGCCCGCGCCGGAGCCGCCTTTGGGGAGGGCTTTACCGGCATGTTGGCCATCCACCCGGCCCAAATCCCCATCATCAATAAAAGCTTCACCCCGACCGAAGCCCAAATCCGTTACGCCAAAGCCGTAGTCCAGGCATTTGCCGACAACCCAACCGCCGGCGCCGTACAAATAAACGGCAAAATGCTCGACATTCCGCACCTGAAACAAGCAAGGAATGTCTTGGCGCTATATGAGGGTTACAGGGAATGAGGGGTTTTATTTCCTTACAAGGTTAGCGTAAAACCGCCGTCGGGGGTGAGGTTTGTTCCGGTGATATAACTGGCATCTTCCGAACACAGAAAGGCTACGGTTTTGGCAATCTTTATTGGCTCGCAAGCCCGCCTAAGATGGGCGCTTTAATGCCGCCAGTTGCTCCTGATGGCAGTTGCACCCTCTAACCTGTTTCCTGTACGCCCTCCTGTTTTGTATTTATGTAAGTCCATTGACAAACGTGATCGCCGCAGTGCGCCCCTTGCGGCGATCACGCCATCATTGCGCCCCGTATCGGTGACACTTCGCCCTCGGTGTCGAATTTCAAGAGTTCAGCTTCGGGGGTCCCAGAGCGCAATTTGGCCAGCCATTCGTCGGGGTCGTATTCGACGCCAACCGGGTTGTCCCCTATGGCTTCCCCGTGAAAATAGGCACTGCCTTCGGCTTTTGTGGCAAAGACATCAGCGGTAAATTCCATCTGGTTGCCGTCAGGGTCGGCGTAATAAAGCGATACGCTCATGCCGTGATTGACACACCAATAGGGGGTTATGCCTTGTGCTTTAAAATCGTCATAGTTTTCCAAAAGATCACGAAGGCTTGCGTAGTCATATGCAACATGGTCTACGCCGACCATGCCGTGATCATCTTTGTCGTCCTCTTAGGGCCTGATGACATCAAGGTCAGCAAAGGCAAAGCGGTGGTGTTCATCGTCAAAGGCCAAAAAGGCCAGCGCCGGATTTTGGTATTGTAGTTTTGCGCCAAAAACGGCGGCGTACCAAGCCAGCATTTCATCAAAACGCCGGGTTCTGTAAACAACATGGGCCAGGCTTGTTGGGGGAATGGGCATTGGTGGTTTCCTTTTTTATAGCGCTTGCTTATCAGGTTATTGAGGCAGCGGTAAATCCGTGCTCCAGGCATCGCGGGAAACCCGCCATTTGCCGTCAGCGCCTCGGTGGTAAATGATAAGGCCTTTACCTTTATCCCGCGTCACCAGGCCGGTTTTGCGGTTGGTCTCTGCGGATGTATAGGCATAGCGCTCAAAGGCCCAGTCGCCGCTTAGGGTAAAGTCAAGGGCGGTTTTTTGCCAAACCGAGGCAAATGCACCAACATAACCTGTCAGCCAGGCGCGGGCGGCGGCTTTGCCGACCACTTCTGGCCCGTGGGGTGCCTGCAAGACAACATCATCACTGAGCATTGCCACAATTCTATCAGGGTCATTTGTATTGATGGCCGCCAGATAATCATGCAGGAGCTGTTTACCTATCTTTTGAGTATAGGCCGCACCGCCCTGCGTTATAGCTTCAGCCATGGCGGCAGTGTCGCCGTATTGCTGAAAACCCGTCAGTTTTCCGTCCGCCAAGGTCCATACATGTACTATTTGCGGGGTCATGGTCTTACCCGTGGCTTTGTTTGTTGCGTCATAGCGGCCAAACATAGCGACTGTGTCGCCGTCAACAAGATAATGCTCCGGCAAAACGGAGAATGTCGTCCAGTTCTTGCCCAGCGGCGCTAACACGCCAGACACAACCGCATCAACACCCAGATAAGGGCTTTCGGTCAAATATGGGTTGTTGTCGGCTTCGATCCAGACAATATCCGGCGCCAGTGCCGCCGTAAATCCTTCCATATTGCCTGCGGCAAAATCTACGTAAATTTGTTTGACGATGGCTTCATTATTGAGGTCAGGGTCGGGTGCTTGTAGTGTGGTGCAAGCGGTTAAACCAATTAGCCCTATAGATAAAAATATTTTGCGCATTGTTTCCCTCTTTATTTTGAGCAGAAGGTTTTCCCTTTTGGGCTCGGCCTGTCTGCTTTTTCTGGTAGGGAGAATGCCTGTATAGATGCGGAAAAGTCAAATGCGACAACGCCCAAAATCCGTCAAAAAAGCGTCAATAATTACAAAGCTGTATCAATATTCGCCTTCGTCCCAACCATCAGGCCGTGGCAATAGATCGGGCCAGCCATACTTTTCCCATGCGGCGGTCAGGCCAATGCGTGCGGCAAAGTTCATAAACTCAGGGTGGGCGCGTATTTGGCTAATAGGTTCTCTATCCCCCCACAAGGCCTGAAGACAAAAGAAATTAGCCGGGGTGATTTGTGCGCCAATGGTTTTGAACACCATTTCGCTATGGCCCATCCAGATGGCTGGCATAACGATTGCTGTATCGTATTTGTCGGGCAGGGTGGCGTAGAGCATTTCGAGCATATTGCAATATTGGACGCGGTCAGATTCCACGCCGCTACACACCCCCTTGGCGGCCAACAGCCAGAAAGCATCCAGAGCTTCGGGCGACATTGGCGCACTGCCAGCGGGCGGAAATATAACCGTATTCAGCAAGAGACGAGTTTGTTTATACTGCTCAACCGCAAGCTCGTGCTGTCCCGATACGGCGGTTGCAACACCGAGCCACAAAGACGGAAACCCGAGATCAGCCACCGTTTGCCCGGCAATAACCGCTTTTTTAACGTCGCCAATATTCAGATAAGCCGTGGAGAGAAGTGCAAAATTGCGACCATGTACGGGGTCTTGATCGATGGCCGCCTCGATATAGGGCAAGGCTTCTGCGGTGCGGCCACAATACAGCAAAAACGCACCGAGGCGGATGACCACGTCCGGATTGTGCGGCTCCAACCGGTAGGCTTCAAAGGCGAGGTCAAGGGCGCCAACAATATCGTTCTGTGTCCATTTGTGTATACCCAACATAGCGTGGGCGTGTCCTTGGGCAGGTGCCAAGGCGACGGCTTTTCGCGCACACTGGGCCATTTGTTTGGATAAGGCCAGCCTATCCAGACACGGGGTGTAAACGGCCTTGTAAACTATGGCTTCGGCCAGAGCCGTCCAGCATTGTGCAAATTTTGGGTCAAGCACCAGCGCTTGTTCCAGAAGATCAATAGCCGTTTCAAGAATATCGGGGCCAATGGCCCGGGCCGTCAGTGTGCGGCCTTGTAAATATAAATCATAAGCCTCCTTGTTGTGGGTCATTTGGCGCACATCAGGGGCTTGCATTTTCAGATCAAGCGCTGCGCCCAGTGCAAGCGTCATTGCGCGGGCAATTGTTGCTTGTAGAGTGAATAGATTATCAATTGTGCCGCCGTATCGCTGTGTCCAGATATCAAGGCCGCTGCGCCCATCTATGAGCTGAATATGAATGCGGATATCACCGCCTTGGCGCTGGATTGATCCTTCTACGAGATAGGTAACCCGCAAGGCTTCTGCGATAGCCGGGGCTGTCATTTCGGAGTTTTGAAATTGAAACGATGACCTGCGCCCCGCGACCTGCAATTGCGGCACCTGCCCAAGCGCCGTAATCAGTTCACCGACAATGCCGTCAGCAAAATAATGTTGGTCATCTGCTGCCTGTGTTGGGGCTGCATTTGTGGATGTGAACGGCAGCACGGCCAGACGTGTCACATTTTCGCGCCGGGCATTCGTTCCTGCGGATATGAAAGCGGGATCCCGAATTTTCCAAGCCTCCATCAATCGGTGATAATCGGTAAGTTTATTGCTTTTTTCCAAAACCGTCAGTGCATTTTTGACAGATGACTTTAGGCGTTGTTCAACATGCTGCCTTTGCCGGGTTCGCCAGTCTTCGAATGCGGGGGCCAAGTGTAATTGACCGAGCAATGGCCGTGTGCCAATGGTGATGAGCATTTCGCTGGCGCTGGCAATTTGGTCATGGGCAAGCGCGTTTTCCAAATCGGCAAGATCGGTTTGTATGGATTTTGGGCTGAGGCTGATACGGTTTCGGGTAACAACCAGAATGTCATTTCCGAAAGGCGCCAGCACTTTACCCAAGTCGAGCAAGCATTGACGCAGGCTGGCTCTGGCTTGTGTTTCAAATCTTCCCGGCCACAATAATTTACTTAAATGTCTTCGGGATAAAGGCCGCTCCGGAGCTAAACACAGCATGGCCAATAAAGCCCGCGCCCGGCGGTTGGAAATAAGAATTTCAGCGCTATAACGGTCTCTGAGCTGAAAACTGCCAAACAGAGAAGCGCGCAATAGCGTGCGGCCCGGTTTACCCTCAACTCTTTTATCCTCAACTATATTGTCTTTATGATCCACGGCTCGCCCGCCTCCCTAACGGTGCAGGGTAATCTAAATAACCTAAAACACAATCCAAAACGAATGCTTACGGAATATTACAAGCTGTTGTTTTGTTTCCAGTGGTGTCCTATGGTTATGCAACATAAAAAGGGAATAAACATGATAAAGCATAGTCTCGGAACAGCTCTGTTCTGCCTGTTGGCCGCGCCTGCATTTGCGCAAACAACCATTATCCATGCTGGAAAAATGATTGATGTAAAATCGGGCACAGTTTTGCAAAACCAGTACATTCATATTGAAGACGGGGTGATCACAAATATTGGCACTAACACCGATGTTAATGCGGCGAAAAAAGACAGCGCGATAAAATTTATTGACTTGTCAAAGATGACCGTATTGCCGGGCCTGTCGGATTCCCATGTCCACCTCACCAGTGACGGCAAGACCCACGGCTATAAATCTTTGGGGGTTTCCCTGCCGCGTGCTACGATCAACGGGGTGATGAACGCGGAAAAAACACTTATGGCTGGTTTCACAAGTGTGCGCAATTTGGGTGCGCCCGGCTTTGCCGATATTGCGCTGATGAACGCCGTGGACGACGGTGATGTTGTCGGGCCGCGCATACTTCCGGCCGGGCGTTCCCTGGGCATTACGGGCGGACATTGCGATTCCAATCTCTTGCCGCACAAATATAAAGACAAGGCAGGCGGGGTTGCCGACGGGCCTTGGGGGGTGCGGACAAAAGTGCGCGAAAACAATAAATACGGTGCCAAAGTTATTAAATTTTGCGGCACTGGCGGCGTGTTGTCCAAGGGCACTAAAATCGGCGCACAGCAATACAGCTTTGTTGAAATGAAAGCCATTGTCGACGAGGCGGCGCTATTGGGACTTAAAGTCGCCGTCCATGCCCACGGCGAAGCCGGTATCAACACGGCTATTCGGGCCGGGGTTGATTCCGTAGAACATGCCAGTTTTATTTCTGGTGCAGGTATCAAAGCGGCCAAGGAACGCGGCACATATTTATCCATGGATATTTATGTGTCTGATTATATTTTATCAGAAGGTGAAGAAGCGGGGATATTGGAAGAATCTTTGGCCAAGGAACGCACCGTCGGCAAGAAGCAGCGTGAACGTTTCCGGGCGGCGGTAAAGTCGGGTGTCAATATGGCCTACGGTACGGACGCAGGCGTGTATCCCCACGGTCTCAATGCACGGCAGCTACCCTATATGGTGAAATGGGGTATGACCTCCATGCAAGCCGTGCAATCCGCAACCCTCGGCAATGCAACATTATTTGGGATGCAAGAAAAAACCGGCTCAATAGAGGTCGGGAAATTTGCCGATATAATAGCCGTAGACGGCAACCCGCTCGCCGACATCAAAGAACTTGAAAGTGTTGATTTTGTCATGAAGGGCGGGGTGGTTTATAAGGGGGCTAAAAATGGCATGTAAAAGAGCGCTGTTCGTCGTAAAATTATAACAATTTTAAATGGTAAATTAACAAATTTTACCTATTGAATATACATCATGTTCAAAAAAGGTTTACGACTTGTCATCCTGATCACAGTGATCGGTGCACCGCCTGCCAGAGCCGAAACGGCTTGTCAGATGATTGACAAGGTTTTGGGCACATTCTCGCTGATCAGGGATATTCAGCTTGACCAAGAAGATAAGAACTATGTCGGGAATATGTCAAAATTGGCCGTCCTTGTCGATCAAATTTCCCTGCCCGTACTTGTGCCGCTGCAATCTCGCGGTGCGCTACCTAGCGAAAGTGCGGCGCTGTTTCACTATATATCGAGCCTGCGCGAAGCTGTCGCCGGAGCGAAATTCGGATATGACGACCACGCCAAATTGACCCTAGACAATGGCATCACCAAGGAATTTACCGCCAGTATCCAATCCCTGGACGACTACTGGGCGTGTAAACCGGGTGGGCCGATGTCAAATAGTAAGGCGGCAAGCATGGGCGAAGCGGTAGGCACGCAAACGGCTCAGGGCGATTTTGCCAAAGCGCTTTTGCAGACACCGCCTATCCGCAACCATACCGCTGATACCCGGCTATCTGATACCCGGCTCTCTGATAACAGGTTGACGGGGCGGGTCAAATTCGGTCTGGTCACACCGCTTTCAAATACCTCTTTGTCTTTGGCGGGGGTGGTGTTTTTTGCGCTATTTGGCATGTTGTATTACATCCACAAGCGGGCAAAAACCTATAAGGTGCGAGATGCCAGACGTTTTGTCCGTGCGCCGCGAAATGTGCGCATGGGTAAATCGGTTTTTCGGGTCATGATTGTCGATATCTCCATGAACGGCGCCAAAATACAGCACGGGGAATTGATCAAAAAGCAAAAAAAGCTACAAATTGAACTGGACGGCACCTGGTATCCGGGCAAAATAAAATGGCGCAATCAATTGTTCGTCGGCATTAAATTCGACCGCCCAATCCCCAGCCAAACCTTCAACACAGTTTTGCAGGTATCTGATAATGCCGTGGAGATGCCAGAGAACCGATGAAACGTAGGGATGAGCGGGATTTGAGTTGTCTGGCTAATCCTCCAGAGGAGACGTTAGAGAACCAGTTTATAATAAATCATTATTGCTCCCAGAGGAATAGGTCAACTGTTCTACCAGTGCTGCGCCCTTCACTTTCCAAACCAAATTTTGCTTGCAATTTTAATATTTCCCGTGAGTATAAGTAATGGATCCACTACATTAAATGATGTTTTTCAAGGGTTGGCTGTGAACAGTAAATTGATTATACTCTTTTTGATCATTGCGGCCTTTACCTGCATATTAATCGCGTGGCGATGGTTCGACCACCGCGCAGATACGTTATTGTGGCAACGGTTTGTTGCATATCAACCTACTAAGCCTCAAGTTTTTGATCCGACTATGGTGGCTGGCCTCCCTGACCCTGCAAGACGTTATTTTGAATTTACAATCGAAACCGGCACACGCTTATACACGGTCTCGGAAATATACATGAATGGTGATTTCAGTTTGGGTAGCAAGGCGGAGCCAGATTATATGCCCATGCAAGCAAAGCAAATTATTGCGGCTCCTTACGGTTTTGTCTGGAAATTAAAAGCAGGGAAAATACCGATGCAAATTAGCGGATCTGATGCCGCTCAAAACAGGGAAAGCTGGAGCAGATTTTGGGTTTTTAATTTATTGCCTGTAGCTCGGGCGGGGGGCGATGCTGATCATGCTAAGGCCGCATTTGGTCGCTATATCGCCGAGGCCGTATTTTGGTCACCCGCCGCCCTTCTTCCAAGTGCAAATACTAAGTGGCAACTCATTGATGGTAAAACGGCACGCGTAACCGTTAAATACGAAGGCCTCGAACAATCTGTTGATCTGACAGTGGATGAACAGGGTCGCCCAGTAAAGGTACTGTTTCAGCGCTGGTCAAATGCCAATTCAGACAAAACATACCGGTTGCAACCCTTTGGAGGCTATCTGTCTAACTATAAAGAGTTTGAAGGTTTCCATCTGCCCACCCATGTCGAGGCGGGAAATCATTTTGAAACAGAAGCATATTTCCCCTTTTTTCGTGCAGATGTGATAGATATCCGGTTTCCGAATAAGCTGAAGCAACGCTGATTTCGCAACGGGTTTCCAGTTTTACACGTCTAGACAACAAGTTGACATGCTACCTAGGCATGAAAATGTACGATTTTTTCAACACAATCTCCCATAGCAGACGTTTTTAAGTATCATATCTTTATACCCAGCAGCCTACCACAGCTCGACCCAATTTCTCGCCGTAAAAGATACTTAATTTACCCATCCCACCTCCATAGTAAGTAAACACCAACTAACTCTCCCTTGACTTCCACCCTCTGTCATGTTAGTAAGTGTTCACAAACATAAAAGTACAGGAGCATAACCATGGGTATTGATGATAAAAACAGTGCTGTTCTCGCCGCCGATCGCGGTGTTAGCGCCGAGGACGGGACGACCAAGGCCCGGATTGAGCGGTCGGCTTTGGTGCTTTTCGTGGGGCG
Source organism: uncultured Robiginitomaculum sp. (assembly GCA_964502015.1). Lineage (GTDB taxonomy): Bacteria > Pseudomonadota > Alphaproteobacteria > Caulobacterales > Maricaulaceae > Robiginitomaculum_A. Next base: position 7,404 of record CAZCUM010000007.1, on the reverse strand, counting down.
CGGAGTGGACGGGGTTTCGGTTAAGGAAATCGCCGCTTTGGCCGGGATTACCGATGCGGCTATTTATCGCCATTTTGCCTCTAAATCCGAACTGGCCGAGGGTTTGATGTTGGCCATCCATGAACGTCTGACGGCTTTGGTGCGGGGTATCGGGGCGCGGGATCTGCCGTTTCGGGGAAAAATCACGGCTTTGGTTTCGGAGTATTGTGCGGCCGCTGATGATGACTGGCAGCTTTTCGCTTATCATTTGCTACATTTGCACCATTTCCCGAACCTGTTCACCCCTGGCTCTGGCAAGGTCAAAAAATATGACAGCCCGGTCACGGCCTGTACGGAAATGCTGGAGCAGGCGGTGGATGACGGCGATATTGCGCCCGGCAATATCGAGCTGTTGGCGTCTATGGTGCTGGGGATTGTCCTGCAAGCCGCATCGGCCAAGGCCTATTTGCGCCTGCAAGGCCCGCTGTCCATTTATGCCCCGGAGTTTGATAAAGCGGTTTGGGCCGTGTTGCGTCATCGTTAGGTTTTTGGTAAAGTTATTAAGGGTAGATGAAATGTTATGCTCCTATATACACACCGTACCGCCACACTTGTATCTATGTTCAAGTCGCGAGCACTCTGCGTTGAGTTGGATTCAAACATTACTCCTTCCTCCGTTTTTCACGGGGGAAGTGGGCGCCTCTTGGCGCTCGATGGGGGGAAATCTATCGTCTTGCATCAGAGTAAAGTTGTTCCCCCATCGCCTCCGCAAGAGCTCAGGCACTTCCCCCGTGAAAAACGGAGGAAGGAAAGAAAATGAACCCAACTAAATGCAAAGTGCCCTCGGAAGCACAATGCACGAATTTAACCAATTCACCATACTACCATCCATGAGGAGATCGTTATGCGTTCATTTGTATTCAATATTTTGTTTTATGTGTTCGGGGTGTTTTTTGCGCTGCTTTGCGTTTTGCTGTCGCTGTTGCCGGGGCGGGGGCCGATTATGTTTGGGCTTTGGGCCTATTCCAAATCCATGGTCTGGCTAATGCGGGTTGTGGCGGGGATCAAGGTCACGGTTACGGGGCGCGAAAACCTGCCAGAAAAAGGCCCGTATATTCTGGCACCCAAACACCAAAGTTACGGCGACGGGTTTGTGGTATTTTCGCAGTTTTTCGATCTGTCATTTGTCACCGGAGATCATCTGGAAAAATATATGACGCTCAAGCATATTTTGCGAAAAGCCGGCGCGGTGGTGATTGACAATTGCGGCGGCACCGATGCCCGTGACCGCTTGCAAACCGAAGCGGATAAAGTGCGGGCCGAGGGCCGCAAATTGCTGATTTACCCCGAGGGCCATTTGTCGGCACCGGGCGAGCAACGCAGATACCGCAAAGGTATATATTTTCTCTATAAGGATTTTGGTTGCCCGGTTGTGCCTGTGGCGACCAATTTGGGCCAGCGCTGGAACCAAAACGTCTGGACAAAACATCCCGGCGCCGCCACAGTGGAATTCTTACGGCCCATAGAGCCGGGAATGGGGAAGGACGAATTCATGGAAAAACTGGAAACCGCCATAGAGACACGCTCGCGTGCGTTACTGGATTTCGACAACCCCGGTGCGCTCAAACATTCGCGTGAAGATTTGGCGGGCGGCACGATTATGGTGCAAGACAAGGTTAAGTCATGAGCGTTAAACATGCCGTCACATTATTAAGTAGCCGCCGCTTTTTACCATTGTTTATAGCCCAGCTTGCAGGGGCTTTTAACGACCAGTTTCTTAAACTTGCCCTGATTGCATTGGTGACCTGGGGCGGGTTTACCATGTTCGGCTTGAAGACGGAAGTCATCGCGCCGGTTGCCGGGGCAATATTCACCGGATTTTTCTTCTTTTTCTCCGCCATGGCCGGCCAGGTCGCGGATAAATATGACAAGGCGCTGGTGTTGTTACGGGTCAAACAGGCAGAAATATTGATCATGTTGTTGGCTGCGCTCGGGTTTTTCCTGCAAAACCCGATATTATTACTCATAACGGTTGCGTTGATGGGGGCGCAATCGGCGTTTTTCTCGCCGACCCGCAATGCAGTATTGCCGCAATGGTTGTCGGAAAAAGAACTGATTTCCGGCAATGCGCTCATTAGCGGTTTTGTTTCTGTGGCCATTACCCTGGGCCAGGCATTGGGTCTGTTTTTGGTGGTCAGGGCAGGCGGGCTACAAATGGTGGCGGTCATATTGGTGGTTTTGGCCATTGTTGGCTGGCTAGCTATCCGCCAGGCCCCGCCCGCGCCCCCGTCCGACCCGAGCATTAAAATAGACTTTTTCCTGGTGGTGCAAATCGTAAAAACATTTTTGTTCGCCTACAAACGCCCGGCGGTGTTTAGACCCATGCTGGGCACAGCCTGGTATTATTGGCTCAGTGCTGCCGTGCTGATTTTGATGCCTGCCTTTATCAGAAACGTGCTCCATTATGACCAGTCCCTGATGATTGTCGTGATGATATTGTTTACATTGGGCGCCTTGGCGGGCGCTATGAGCTGTATGATATTTGCCAAAGGCAAAGAAGCCATTAGCCTGAGTGCCATTGGTGCTTTGGGGATTGCTGCGTTTACGCTGGACTTATTTTTTCAAGGCCAAAATACGACACCAATTGTATTTCAAGGCTATGTTCCAGCTAGCGAAACTTCCAAAGCCGTGCTGGGCTCGGCCAAGGATTTTTTCGCAACAGCGGGTGCACCGAGATTTATGGTATCGCTTGTTGGCTCGGCATTTAGCGCCGCTTTGTTTGTGGTGCCGCTTAATGCCATGGCCCAAAGACGGGCGGAGCCTTTGCACCGGGCCAGATTGCTGGCTGCGGGGGCTTTATTGCTCAATCTGTCAACCACATTGTCGCAATTGATGATCGCCATGATGGGGAAACTTTCTATACCCATGCATTTCGCCTATGCCCAAATTGCCGCCGTGAGTATTCTCATCGCGATTTATACGTTTTACCGGGCTCGGGCTGCGAAGAAGCGCGAAGCCCAGAGCAATATCCAGAGCAATATCCAGAGCAACACCCAGAGCAACATCATGAACGACACCCTATAAATGCGCGGCTATTTTGGTATCGGTGTTGAAGGGATATCCAAGGCGGCTAATCTGGGTGCGGTTATGCGCACCGCCCATGCCTTCGGGGCCAGTTTTGTTTATACGGTGGACGCCCACCACAAGGCCCTCAAAATCGGTGCCACCGACACATCGCGCACCCTTAAACATCTACCCCATTACCAGTGGGACACTATAGACGATATACGCCTGCCCAAGGGCTGCGCTTTGGTCGGGGTTGAACTGTGTGACCGGGCAGTCGAATTGCCCAGCTTTCGCCACCCCCGCGCCGCCGCCTATGTGCTTGGCCCCGAGATTGGCTCACTGTCGCCGGACATGCAGGAATTGTGTACGCACATCGTTAAAATCCCGACAAAATTCTGCATCAATGTCAGCCTGGCCGCTGCGTTGACATTGTATGACCGAACCCTGTGCCTGGGCGGTTACCCCGAACGTCCGCCAAGACCCGGAGGCCCGGATTTGGCGGCCATAGAGAAATGGCGGGCATTGCGGGCGCGGGATAACTGAAAAACCCGCTGGCCTTAACCGGGTCTTAACGCTAAGAGTTTCTGATAGGAAAGAAATTTATACAGGGTATAAAATGCGCATTCTTAAATTTGTTCTTGTTCTTGCGGCTTTTGGTATGCTTATACTGGCCACCAATGCCCATGCCAAACTGGAAGGCGTGTTTTCCGACTGGGCCGTGCATTCCAAAACTATTGGCGGCGATAAAATTTGCTATGCGTTGGCCAAGCCCAAATCCAAAACCCCCTCCACAGTTGATCACGGCGATATTTACTTCATGGTGGCGAATTGGAAATCCGGAGCAGCCAAAGAGCAACCAAGCCTGATAACCGGCTATATGCTCAAAACACAAATCCCGCCGTCTGCCCGTATTGGTCGCGCCAACATCCCCATGTTTGCCGACAAGAACGAAGCTTTTGTGGAGAACAATTCAGACGAGAAGAAACTGGTGCGCTCTATGCGCAAAGGCTCGACCATGCGTGTAGACGCGGTCTCGGCAAGGGGTACGCAAATCTCTTATGAATTTTCCCTGCGCGGTATAACGGCGGCATTGGGCAAAGTGCGCAAGGTTTGCAAGTAGGTTGTTTTAGGTTTATTTGACAAAACAGGGGGGAGCCGTGGGATTTGGCGCAGCTATTGGCGCATTTTATAGCCGTTATTTTGATTTTGAAATGCGCTCCAGCCGGTCAGAATATTGGTGGGCCAAACTATTTAAAACACTGGTTTATATATTGCTTGGGTCTCTGACGGGGCTGCTTGCGGCTATGGGCGGTGTTGATACGGAAGACGGAGCAGCGACTGGCCTTGGTATTGGGCTCGTTTTGATGGTGCTGTTTTATCTTGGTAACTTTATCCCCAATATTGCTATCACTGTCCGCCGCTTTCACGATCAAAACCAATCAGGCTGGATGTATTTGCTAATATTCATTCCGTATATTGGCGGACTTATTTTGCTAATTTTTATGTGTATTGACGGCACACATGGAGAGAATAAGTTTGGCCTGGACCCGCTTGGCGAAAATTTATACGACACATTTAGCTAAGTTGTTTTGCTCTTGTAGGTTAGTCGAACCACTTGCAAATTTCTTATTTTTGAATATAGTGCCCGCATCTTAAACAAAAAGGGAGGGAAGTATGGGATTTGTAGATGCGGTGAAGTCCGCTTTTTCAAACTATGCAAATTTTAACGGGCGCGCTTCACGGTCAGAATACTGGTGGTTTTATTTGTTTTGGGTCATCGTTTATTACGGCCTGAGTTTGTTAACAGGTATTGCCAGCATTTTCGGCATTTTGGCGCTGGTTTTTGTACTTGGCTCCCTGGTTCCGTTTATTGCCCTTATGGCGCGTAGAATGCACGATTCGGATAAATCTGGCTGGTTCCAGTTAATCCCGCTGTATAATCTGTATCTGGCGATCATCAAGGGTACGGACGGCCCGAACCGGTTCGGCGAAGACCCGGTTGGTGGCGTTGGAAATACATTTGACTAAGCCGACGTTCTCAATCAAAAAACAAAGCCGCTTTGGGAGAACCCAGGGCGGCTTTATTTTTTGGGCAACCACGGAATAAAGCTGGGTGTGCGGCGCATATAATCGGCGTAAGCATGATGCCCCTCTTTTTCTAGCATGGTTTTTTCCAGCACGGCCACACCCGTAAGCTTGATCAGGGCATAGGTCATAAATATGGGCGAGATAATAGTGAGCCAGCCCCAAGGTGCTTGCGCCGCCACCAACCATATGCCCCACCACATCAGGGCATTGCCAAAATAATTGGGATGGCGGGAATAGCGCCACAGGCCTGTGTCCATGATCTCGCCTGTGACCTCTGCGCCCAATTTCCTGCGCCGCGCTAAAAACCGGGTTAATTGCCAATCGCCAATGGATTCGAACAGGAAACCGATCAGCCAGATGAGGACGCCGATGATGGCTAGAGATTTTATGGTTGTAAGACCCATAGCATTGCTGGGAGAAAAAGTGCCTATGACAGGTATGCCGTCGGGGGTTGCTTCGAAGGGTGGGTACATAACCCAACCTTTTAACGGTGGCCAGTTATAACTTGTTGCCAAGGTCACCCAAAGCGGTGCGGCGACCAGCAACATAGCCAGGCCTTGGTTAAAAAACACGACCCGCAACGCATAAAACGGCCAGCTTTGTTCGGACACATTGCTGCGAAGTGCTTGGTAGCGTATGTCTTCCCCGTGACCCCAATTGCGCCAAACCATATAGACCGTGAACCGTATCGCCCACAGCACGGGCAGGGCAGTGAGCAAGAGCAAATAGGGTGTAATTTTTTCACTCAGGTTCAAACAAATAAGCGCAATAAACCCAAACCCGGCCCCCCAAAACATATCAATAATACTGACGTCTTTGATCTTGAGAGCGGTCAGCCACAAGATGAGCAGGGCGGTGGTTATGAAGGCTGCGGATGCGGTAAGATTTACGAGGATGTCAGTTTGCATTTTAATTTAGGCCCCAATATAACCTGAAACTCCATCCCACAACCCGCTCACCCCTGCGTATGCAGGGGTCTATCTTTGGGGTTTCGGCATAAACACAAGGCACGGCGATGGATACCTGCATTCGCAGGCATGAGCGGGGTGAGAGAGAGGTTGCGTTGGACTTTATGTCCAAAATATCAAAAATCATAATAGATCCAAACATTAACCTACCCCAACCCCCAACCCCCGCACCGCTTCATAAAGCGCTATCCCGGCGGCGGTGGATACGTTTAAGCTCTCCGCGCCGCTTTTTTCGCTTCCGGGCATGGGTATTTTTGCCAACTGGTCGCAACAATCTCGGACACGTTTTCTAAGGCCGGGGCCTTCTGCGCCCATGACTATGACTTCTGCTTCGGCGTTTATAAAGGCTTGCTCCAGGGTGATTTTGGCTTCTCCGGCCAGTCCAGTGACCCGCCAGCCCGTTTTTTGTAAGTCCAGCAAAGTATTGGCGATATTTGTCACCAACACATGAGGCACGGTTTCAACCGTGCCCACGGCGACCTTGGTGACGGCACCCGCTAAGGGCGGCGCGTTTCGGGTCTGCATGATGATGGCTTTGGCCCCAAAGGCAGCGGCGAGGCGAAACATAGCTCCGACATTGTGGGGGTCGGTGATCTGGTCAAGCACGACAATCATTCCTGTGGCTGGTTCGGCAATATCCTGCAAATCATAAGCGGGCAGGGGGGCAGATAGCAGCGCTGCCCCCTGATGTACGGCCCCGTTTTGCAGGAGATCATCTATATCGCCGGGGTGCATGACGAAAACATTGTTTTTTAGCGGAACCAGCAGAGCGACACCCAGTTTTTCCGCCGTTTTTCGGGTGATATAGAGCTTGTGGTGGGTGCGCTTAGGGTTTTCCAGTGCCGCTTTAACCCCGTGATAGCCCCATATCCAGTTTTCATGCTTGTTTGGGCGGCTGTCGCGCTTGTTTTCACGCTGATTCTTGCCCCGGTTTGTACCTTGTTTGTCGGGATTCCAGCCGGAGTCGGCACTTGGCTTGCCACCACCTGTTTTTTTGTGGGTTTTTTTATGGTTTTTGCCAAGATTTTTGTTGCGTGTTTGCCTGCTCATCTCTATACATCCCGCCTACATTCTGGTGAATTTTACTCTGTGTGGTTCGGCTATAGCATAGCCCTGCCATTTTCAGAGTGTTTTTTGTTGGAAAATAGAGATTTAAAAGAGTGAATTAAGGAGAATGATTTTTGCGCCCGTAATTTAACCGTGCTGGCGCATTTGGTGTGGTTTTAGGAGAGGTGGCCGAGTGGTTAAAGGCGTCAGACTGTAAATCTGATCACGCAAGTGTACATTGGTTCGAATCCAATCC
>CAZCUM010000006.1:0-85712 GCA_964502015.1 uncultured Robiginitomaculum sp. | reverse complement strand
GTCCAGGGGGTTGGGAAGGAAAAAGGGAGCGTACCCGTATCAACGCCATAGACTATACTTAAGCAGTCTTGCGCTTACCGGAAGATTTCCGGGAGGTTAAATTTTTGTCACCTTCGTTGCTAATAGTACCAATACTTATAGTGCGCGGTTTCATGGCCTCGGGTAATTCGCGGCGTAAACTGATGCGCAACATGCCATTGGCCAAATCAGCTCCGGTGACGGTTACATGGTCCGCCATCTGGAAGCGGCGTTCAAACCCGCGCTCTGCAATACCTCTATGTAAGTATGTATCAGGCAAATTTTCGCTGACATCTTCGCTGGTATTTTCATTGGCGGCCCCATTTACGGCTTTGGTACCAATGATACTCAACACATTCTCAAAGGTTTCAATGGTCAAATCTTGCTCGCCGAATCCGGCAATTGCTAACTCGATCAAATATTCATCTTCGCTGATCTGTGCGATATTATAAGGCGGGTAAGCGCCAGTGCCGCTCAATTTGGCAGCGTTGTCAATCAATCCGGCCATACGGTCAAATCCGATAAAAGATCGGCTGAGGGGAGTAAAATCATAATTTAACATAGGTACATCCTTTCAAAGCAATGTAATTATAAACAGACCAGACCCAAAATTGGCATCCAGCCAAGCCCGCTTTTGCTTGCTCGTATCTTGATATGGGAGGCGAATTGTGATGTGCAAGGGTTGACGTGCAGCTTGCTCACAAGGTTTTGAGTAAGTTTCCCTTGCCAATAGCGCTAAATCGGGTAGCTTTCAGAAAATAAATTTGCGAGGGTATTATGAAAACATTGAATAAAGTTGCATTGCTGGGTTTGAGTACAACATTGTTATTGGGCGCGTGCGACGGCAACAAAACTACAGAAGTCGAAGAAGCGGCACAATCCGTAGAGCAGGTTGTTCCTGAAGTGTCAGCCATGGACGCGGCCATTGCCGGGGCTTGGCGCGGCGATCAGGCTGATCGCGATAAATTTCGCAATCCTAAGCCGACATTAGAGTTTTTCGGTCTGGCACCAGGCCAAAGCGTATTGGAAATATCTCCAGGCGGTGGTGGTTGGTACACAGGTGTATTGGCACCCTATATCAAGCAAACGGGCGGCACATATACTGCAGCCGTTTTTGAAGCGGCATTAGGTGAGCGCTATGTGGCTGCCAACACGCGGTTATTAGAAAAATATGCGGACGCTGATGTATTTGGGCAAATCAATACAGTCGAATTTGGCCCTACATCCGGCCCGCTCGGTGATAGCAGCTATGATTTGGTCTTGTCATTTCGCAATGTCCACAGTTGGATGGGCAGTGATTACGCAGATAAAGCGTTTGCGGATTTTTACGCTGCTTTAAAGCCGGGCGGCGTATTGGGGATTGTCGAACACCGTTTGCCGGAATCTGCCGAGCAAAACCCCAAAGCTTCATCAGGGTATGTACAGGTGAGTTATACAAAAGACCTGGCGACAAAGGCCGGGTTTGAGTTTGTTGATGCCAGCGAGGTAAATGCCAATCCGAAAGACACGGCAGATCATCCGTACGGCGTTTGGACATTGCAGCCGGTAAGCCGCACACCCCGAGAAGGCGAAGATGTACCGGAAGGTTTTGATGCAGACACATATTTAGCCGTAGGGGAATCGGATCGGTATACGCTCAAGTTCCGCAAGCCAGAATAAGCTTGAAGACCTTGAATGCCCGTAATGCAGAATTGGCGCTGGATTTTTCGCCCTTCTTTACTATACAGGGCTTTTCTATATAGAACCCATATACAACTATGTGCATAGCACAAAACTATAACGGAGAACACAATGACCAATGAAGACATAATCGCGAAAATGAAAGAAGCCGTAGAGAAAACCGGCGGGCTGGATAAATCTGTGAAATTTGATTTTGGCGATGATGGTGTTATTCACGCCGCAGGTACGGACGTGAGCGGCGAAGACGCAGACGCGGACTGTACAATAAGTGTGTCCAAGGACGACTTTATCGCACTGGCATCTGGTGATCTCGACCCGATGATGGCCTTTATGTCCGGCAAATTGAAAGTAGCGGGCGATATGTCTGTGGCTATGGGATTGCAAAAAATCTTTAGCTCTATGTAGCCATTTGGGTAAACGGGGGTTAGGTGGACACAGAAATCACACCTGGTGAAGTTATTCGCTTGGAAGGACTGGATCTCCCTCCTGGTTCACGGTTTCACTATGTGAGAAACGGTGATGTGCGCTTGCGCGTCATGATCGTGGAGCCTGTTCGCGAACACCCTCGCGGCAGTATAGTTTTTCAGCCCGGCCGCTCCGAGTTCATTGAAAAATTTCTGGAGACGGCCCAGAATTTGGCAGGCCTTGGGTTTGTTGTTTTAATATTAGACCCGCGTGGCCAAGGTCTTTCGTCGCGCCTGCTTAGCGATCCTATGAAAAGCTGGGTCAGTTCGTTTGAGGACTATTGTGACGATTTGGCATTTGTCACCAAGGTGTTCAAAAGTGACCTGCCGCGCCCGCACATCGTCATGGGTCATTCCATGGGCGGTACGATCGGCTTGCAGACCATATTAAGCGGGCGGCTAAACCCTGCGGCTTGTGTGTTTACTGCACCAATGCTTGAGCTTCAAGATATCAATACGCCGCTAACTGGCGCGGTTATAAAATTTTTATCATGGGCTGGGCTGAAGTTTAGTAATTTACCGTTTCAATCCCAAAGAAACGGGTTGCCCGTACCGTTTCGGTCCAATAAATTAACCACAGACCCTAATAGATATCAGCTCTGGGCTACATATTTTGAAAATCACCGCCGGCTCAGGGTCGGAGCCCCAACATTTGGCTGGATTGCCGAAGCCTTAAAAGCCATGAAATTTGTCCGGGACAATGCGGCGCACTTAAATATTCCGGCACTGATTATTGCTTGTGGGGGTGATCCGATCGTCACGCCGGCATCCATTGAAAAATTTGCCAATGATGCGGGTGCCGATTATATCAATTATCCCGGCGCTTTACATGAAATATTGTTGGAAAAAGACGAATACCGGGATAAATTCTGGACGGATTTTTCCGAATTTTTAGAAAAGAACGGATTGTAAATCATGATAGCAAAACACAAGTTTTGGCGGGTGTTGACACGGGTGCATAAGTGGGCGGCCCTGGTGCTTGGGGTGCAAATTGTATTGTGGTTTGCCAGCGGGTTTTTCATGAGCTTTTTTGACATTGAAAACATTCGCGGGGAGCATGTAGCAGAGCGGATACAATGGCCCATTGATGATGTCTCGCAAATCGTTCCCGTGACGCAAATCGTTCCTGGGCCAGATGTCAAACAAATCGGTGGCTACAAACTTTACCAAACCAGGTTGATCTCCGTAACTGGAGCCCCGGTTTATGAGCTGAAAAGCAATCGTGATGACCTTGAATATATTGATGCACGCACGGGTGCGCCGTGGCTCGGGGCTAACGAAACCCAAATCCGTCAGGCTGTTGATTATTATTATATCGGCGACGGTAAAGTGGAAACCGTTATAAAGCTCACAGAGGCACCCATAGAATACCGGGGAAATCTGCCGGTCTGGCAGGTGCAATTTGCCGATAAGAACAATACAAGGCTATATCTATCAGCCGAAACTGCTGAGCTAAGGGGCGTACGCACCAGCCTGTGGCGCGTGTTTGATTTTATGTGGATGTTGCATATTATGGACTATAAGGAGCGCAGTAATTTTAATATCTGGTGGCTTAAACTGCTGTCTTTTCTGGCTCTTGTGTTCGCTCTAACGGGGATTGGATTGCTCATACACCGCATCGCGCTCCGGCCACGGCCAAAGCGCGGTCTTAAACCTAAATCCCACACAGCCTCTAAATCCTAGAGCGCTTTAGTCAAAATATTTAATGACAAGAAAATACTTGACGGGACAATCATTTAACATCATTCTAAATCCATCATCAAGACCAGTGGAGGGATAGGCCCTTTGAAGCTGGAGCAACCTCGAAGACGCAAACACGCTTCGGTAAAGGTGCTAATTCCTACAGTCGCCCGTGTGAGCGGGAGCTGGCAGATGAAGAGAAAACTGGCCTTATCGGCCTATGTTTTTTATTTGCTCCTGTCACATGTCGGTACGGAATTAGCCCACAAGCTAAGGACGGCCTTATGGCGCGGGATATTGACGTAAATTTGGGCGACCATGTTCTGGAGCACGGCGATGTGCTTGAAGGTGATTGTGTGCAGGGACGATTATACGGCCCCAAAGACGCCCCCATGATTGTCGTGCCCGGCGGCATCTCCGCGTCGCGGTTTGTGGCGGACGGGGTTGACACTAAAAACGGATCCGGTGGTTGGTGGTCGAGCATGGTGTATCCCGGCGGGCCGATCGATTTAAACCGGGTGCAAGTGTTGGGGTTTGATTGTGCGCCGGGTACAGCTAACACCGATAAACGCCTGACCATAACTACCAAAGACCAGGCGAAACGGCTGGCTCACTTACTGGACGTTTTGGACGTTGAGCGTGTTCACAGTATTGTCGGTATGAGTTACGGGGGTATGATTGCACTGGCGTTCGGCGAATTATACCCTGAGCGGGTGGAGCGTTTATGTATATTTGGTGCCACCCACCGTGCCTGGCCTATGGGTGTGGCTCTGCGCGGTATCCAGCGCCGGATCATTGAAATGGCGACGGCCCAGGGTGCGCCGCTTGAAGGATTGAAGCTGGCCCGTGAACTGGCCATGACAACCTACCGCACCGCAGAAGAATTTAAACAGCGCTTTAATGGGGTGCCGTCCCCGGACAATCCGCCTAGCTTTGATGTGGGTGATTATCTTGAGGCACGGGGTGAACATTATAAGGCCATCATGCCGGTAAACCGGTTTTTGGCATTGTCGGAGTCTATTGATTTACACAAGGTTGACCCCGCAAAAATCCGCGCACAAACAACGCTGATTGCGGTTACATCTGACCAATTGGCTCCACCGTCCGAAATGCAGGTATTACGGAATGCCCTGGCAGGCCCGGCGGAACTGCATGTCATCGACAGTATTTACGGCCATGATGCTTTCTTGAAAGCTACGGAAGACCTAGCGCCCATATTGGTGAAATTTACCGGAGGTGTGCGACGTGCCGCTTAATCTGAACCCGCAAACCAAATGCGTAAATGCTGGTATTGGCCGCGACAAGGCTTTCGGTGCCGTGATACCGCCGTTGTATTTAAGCAGCACATATGTATTTCCCGCTTTGGACGAGATGGGCGTTTATGATTATGGACGCAGCGGCAACCCCAACCGGGATGCTCTCGCGAAAGCCATTGCCGACCTGGAGGGGGGCGCGGGCGCAGTGGTGACATCATCCGGCATGGCGGCTATAGATTTGGCCCTTAATCTTGTGCCCAAAAATGGCCTGGTTTTGGCGCCTCATGATTGTTACGGCGGTACACACCGCCTGCTCCTTGCCAGGCAAGAACAAGGCCGGTTCAAGGTCGAATTTATCGATCAAACTACCGATGCGTCACTCGCCCATATACGCGGCGATAATGTACCCGGCAAAAATGTAGATTTGCTTTTTATTGAAACGCCGAGCAATCCGCTTATGCGGCTTGCGGATATTGCCGCTTTGTCCAAAGCGGCCCATGCCCAAGGTGCGCTTGTGGTGTGTGACAACACATTTCTTTCACCCGCCCGGCAAAAACCATTATCATTGGGTGCGGATATAGTCCTGCACTCGACCACAAAATTCATCAATGGCCATAGCGATGTGGTGGGCGGCGTTGTGGTTGCCAGCACGGACGATCTGGCCGAACAATTGGCATGGTGGGCCAATTGTGCAGGTGTGACCGGTGCGCCGTTTGACAGTTTTTTGACCTTGCGCGGCCTGCGTACCCTCCATGCCCGCATGGACATTCAAGAAGCCAATGCCGTAAAAATCGCCAATTTTTTAAACGAACATCCCCAGGTGGAGTGCGTTTATTATCCGGGGCTAAAATCCGATCCGGGCCACGCGCTTGCGTCCCGGCAACAATCCGGCCCCGGCGCAATGTTAAGTTTTGAACTTAAAGGCAAGCGTGCTGATGTGGGTATTTTTTTAGGCCAAACCAATATATTCCAACTGGCGGAAAGTCTGGGCGGCACGGAAAGCCTGATTTGTCACCCCGCCAGCATGACCCACCGTTCAATGGACGCAGATGCAAGGGCTAAAGCCGGTATCAGCGAAACACTAATACGCTTGTCTGTCGGTATGGAACATGTAGAAGACCAGCTGGCCGAATTAGAAACATTATTTATTCGTCTGAGCGAAAAAGGAGAGCGAGCATGATTATCGAAGAGACCAGGCAGGAACACACACAACACCAGTCCGAACCCGGTGCCTTGGCCCGCGCCAGTGCTAACGGGAGTGAAGATGTGCGTATTAGCTTCGAGTTTTTCCCGCCTAAAACAAAAAAAATGGCTGAGACACTATGGGCGTCTATTCAAAAACTTGAAGAGCTGAATCCGGACTTTGTCTCGGTAACATACGGCGCAGGCGGTTCGACCCGCGAACGCACCCACCAAACGGTCGCCAGAATTGCCGAAGAAACCAGCCTTAATGCAGCCGCGCATCTCACATGTGTCGGCGCGGACAAGCGCGAAATTGACGATATAGCCCGCGCCTATTGGCAAGCGGGCGTGCGCCATATTGTGGCCCTGCGCGGTGACCCGGTGGAGGGTATTGAAGGATCTTATATTCCGTATGAAGGCGGGTATGCTTACGGCAGTGATTTGGTGGCGGGTCTTAAAAAAATCGCAGATTTTGAAATATCCGTTAGTGCTTATCCAGAGCTACATCCAGAAAGCATGAACTGGAATGATGAGTTGGATAATCTCAAGCGAAAAATCGACGCCGGGGCTACGCGTGCCATCACCCAGTTTTTCTTCTCCGCAGACACATTCCTGCGCTATCAAGACAAGGCGCAGGATGCAGGCATAACCATTCCGATCATTCCTGGATTGATGCTTCAACCCAATTACAGAGGGCTGAAGCGGATTTCCAAATTGTGTTATATTTCTGTACCCGACTGGTACCATGAATTGTTTGATCCTCTGGACGATGACCCCCAGACAAGACTGCTGCTTACTGCGTCAACGGCTGCAGATTTGGCCGCGCAATTGCGCGATAAAGGCGTCAAACATTTTCATTTTTATACATTGAACAAAGCTGATCTCGCCTATACAACCTGCCAAATATTGGGGGTAAAACCTGGGCAAATAACAGCGAATATTTAAGGGGCATATATGACCGTTTGGCAAAAAATACAGCAAGCTATAGATGAACGCATTCTCATTCTCGACGGGGCTATGGGCACTATGTTGCAAACCCATAAGCTCGCGGAAGAAGATTTTCGCGGACAGAAATTTGCCGATTGGCCATCACCATTGCGCGGCAATAATGATCTGCTAAACATCACAAAGCCGGATGTGGTGCGCAAGGTGCATGACAGCTTTTTTGCTGCCGGGGCCGATCTGATCGAGACCAACACATTTAATGCCACAAGCATAAGCCAGGCCGATTACGGCTTGTCGGATTACGCAGGCGAGATCGCCGAGACCGGCGCGAAAATCGCACGGGTAGCTGCGGATGCGTGGAGCGCCAAAACCCCGGACAAACCCAGAGCGGTATTGGGGGCGGTGGGGCCATTATCCAAAACCTTGTCCTTGTCGCCAAAGGTTGAAGACCCGGGCTATAGGGAGGTTGATTTTGGTGATGTGGTCACAGCTTACACCGTCCAGATCGAAGCTATGTTTGACCATATAGACGCTTTGTTGATTGAAACTATTTTTGATACCTTAAACGCCAAGGCTGCTATTTTTGCGGCCCAGTCCGTATTTGCCAAGCGGGGTAGGGACCTGCCTTTGCTGATTTCCGGCACGATTACTGACAAGTCCGGGCGTACATTATCTGGACAAACCGTGGAAGCGTTTTGGTATTCTATTGCCCATGCCAAACCGTTCGCAGTGGGCCTTAATTGTGCGCTGGGGGCGGAGGAAATGCGGCCCCATGTGCAGGCATTGTCCAAAATTGCCGACACACATATTCTGGCTTACCCCAATGCCGGGCTTCCCAATGCATTTGGAGAATACGACGAAACACCTGCCCATATGAGTTCGCAAATAATGCCGTGGGCTGAAGACGGGTGGATCAACATTGTTGGCGGGTGTTGCGGGTCAACACCTGGGCATATCGCTAAACTGGCCGAAAGCGCAGCCCTCCATTCCCCGCGCCCGACACCGGAAATTTCACCAGCTCTGCGCCTGTCCGGGCTTGAGCCATTTACATTGAGCACATCATGAGCGCGTCTAGTCGGTTTATCAATATTGGTGAACGCACCAATGTAGCAGGTTCAGCCCGTTTCAAGCGGCTCATCGTTGAAGGTGATTTTGAAACTGCCCTGTCTATTGCCCGCCAACAGGTGGAGAACGGCGCGCAAATTATCGACATAAATATGGACGACGGCCTGATCGACGGGGCCGAAGCCATGACCACTTATCTCAATCTATTGGCCAGCGAGCCGGACATTGCCCGTGTGCCGATCATGATCGACAGCTCCAAATGGAGTGTGATTGAGGCCGGGCTTAAATGTGTGCAAGGCAAATCCGTGGTCAATTCCATATCGCTTAAAGAGGGCGAAGCGCAGTTTCTTGAGCAGGCCGAACTGGTGCGCCGCTACGGAGCGGCCACGGTTATCATGGCTTTTGACGAAGGCGGGCAGGCGGAGACAGCAGACCATAAATTTGCCATATGTGAACGGGCCTATAATCTGCTGACCGAAAATGGTTTCCCGCCCCAGGACATTATATTTGATCCCAATATTTTCGCCGTGGCTACAGGCATCGAGCAACACAATGATTACGCCGTAGCGTTTTTTGAAGCCGCCAAGCGCATCAAAAAACACCTGCCCTATGCCCGTATTTCTGGTGGTTTGTCCAATGTTAGTTTCTCGTTTCGCGGCAATAACCCGGTGCGCGAAGCCATGCACAGCGTATTTCTCTATCACGCCATTGATGCGGGTCTGGATATGGCCATTGTCAATGCCGGGCAATTGACTATTTATGACCGCATCCCTGAGCGGCTCAAATCCCGTGTTGAAGACGTGATCCTCAATAAGCGCGAAGATGCGACGGACCGCTTGCTGGAAGTGGCACAGGAATATGCGGGCGGCAAGAGAACGCTGAAAAAACAGGACGAAGAGTGGCGTAAACTCGGTGTAGAAGACCGACTGGCCCATGCTCTGGTCAACGGCATCACCAAACACATTGTCAAAGATACCGAAGAAGCGCGGCAATCCGTAGAGCGTCCTTTGCATGTTATCGAAGGCCCGCTTATGGCTGGGATGAACCAGGTTGGAGATTTGTTCGGTGAAGGAAAAATGTTCTTGCCGCAAGTGGTCAAATCGGCCCGGGTGATGAAACAGGCGGTGGCGCATCTCATGCCCTATATGGACGCGGAAAAAGAACGGCTTGGTACACAAGATATATCCAATGGCCGCATCGTCATGGCGACGGTCAAAGGTGATGTCCACGATATTGGCAAGAACATTGTCGGCGTGGTGTTGCAATGTAACGGCTATGAGGTGATTGATCTGGGGGTTATGGTACCATGCGAAAAAATCCTGGAAACAGC
This sequence comes from uncultured Robiginitomaculum sp., assembly GCA_964502015.1. Taxonomy (GTDB): domain Bacteria; phylum Pseudomonadota; class Alphaproteobacteria; order Caulobacterales; family Maricaulaceae; genus Robiginitomaculum_A. The sequence continues at coordinate 76,092 of CAZCUM010000006.1, read as the reverse complement.
CAAGGAGGCCAATGCTGACATTATCGGCTTGTCCGGACTGATCACACCCAGCCTGGACGAAATGGTTTATGTGGCCTCTGAAATGCAAAGGCAAAATTTGAACCTGCCGCTTTTGATCGGTGGGGCCACCACCAGCATCACCCATACGGCGGTGAAAATTGAACCTGCCTATGATGATAATGCTACCATTTATGTGCCGGACGCATCACGGGCCGTGGGTGTGGTCAGCAAGTTGCTGGGCGATAAAAGCGATGGTTTTAAGCAAGAAAAACGCCAGGCCTATATCAAAGCCCGCGCTGCCCATGCACGTGGGCAATCCGGTAAAAAACGCCTGAGCATCAGCCAGGCCCGCACCAATAAGCTGGCGTTGGACTGGGACGGTTATCAAGCGCCGCGCCCAAGCTTTTTAGGTACAAAAGTGTTCAAGGATTATGACCTGGAAATTGTCCGCCCTTATATTGACTGGACGCCGTTTTTCGCCACATGGGAAATGAAAGGCCGTTATCCGGATATTCTCGAACACGATACTTACGGCAAGGCGGCGCGGGATTTATTCCGCGATGCCGGGGAGATGCTGGATAAAATCCTGAGCGAAAAATGGGTGCAGGCTCAGGTCACACTGGGCTTCTGGCCTGCGGTTAGTGCTGGCGATGACATTCAATTGTTCACAGACGAAACCCGCGAAAAAGAACTGGCCGTACTGCACACCTTGCGCCAGCAAATGGTCAAGAAACAGGGCCGCAATAATTATGCCCTGTCGGATTTTGTCGCGCCGGATAATAGTAACGGAGATTATATTGGCGGGTTTTGTGTCACGGCCGGTTTGGGTGAAGGTGGCCGGGCGCGAGATTTCAAAGCTGCCAATGATGATTATTCCGCTATTTTGTTTCAGGCTTTGTGTGACAGGCTGGCCGAAGCATTGGCCGAGCATATGCACGAACGGGTACGCCGGGAGTTTTGGGGCTATGAAAAATCCGCGCGCTTCGGGGTCAAGGGACTGGTGGCCGAAGATTATGTTGGTATCCGCCCTGCACCAGGTTATCCGGCTCAACCCGACCACACGGAAAAGGCCACATTGTTCAAATTATTGGGCGGGGATAATCCGAAAGAAGTTATGGGTGTCAGTCTCACCGAAAGCTATGCCATGCACCCGGCGTCCAGCGTCTCGGGCTTGTATTTCTCCCATCCGCAAAGTTTATATTTTGGTGTGGGGAAAATAGAAAAAGACCAAGTAGAAGACTATGCAAAGCGCAAAGGTATGTCTCTAAGGGAAGCCGAAAGATGGTTGGCGCCGATTTTGAATTATACCTGACCTACTTGCCCCATTTTTCATGGGGGAAGTACCCCGAAGGGGGGTGGGGGCAATCTCTCGCCTTGCACCAGAGTAAAGTTATTCCCCCCATCGCCTCCGCAAGAGCTACGGCACTTCCCCCATAAAAAATGGAGGAAGGAAAAATACTCTAAGCCACATCCCTCAGCGGATACTCCAACCGCTCCAACATTTCTTTGGGTACCACTTGCACGAAATTACCCCGCTCGATTTCCCAATCGCGCAACAAGACTTTGGCAAATTCCGACCCTGTATTATTGACATGATCTTTTATCAGGGATTTGCAGTGCGCCTCCCAATGGCCACTGGAGAATTTTCGCCAAACAACACTATCAGGGTTAACCAGCCTCTCAAACACGTCCTTGGGGTCATAGACAAAGGCCATGCCGCCTGTCATGCCAGCGGCAAAATTATCTCCGATTGAGCCCAGTATAACCACAGTGCCGCCGGTCATGTACTCACAGCCATTCGTACCGCATCCCTCAATCACCGCATTGGCACCGGAATTGCGCACGGCAAATCTTTCCCCGGCCCGGCCCGACGCCAATAATGTTCCAGACGTCGCGCCGTACAAACATGTATTGCCAATGATGGCGCTAGCGTGGGCATCAATTTGACAAGCGCCTTGCGGGGCGATAAAAATCTGTGCCCCAGACAAGCCTTTGCCCACATAATCATTGGCATCGCCGTCAACGATTAGCCTTAAGCCTTTCGCCCCGAAAGCCCCCAAGGATTGCCCGGCTGAACCACGCAAGCGAACAGTAAGCTGCCCGTCCGGCAGGCCGTCTACACCAAATCTTTGATAAATTTCGCTAGAGCTGCGTGTGCCAACTGCCCGGTCAGTGTTCACAACCATATAAACCAGCTCGGTTTTCTTTTTGCCCTCAAACAATTGTTTGCCGTCTTTAAGTATTTGCTCATCAAGGCTGTCAGGGACGGCAGTGCGCCCAAAGCGTGTGTCCGCAACCGGACTTAGATCAATCCGTGTCAGCACTGCATTGAGATCCAGATCATCGAGATGAGTTGCACCGCGCGACATTTGTGACAATAAATCAGCGCGACCAATAACATCCGAAAGACTGGTGGCACCAAGGCTTGCCAAAATTTCGCGAACCTCTTCGGCAATGAAATGCATCAAATTTATCACATGCTCAGGTTTACCAACAAAGCGCTCGCGCAGGTCTTTATTCTGGGTGCACACGCCGACAGGACAGGTATTGGAATGGCATTGCCGCACCATCAAACAGCCCATGGCCACAAGGGATAATGTGCCAACGCCGTATTCTTCTGCGCCGAGCATGGCAGCAATGACAATATCCCGACCGGTTTTTAAACCTCCGTCAGTACGAAGGGTAATTTTATCGCGCAGGCCGTTCAAGGTCAGAATTTGGTGAACCTCCGAAAGCCCCAACTCCCAAGGCACACCTGCATGTTTAACGCTGGTATTGGCTGAGGCACCTGTGCCGCCATTATGTCCTGCGATTAAAATCGTATCGGCCTTGGCTTTGGCAACCCCCGCCGCAATGGTGCCGACGCCAGCACTGGCCACCAATTTCACGCAGACGCGAGCTTTGGGGTTGATCTGCTTGAGGTCATAAATCAATTGGGCCAAATCTTCGATAGAATAAATGTCGTGGTGGGGCGGGGGGCTGATCAAAGTGACGCCCGGCGTAGCATGGCGCAATTTGGCGATCATTTTTGTAACTTTGAAGCCCGGTAATTGCCCACCTTCACCGGGCTTGGCACCTTGGGCAACTTTGATCTCGATTTCTTTGCAATTGTTGAGATATTCCGCCGTAACACCAAAGCGCCCAGAGGCAATTTGTTTAATTTCCGAATTGGCATTGTCGCCATTGGGCAGGGGGGTGTAGCGGCGCGGGTCTTCGCCGCCCTCGCCCGACACGGATCTTGCACCAATGCGGTTCATGGCGATATTTAAAGTGCCGTGAGCTTCGGGAGATAGCGCACCCAAAGACATAGCTTGGGTTAGAAAACGTCTGAGGATTTCGTTGACATTTTCGACCCTTGTAATGGGAATGGGATCGCCCAGAGCATTAAAGTCGAGCAGGTCGCGAATTTGTATCGGTGCTTGACCATCAACACGCGCCGAGAATTTTTTGTAAAGCTGGTAATCACCTGTACGCACGGCGGTTTGTAAATCGGTGATCATGTCTGCGCCGTAAGCATGGCGTTCACTGCCCGTGCGTTTGCGGTAAAACCCGCCTATAGGGAGGCGCGGGCGCACCGAGGTGAAAGCCAGTTTGTGTTGGTGGACGATTTTTTGCTCAAGCCCGGCCAGGCCAATGCCGGATATGCGCGAGGTCATGCCGGGGAAATATGCGTCAACCAGTGAACGCGACAGACCAAGGGCTTCAAAATTATTGCCGCCGCGAAAGGACGAAATTACCGAAATGCCGGATTTGGAAATGATTTTGAGAAGCCCGTCGTCAATAGATTTTCTGTAATTGGCAAGTGCGGTTTTCGCGTCCACGCCCAAGGTACCGTTTTGGGCTAATTCTGCCAATGTGTATTGGGTCATATAAGGGTTAACCACCGTCGCGCCTGCACCGATCAATACGGCAAAATAATGGGTGTCCAGACATTCTGCCGAGCGGACAATTATCGAACAATTCGCCCGCAATCCCTGTGCAATCAGGTGTGAATGTACGCCGCCGACGCAGAGTATAATCGGGGCGGCCACATTGTCCGGCCCAAGATTTACATCACTAAGCACGATATTTTCAATGCCGGAGCGCACGGCTTTTTCGGCTTGTTTCTTGATGCGTTTGAGTAAGGCACTCAGCGCACTGCCGTGGCGGGAACCGGGCTTTGGCGGTGCAAATGTACAGTCCAGAACTTCGGCGTTATCGCCGACCATATCCATATATCTGGCATACATACCGTTGCTGATAACCGGACTTTCCAGCACATACATCTCGTCTGTTTTCTCATCTAGAAGAAACGGCCCGTCCGCCAAAATATTGCGTAGATTGCGAAACCGGGTTTTTAGCCCCATAACTCTGGTCTCGCGCAACGGGTCGATGGGCGGGTTGGTCACTTGTGAAAATTTTTGGCGAAAGAAATGGGACAAAGGTCGGTATTGATCCGACAACACGGCGAGCGGGGTATCGTCGCCCATAGACCCGATAGATTCCTTGCCTTGCTCGGCCATAGGCTTCAAGATTAAATCTATTTCTTCGCGTGACTGCCCGCAAGCCAGTTGAGCACGCATCAATGTGGCGCCGGACATATCAGGTTCGGGTTCTGGGCCGGACAGTTTTTCGTCAAGCTCTACGGTTTTTTGCACCCATTCCCCGTAAGGTTTTGCGGTTGCAAGCTCGTTGATGATTTGATCGGAATCAAAGAACTTGCCTGCGGCTAAATCCACGGCCACCAGGCGTCCGGGTTTGATAGCGCCTTTGGTGACAATAGATTTTTCGTCCATTGGCGTTGTGCCGATTTCCGAACCAACCGCCAATATGCCCGCGTCGTTTATTGCGTAGCGCAAGGGCCGGAGGCCGTTTCTATCCAGCCCGGCCATCACCCACTGCCCATCATATCCGACCAGTGCCGCAGGCCCGTCCCAAGGCTCCATAACGGCGTTACAATATTCATAAAATGCACGCCAGTTGTCGGGCATCAATTCCGTTCGCTTGGAATAGGCTTCGGGAACCAGCAATGTTTTTGCCAAAGGCACAGAGCGACCGGCCCGCACCAACAGTTCGAACACCGCGTCCAAAGCGGCCGAGTCTGACGAACCTTTTTGAATGACGGGTTTGACGTCTTCGGCGCGGCGCCCAAAGGCGCTTGACGCCATTTTGATCTCGTGGTTTTTCATAAAATTGGTGTTGGCCCGCACCGTGTTAATCTCGCCGTTATGGGCGATCATGCGAAACGGATGCGCCAGCCACCACTGGGGGAAGGTATTGGTGGAATAGCGTTGGTGATAAAGAGCGGCCTTTGATGTGAACAGCTTGTGTTTCAAATCCGGATAAAAAGTATCAATATGCTCGGCTAAAAACATGCCCTTGTAAACAAGGACACGCCCCGATAACGAGCACACATAAAAACCGGGCAGGGCGGCTGCAAGTGCCCGCTTCTCGATACGGCGGCGCACAATATATAATTCGCGTTCCAGCTTGTCTACGTCCCAGGATTTCGGCGGGCGGAACATCACTTGTTCAATAGCGGGCCTGGTGCTGTCCGCTTTTGCTCCGATAACGGAGACATCAATGGGCACTTGCCGCCAGCCATACATATAACATCCGGCCTTGAGCAGTTCAGATTCGACGATAGTACGAGCTTCGTCCTGGGCGGCAAAATCCGTGCGCGGCAGGAAGATCATGCCGACGGCAACTATGGCATTTTTAGCTTTGTGGCCAGTGCGGACAACTTGCCGTTTGAAAAACTCTTGGGGAATATCCAGCATGATCCCGGCCCCGTCTCCGGTTTTGCCGTCTGCATCCACCGCGCCTCTGTGCCAAACATTTTTGAGAGATTTAATGGCAAGCTCAACAATTTCGCGCCGCGCAGACCCGTCAATACTGGCTACCAACCCCACCCCGCACGCATCATGTTCATCGGCCGGGTCATAGGCACCTGCTTTAATAAGCAGGTTACGGTTTTTTTCGTATTCGGTTTTCCAATTTTGCATTTAAGTCTCTATTCTGCCGCCAGTTGGGCGTTTTGTTGTTCCAAATAGTCATGCATGGCTTGGGCCGCGTCCCGGCCTTCGCGAATGGCCCACACCACTAGTGAGGCCCCGCGCACAATATCTCCCGCCGCATACACGCCCGGTATATTGGTTTCGAAACGTGTCGGGTGGGCTTTGATAGTGCCGTGCCGGGTCAAGGTTATATCTGCGCAAATTCGGCCCATATCTTCAGGGGTGAAGCCGAGCGCTTGAATAACCATGTCCGCTTTGACCTCAAACTCTGAATTTTTAATGGGGTTAACGGCCTGGCGACCGGAGCGCCCCGGTAAACCCAGACGCATACGCACAGCACGCACCAACGAGACTTGCCCGTCTTTATCATACCCACTTTTATCATATATGGCTTGGGGTGCGGCCAGCCAGTTGAATTTTACACCCTCGTCCATGGCATTTTTGGTTTCGCTGGCACTGCCGGGCATATTGGCTTGGTCGCGGCGGTACAGGCAGGTGACGGATTTGGCCTTTTGGCGTATGGCCGTGCGCACACAGTCCATAGCCGTATCGCCGCCGCCGATGACGACAACATGTTTGCCCGCAGCCGTTGCTGCGTCCACATTCTCCCCGAGACCCCTGCGGTTTGATTGGATCAGATATGGCAATGCTGCAACCACGCCCTGGGCATCGCATCCAGGGATTTGTAAAGCGCGGGGTTTATATACACCTGTGGCCAGCAAAACCGCAGCGTAGGTGTTTTGTAACTCCGAGAAACTTATATCCATGCCGACATTGGTGTTTAAAACAAATTTGACCCCGCCCTTAACCAATCTGTCTATGCGTCTTTGCACGATAGATTTGTCCAGTTTGAAATTGGGAATGCCGTACATTAAAAGCCCGCCGGCGCGGTCATGACGGTCATAAATCACCACTTGCCAACCCTGCTCGCGCAAGGCTTCCGCCGCCGCCAATCCGGCTGGGCCTGCGCCGATAATGCCGACGGATAATTTGCGTTCTTGCACAGGTTTGATTGGTTCAACCCAACCGTTTTCCCACGCATTGTCGGTGAGATTTTTCTCAATCGCGCCAATAGTCACGGCACCATGCCCGGATTTTTCAATGACACAAGCGCCTTCACACAGCCTGTCTTGGGGGCAGATACGCCCGCATATTTCCGGCATGGAATTGGTCTGGGCCGACAGCCTGTAGGCGTCTTGTAAATGCCCGTCAGCACTCAGATACAGCCAGTCGGGAATATTGTTATGGAGCGGACACCCTGATTGGCAAAACGGTACCCCGCACTGGGAGCAGCGCGAAGCTTGTTCCTTGGCTTTTTTGCGAATGAAATTCCCGTAAATTTCCCCAAAATCCTGGGCCCGAACTTCCGCTTCGCGTTTTTTGGGGCCTTCGGCGTCTATATCAATAAATTTCAACATGGTTTCTGTTATGTCTTCTGGCATGGTCTAGGCTTTCAAAAATGTTTGGTAGGCCGGGTTATCAGTTTCGCGGCGCATGGAAAACCCGCTTGCCGCCAGGCTGGTTTCCAGCTTTGCCACATCATTTTTCGGGGTTTGAAATCCGCATAACACTTGCCCGCTAGAGGCGCCGTGATTGCGGTAATGAAACAGGGAAATATTCCAACGCCCGTCCAGGGCAACCAAAAAATCACGCAAGGCGCCAGGCCTTTCGGGAAATTCAAAACTGTAAATCTGCTCGCTGGTTCTCGCCGATGAGCGTCCGCCAACCATGTGTCGCAAATGCTCTTTGGCCAAGTGGTTATGGGATAAATCTGTCACCATCATCCCGGCGGCGCGAATATTATCCAAGACATTTTGGCCTTGCTCGGGCGTTTTAATCTTTATGCCCACAAGCACATTTGCCGTCTGCTGGTCTGCGTAGCGGTAGTTAAATTCGCTGACTGCGTGCTCTCCCAATGCTTGGCAAAATTTGAGGAATGATCCGGGAATTTCCGGCAAGGTTGCGGCGAACAATATTTCTTCGCCTGCACCCAACTCGGCCCGCTCGACCATATGGCCAATGCGGTCAAAATTGACATTGGCACCTGATACGATGGCGACACATTGTTCTTGCGGCTGGGCTTCATGCTTCAAAAGTCCCGCCAATGCCAAAGCCCCGGCAGGCTCGACCACTGTGCGGGTTTTTTCAAATATAAACTTCACGGCTGCGCAAATTTCGTCATTGCTGACCAATATGATTTCAGGCTTGATCTGTCGGGCCAGGGCTAAAGTGGTATTGCCGATACGCTTGACCGCCACCCCGTCCGCAAACCCGTCCACAATTTTCAGCGTCGTTGGCTGGCCCGCATCTATGGAGGTTTTCAAGGTCGCGGCCCCGACTGGTTCCACCGCGATGATTTTGGTGTTGGGGCTATGGGTATGTATATAAGCGCCAATGCCGGCCAACAAACCGCCGCCGCCAACGCCCACATAAATCGCGGCGGGCGTCATGTTGGCCAATATTTCTTTGGCGACCGTGCCTTGGCCGGCAATTACGTCCGGGTCATCAAAGGGATGGATGAGAACTGCACCTGTCTTGTTTGCGAACGCACAGGCAGCAGCTTCTGCGGCGTCATAATTATCCCCAACCAGCTTGATGTTTCCGCCGAGTGCAGTGACGGCCTCGGTTTTAATTTCAGGTGTGGTTACTGGCATGAAAATGGTGGATTTTATGCCCGCCGCACTGGCTGCCTTGGCCACGCCCTGGGCATGATTGCCAGCACTGGCACAGACAACGCCTTTGGTTTTTTCGTCCGCCGTCAGATTGGAAATCCGGTTGGCCGCGCCCCTGATTTTAAAGGAAAACACATCTTGCTGGTCTTCACGTTTGAGCCAGATATTTGGCAAAATCTCGTGCAGGTCTGTGCGTTTGGCCAAGGGATAAACCTTGGCCCCGTCCGTCATTTTGGCAATAGTGTTTAGATTAGGTTTTGACATGATCCGCTACCCATTTTCCCATCTGGCCCGTTGATAATTTCCCGCCCAAATCTCCCGTCACTTGCCCGGCTTGCAATGCTTGCTCTACGGCATTCTCGATGGCCAATGCTTCTGCGCTCAAGCCAAAGCTGGTGCGCAGCATCCATGCGGCGGATAATATCATGGCGGTCGGATTGGCTTTGCCCGTGCCGGCAATGTCCGGCGCACTGCCGTGTATTGGCTCGTACATGCCGATAGTACCTGCGCCGAGGCTTGTACCTCCCAGACTGGCTGACGGAATAACCCCCATGGAGCCGCATAGCACGGAAGCTTCGTCGGTGAGAATATCGCCGAACATGTTTTCGGTCAAAATCACATCAAAATCCCGTGGTCTTGTCAGCATGTGCATAGCCATAGCATCGACCAATATATGCTCCAACTCCACGTCTGGATAATCCCCGCCGATGCGCGTTACCACTTCGCGCCACAAGCGCGATGTCTCCAGCACATTGGATTTATCAACGGACGTGACTTTTTTGCGCCGTGTTCTCGCCATATCAAACGCCCGTAGCGCTATGCGCTCCACTTCGGCTTCACTATAACGGCACTCATCATAAGCAGACTGATTATTTTTTTGGGAATTGTCCCGGCCTTTTGCGCCGAAATAAATGCCGCCGGTCAGTTCCCGCACCACGATAAAATCCACGTTTTTGAGGACTTCCGGCTTTAACGGGGAATCGTTTATCAAAGCCGCAAACGGTTTGGCCGGGCGGACATTGGCATAGAGCTCAAGCTCTTGGCGCAATGGTAGTAGCCCGCCGAGCTCCGGCCTATCCGCGCCCTTAAGATGATCCCACCGAGGCCCGCCGACCGCACCCAGTAATATGGCTCCGGTGCGTTTGGCGGACGCCAAAGTTTCGTCCGGCAAGGGTGTGCCGCGCTCGTCAATGGCTGCACCGCCAATGAGGTGTTCCTCAATATCCAGATTGTGACCAAATACAGTGGCGGCAGCGTTCAACACCTGCAAGGCCGCCATGCCAATTTCAGGCCCGATCCCGTCGCCGGGTAGGTATGTGAAATTTATGTTCATCTGGTTATCCCGAATACAAATTTGAACATTAACTCGCCCCCCACACGCCGCTCATTCCCGCGAAAACGGGAATCCAGTTCGAGGAGATTGTGTAGGCTAAACATTTTGTGCCTCATACGCCTGAATTGCATCTGTTTGAGCCAAGAGATAATCCATTTCGTCCTGGCCTTGTAGCAAGCAATGCCTTGAGAACGGGTCTATTTTGAACGGGTAAGTGCCACCATTTTTAGGCAGGCGCACCTCGCTAGCCTCCAGATCAATCACGACCTCCACACCCGGATGGTCGAGCAACCATTGATGGGCCGTAGGTTCTATGACTATCGGTAGAAACCCGTTCTTCAGCCCGTTGGCATGGAAAATATCGGCGATCTGGGTGCTGATCACGGCGCGAAACCCGTAGTCCATTAATGCCCAGGGCGCATGTTCGCGGGACGACCCACACCCGAAATTATGTCCAGCTACCAATATTTGGCAATTTCTAGCGGCGTCCGTGTCCAGTACATTGTCCGCGTCCGTGCGCCAGTCATGGAACAATAGTTCCCCAAGTCCTTCGCGGCCTGTGGTGGTCAAAAAACGCGCCGGAATAATCTGGTCTGTGTCGATGTTCTCCGCCTCCAATACCAATGTCCTGGAGGTTAGGGTTGTAAACGGTGAAAAGCTCATGATACCGCTCTTGATATTTGTTGGGCATCAGTAATCACGCCCGTAATGGCACTTGCCGCCGCCGTGGCTGGAGACGCCAATACTGTACGCACGCCTGGCCCCTGGCGGCCTTCGAAATTGCGGTTGGAGGTGGAGACAATAAGTTCGCCCGGCTTGCCGATGTCGCCGTTCATACCAATACACATAGAACAACCCGGTTCGCGCCACTGCGCCCCGGCGGCAAGAAATATTTCGTGCAGTCCCTCGGCCTCGGCCTCGGCCTTCACCTGTTCGGAACCCGGTACAAAAACCGCTGTTACGGATTTGGCGACGGGTTTCCCAGCCAGGATTTGTGCGGCAATACGAAAGTCTTCGATACGCGAGTTGGTGCAAGAACCGATAAATACCGTATCGACTTTGGTGTCTGCTATTTTGGCACCTGCCTGCATACCCATATAGGCATTATCTTCGGGGATCAGGCCATCTATAGGCATGGCCATGCCGGGATGGGTGCCGTAGGTGACCATGGGTTTGATGTGTTCGGCTTTTAGCCTCACTTCTTTGTCATAAGAACAACCGGGGTCTGATGCTAGGGATAGCCAATCCACTGCCGCTTTTTCAAACTGAGTTGGGGACATGGGTTTGCCTTTCAAATATGCGACAGTTGTGCCGTCCGGGGCAATCATGCCCGCTCGTGCGCCCGCCTCTATGGACATATTACACACGGTCATGCGCTCGCTCATATTCATATTTTCAAAGCACGAACCCCTATACTCGATCACATGACCAGTGCCGCCTCCGACCCCGATTTTGGCGATAATCGCCAGGATAACGTCCTTGGCCGATACACCTTTTTGCAACTCCCCGTCCACATGCACACACATGGATTTGGGCTTGCGCATCAACATACATTGCGTGGCCAACACATGCCCGACTTGTGTGGTGCCAATACCAAACGCCAACGCCCCAAACGCCCCGTGGGTGGCGGTGTGGCTGTCGCCGCACACAATGGTCTGGCCTGGCTGGGTGGCACCCAGCTCCGGCCCCATGACATGGACTATGCCCCGGTACGGACTGTCCCAGCCGTGGGTTTGAATGCCGTGTGCGTCAGCATTGGCCAATAATAACTCGACTTGGTTTTGTGCTTGCTCGCTAACAAAGGGGCGTGTCCCGTCCCCATTGATTTTGGTCGGTGTTGAATGGTCAATAGTGGCCAAAGTCAAGTCCGGCCTTCGGACTTCAAGTCCTCGCTCTTTCAGCACAGCAAAAGCCTGCGGTGTCGTCACCTCATGGATGAGGTGCAGATCAATATAAAGGGTGGCGGGCCGCTCGCGGGTTTCGGCGCGCACCACATGGGCATCCCAGACTTTGTCAAACAGGGAGCGGGTCATCAGTGCTGTGCCCTTATTTTTTGCTGGGGTTTTATATTGTCTTTGCCAACCCGTTTGGCTTTGCGTTCTATGCGGTTGATCACGTCCAGATAAGCCCGCGCCGTAGCCAGGATAGTGTCGGTAGAGGTGCCGCGCCCATGATAGCTTTCGTGTTTGGTCGAGACCCGGATATCGGCTTCGGCCATGGCATCTTCGCCTTCGGTGACACTGCGGGCCGAGAAACTGTCCAGATGCAAATCATATCCAGTTAGCTCGTTTATGGCCAAAAGCACGGCGTTTACAGGCCCGCCAGCTTGCTTGACCATAGCGCGCTTGCGGCCATCCGTGTGGCTGAGGCGGATCGTGGCTTCGGGTTGGTTATTGCCGTCCGAGCCTGCACTCACATACAGGCTGTCGATTTCCCAAGGGCCAGATGCGCCAATCGCTTCGCCTAAAATCAACGCTTCCACATCGGCGTCGAACACTTCTTTCTTTTTATCAGCCAGGTTTTTGAAATCTACGAACACGGATTGCAGTTGGTTGTCGGACAAGGTGAAGCCCAGTTTTTCGGCCCGGTGTTTGAGGGCGGCGCGGCCTGAATGTTTACCGAGCACCAAATTGTCTTTGTCCAGCCCAATGTCTTCGGGTTTCATAATCTCGTAAGTTTCGCGGTTGGCGAGCATGCCGTGCTGATGAATACCGCTTTCGTGGGCGAAAGCATTGGCACCGACTATGGCTTTGTTGCGCGCTACCGGATTGCCGGTAATCGAGGCCAGCATTTTGGAGGCCATATTGATTTTTTGCGAATTGATATTGGTATCAAGTTCGAAAAAATCATGACGGGTGCGTAGCGCCATAGCCACTTCTTCGAGGGCACAATTTCCGGCCCGCTCGCCAATGCCGTTCAGCGCACATTCGATTTGCCGCGCCCCGCCGCGCACGGCGGCCAGGGAATTGGCCACGGCCAGACCGAGATCATCATGGCAATGGGCCGAAAAAACCACCCGCTCCGCACCCTGTATTTCCGTGGTTAAAAAGCGGAATAAATCGGTGATTTCTTCGGGCGTGGTATAGCCGACCGTGTCGGGGATATTGATGGTGGTCGCCCCGGCGCTTATGGCCGCTTCGACTACGGTTTTGAGGTAATTCCGCTCGGTGCGGATGGCGTCTTCGGCGGAAAATTCTACATTGTCGGTGTACTCCAAAGCCTGGATTATGCCGGCAATTGCCCGCTCAATCACCTGGTCTTTGGACATTTTAAGTTTGTATTCCCGGTGCAGGGGCGAGGTGGCAATGAACACATGGATGCGGGATTTTTTGGCCGGTGTTATGGCCTCCCCAGCCGCCCGAATGTCGCCCGGATTACACCGGGCCAGCGAGCATATGACCGGGCCGGATATTTCGCGGGCAATAGTTTGCACGGCTTCAAAATCACCCGGCGAGGCCACGGCAAACCCGGCCTCAATAACATCAACACCCAGATCAGCGAGCGCTCTAGCCATGCGCAGTTTCTGCCCGCCGTCCATGGAGAACCCAGGCGCTTGCTCGCCGTCCCGCAAGGTAGTGTCGAATATGGTTATGGTGTTGGTCATTTTGCCCACTCCGCTCTTGTGCGTCTGCCAACTTTTTCCGCCGAGACGACATTATAAAGCCGCTCCAATTGCTTGCACAAAGTATCAAGATTGCGCGGCCCGCCCAGATCTTCGATTTGCACCAAAAGATCAAAATCCCCGTCCACCCTCTGGGTGCAATGCACATCGCGGTAGTCATATCCTCTGCGCTCGATGGTGCCGAGGGTGCGTAACAAAGTCCCCGAAACATCATGGAGAACAATCTTGAGTTTTCCCGCTACACCGGAACGCTCAAAGGTTTTATCAGCTTGTAATTGGGTCATTTTTTGCCTCCGAATGGTTTGATTGTATGGGCGGCGAAGAAGCAAGCTATTGTTAATGTAGACATCCAAAACACATCATCCAGATATCTTGGCATCGACATAGTGGTGAAGATTATGCCCGTCCCCCTGGGTGGTGGTAAGCTCGTTATTAGAAAACCAGTTTCACCTTGAACCCATGTAAAATATACATCAAAAGTCAGTAGTATTGTAAGAAGTCCACCCAAGACAATAAATATGCTTCTATTGATCTTGCCGCCTATAAATAACACGGGTTTTATTTGATTGGCAGCAAGTAAGCACAACATCGCAACAACAAGGTGCGGTATCAAGAGGACAAAATGCCATAAATCAAAGGTTCCAATCTGAAATAACTCAAGCACTGTCCAAAAACTTGAGAGTAGAAATAATGTTCCAGATACTAATAATGAATAATGTAATATCAGTTTCATTTTATCGCCCCACAAACCCGCTTACCCCTGTGCATACAGGGGTCTATCTGCGCGTTATCGGGGCAAACGCATCGTTCGGCAGTGGATACCTGCATGCGCAGGCATGAGCGGTGTGTGGGGGTTTGTGTATAAATCATCTCATCTCTCCATCATATCTGCATTGCTGCGCCCTGGGGGAACCAGCGGCCAGACGTTCTCACTCGCGCTGATTTTTACGTGCATCAGGATCGGCCCCTCGGCGGCTAATAGCTTGTCTATGCCTGCGTCTACCTCGCTTCGCTTGCTCACGGTGAATGCGTCTATCTGGAACGCCCGTGCGACTGCCGCGAAATCCGGGTTGTCGTAGAGATCTACCTCGGAATAGTTTTCATCGAAGAACACTTCTTGCCATTGGCGCACCATGCCCAGGACGCCATTGTCGAGAAGCACGATTTTCAGGGGGATTTGGTAACGGTTCAGGGTGGCCAGTTCCTGGATATTCATCATGATGGAACCATCGCCAGATACGGTGATGACGGTGCGTTCAGGGCAACCCAATTGTGCGCCTAATCCAGCCGGAACGCCGAAACCCATAGTGCCGAGACCGCCGGATGTTATATGGTCTTTCGGGTCGTCGAAATAACAATGCTGGGCCACCCACATTTGGTGCTGGCCGACATCGCAGGTAATGATGGCGTTCTCGGGGGCGCGGCGGGTCAAATCGTGCAGGAGTTTTGGTGCGTAAACACTTTCTCCCTCTATAGACTTTTGGGCAGCATTATAATCCCAAGCATGGGCGGTGCGTCTGGCATAGCATATGGCTCGCCAGTCTTGGGCTTGTGATTTACCCGGATCAAGCGCCGCCAGGTTTTTCTTCAGCGAACCTTCCAGCCAAATGTCGGCTTTACGCAATTTGTTGATCTCGGCAATGTCGATATCCATATGGATGATTTTGGCTTTGGGGGCGAATGTATCGAGCTTGCCCGTAGCCCGGTCATCAAAACGTGCGCCTGCGACGATGAGAACATCTGCTTCCTGCACGGCGTAATTGGCGGCTTTTAGTCCGTGCATGCCCAGCATGCCGAGGAAGTGCGGATGGTCGGACGGCATGGCCCCCAGGCCTTTCAGGGTCGAGACGACCGGGATTTCCGTGCGCTCGACCAATGCCCGTAACTCGGCAACCCCGTCGCCTTGGGCAATACCGCCGCCAATATAAAACAGCGGTTTTTTTGCTGTGCGGATCATATCCTCACAGATTTTTATATGCGCGGGACTGCCCATTTCCGGTTTGACTTTAGGGTAGGGCCGCCAGCGGTGGCGCTCGGTGGTTACGGCATTGGCTACGTCTTTGGGCAGGTCAATCAACACCGGGCCGGGCCGGCCTTCACTTGCAATATAATAGGCTTCTTCGACCATGCCGGGGATATCTGCCGGGTCGCGGGCGATATAGGAGTGCTTAACTACGGGCAGGGTGATGCCGAAAATATCCACCTCTTGGAATGCGTCCGTACCCATGAGATCAGAGGGTACTTGCCCGGTGATAAATACCACCGGCACACTGTCCAGATAAGCATCGGCAATGCCGGTGACAAGATTGGTCGCGCCGGGGCCAGAGGTGGCCAAACATGTACCCGTCTTGCCCGTAGCCCGCGCATAACCAATGGCGGCCATGGCGCAGCCTTGTTCGTGGCGACCAAGAATGTGTTTCAGACCACTGCCCGGCAATACATCATAGACAGGCATAATCGCGCCGCCGGGATAGCCGAAAATGGTGTCAACGCCCTGTTCCTTGAGTGCACCGATGAGCAGTTGTGCGCCGGATTTGGAAGGGTGGGTCATGATGTGTGTCCCCGTTGACATCCCAACCCCTCACCTTGTTCCTCTCCCCATGGGAGAGGAGACGTTGTCTTGCCTATCCGTGAATTATTAAAATAACGGTGCATATTCGGCAAGCTTAGCCTCTCCTTTAGGGAGAGGCGCGCGACAGCGGGTGAGGGGTTTTGCTCTAGCATTGAAAACGGCATCTCAATTCACATCTTTATCAATAACTTTACCCGCCTTGATCCACGGCATCATATCTCTGAGTTTTGCGCCTGTGGTTTCGATGAGATGCTCGGCGTTGTTGCGGCGTCTCGCGGTCATTGACGGATAGCCGTGGGCGCCTTCCATGATGAAGCTTTTGGCGTAGTCGCCGTTTTGGATATTTTTGAGCGCCTCGCGCATGGCGGCGCGGCTTTCTTCGTTGATGACTTTATTGCCGGTGACATATTCCCCGTATTCGGCGTTGTTGGAAATCGAGTAATTCATATCCGCTATACCGCCCTCATACATCAAATCGACGATGAGTTTAAGCTCGTGCAAGCATTCAAAATAGGCCAGTTCCGGGGCGTATCCGGCTTCCACCAAAGTCTCGAAACCCATCTTGACCAACTCCACCGCGCCGCCGCACAACACGGCTTGCTCGCCGAACAAATCGGTTTCGGTTTCGTCTTTAAACGTGGTGTGAATGATGGCGGTTCGACCCCCACCAATGGCTGAGGCATAGGACTTGGCCAGCTCTATGGCAAAGCCGGAATTGGCGTCCTGGAACACGGCAATCAAATCCGGGATACCGCGCCCGGCGGCAAATTCGCTACGTACCGTATGACCGGGGGCTTTGGGGGCGATCATAATCACATCCAAATCCCGGCGCGGCATAACCTGCCCGTAATGAATGGCAAAACCGTGGCCGAATGCGAGGGCTGCCCCTTCTTTGATATTGGGTTCAATATCCTCGCGGTAAATTCTGGCTTGATATTCGTCGGGGGCCAGCACCATGACCACGTCCGCACCCTTGACCGCCTCGGCAGGTGTCTTGACCTCAAGGCCATATGCGATGACTTTTTTGCGCGTCGCCGAGGTTTCCGGCAGACCGACAATGACGTCCACACCGCTGTCTTTCAAGTTCAGCGCATGGGCGTGGCCTTGGGAACCAAAGCCGATGATGCACACCTTTTTGGATTTGATGATCGAAAGATCGCAGTCTTTGTCATAGGAAATTTGTAAAGTCATGTTTCGTCCTTTTTGTCAAATGGAAAACTTTTTATATCGCTCACGCTAACGGGGCTTTGCCCCGAACGCTGCGCGGGCGCGGCGCACATGCGCCGACGGGCAGTCGCCCTCTTCCGCTCATCCCGGAGAAGGCCGGGAGCCTCGCTTCGCTCGGTTATCTGCGTATCTATTACCATCATTTATGGTTTCTTTCTGTTGAAAATGGAAAGCTGGTAAGTGCACCTTTTGATGCGCTGCCAACCATTGCCGCATATTTGGCATAAGCGCCGCTTGGATAATTTGGTTTGGGTGGTGTCCAGTTTTTGGCGCGAGGCTTTAGATCCGCCGCAACATTTATCTCGCGGGTTTCTACGTCAATAGAGATGATATCGCCGTCCTTTATGAAAGCGATCGGCCCGCCGTGGGCCGCTTCAGGGGCAACATGACCAATGACGAAACCGTAAGACGCGCCTGAGAACCGCCCGTCTGTAATCAGCGCCACATCGTCGATTAAACCTTGACCAACAAGCGCCGCTGTGACCGCCAGCATTTCGCGCATGCCAGGCCCGCCCGCCGGGCCTTCGTTTCTGATGATAATCACATCACCTTTTTGAATGCCGTTTTTCTCGACCACGGCAAAGCAATCCTCTTCGCTTTCAAATACCCGCGCCGGGCCCGAGAACTGCAAAGCACCGTGCCCGGCCAGCTTGGCGACACAGCCCCCCGGGGCCAGGTCGCCGTAAAGAATACCGTAGCCGCCGCGTGATTTTATGGGTGCGGCGAAATCCAGTATGACTTTCTGGCCTTCGGTTTCTTTGCTGGCGTCTATTTCGGCAAACAAAGAGCGTCCGGTGATGGTCGGGCTGTCTTTAATCCGGCCCGCAGCCTTGAGCCGTTTGCCGACCAGTGCCGAACCGCCCGCCTCGTATAAATCCTTGGCCAGAAATTGCCCGCCCGGCTTCAAATCACCGATGACCGGCGTGGTGCGGGAAATCTCGTCGAACACATCAATATCAAAATCAACCCCGGCTTCACGGGCAATGGCCAGCAAATGTAATATGGCATTGGTGGAGGCTTGTGTGGCGGTGAGGGCTGTGACCGTATTGCGCAAGGAAATTTCGGTTATTAAATGGCGCGGTAATCTTTGGGTTTTCACCGCGCCCATCAATAGCTCGCCTGCCTTAAACGCCGCTTGGTTTTTTTCGTCGCAAATGGCCGGAATGTCATTTGTGCCCATGGGCGACAGACCCAAGAACGTCATGGCCATAGCCATAGTGTTGGCGGTAAATTGACCCCCACACGCGCCCGCGCCGGGGCAGGCGCCTTTTTCCACCGCGTCCAGTTCGTCCGCGTCGATCAGGTCAGACGCAAATGCGCCCACGGCCTCGAACACGTCCTGGATGGATAAATCTTTGTCACCATCTTTTCCCGGCATGCGCCCTGGCATAATCGAACCACCGTAAAGCACCACACCGGGGATGTTCATGCGCGCCAACGCCATGGCGGCGGCCGGTATGGTTTTGTCGCACCCGACCAGAACAATTACCCCGTCCAGGGAATGGCCTTTGACCGCCAGTTCAATACTGTCGGCGATCACTTCTCGACTCATCAGGCTAGCCCGCATACCCTCCGCGCCCATAGTGATGCCGTCGGATATGGCGATAGAATTAAAGTCCACGGGATAACCGCCCGCCGCCCTAATGCCTGCTCGCACCGGAACCGCCAATTTATCCAGATGCATATTGCACGGCCCCATATTGGTCCAGGTGTTGAACACGGCCACCATAGGCTTATCAAAATCCGGCGTCTCCATACCGCAAGCCCGCAGCATGGCACGGGCTGGGGCGCGGGCCGGGCCTTTGGTGATATGGTCGCTATTTTTCCGCATTTTTGCTTCTCTCTTATATGTTTGGCCGCCTTGCTTGTTTGCCGTTTTCGTTTTTTAGCTATAAAAAAACCCGCCTCCGGAGAGAGCGGGTGTTTTAAAAATCTGTGTTTACAAATTACAACCCGCTCATGCCTCGAATGCTAATAATGAGCACCAAAAGACCGGTTAGAAGAACCAGAGTTTTTAACATAACAAGTTTATCAGTAGCGGTCTTCATAACCGCCGCTCGGCTCGTCTTGATTTGTAATTTATGATCCATAGCCATAACTTTGTTTAAATTCCAAAAAGCTTCTACGCAAGGGGGGTTAACAAAACAAGTAAAAATTTGCGTAAAGTGGTATTTAGGGCCAATTAAAACAAAAATATCCCAATATGGGAAAAAATAAGGCAATAATTGCCATGTTAGTGGCCAGCGCGGTCGAAAGATATCAATTCAAGATGAAACAAAGAGTGTTATGCCTTAATTGAAGTGCCTGCCATTTGAAGTTTTACTGGCGGCGCTGCTTATATCGTTGACGCCTGATCTCTTGCCGGTTTTTCATGGCTTGGACGGCGTCTTTGCGCTCTTGGGCGCTTAGCTGGTTTAAAACTTCCATGATCATGGCATCGCCGGATATAGCCAATTTGTGTTTTATTTTTCGTGTTTCGCCGAGGGATTTTTCTATTGCCCCCAGATCGAAATTTTCAGCCTTGAGTAATATTACGGTACGTTTTTGGGCGCGGCGAAGTTGCCTGAACAATTGCCTTGGACGTTCTCCAGCCTTGTAGTCCAGGTTTTTATAGGCGGCAATCATAACCTGTTTGCGGCGTTCAACTGGGAGAGTTTGCATGAATTTGCGCGGGTCTTCAGATAGCGCCTGCCCGTTATGTGCCATATTCTTTGTTGCGGGATGTGCTTCTACGGTGGGCAGTATTGGTTTAGCTTGCTTTGAAAGCAGCAAACCAAACAACAAACCATTAATGCCAACAGAGACAAGCAAGGCTATGACCCAAATATTGCGCGGCGGTTTTGCAAAACTTTGTGTGCTCATGGCTGTTCTCCCGTTAAGCTTTGTTCAGACTTTGGTTCAGGCATTTGTTCGGGGCTTTGGCCCAAACCCGTTTCGTCATAATCATTGACAAGGCTCATGGACAGCAAGGCTTCTGCGGACGCATAAGCCGTATTTTCATTATCGACTTGCCCAAGACCAAAACCTATACCCGTTGTCAACATCAAGGTGGCCGCAATGGATTTCCATCCTGCTATATTCCATCCTGCTATATTCCAGTTTTCTATATTGATGTAAGGTGCCCGTACAAGCGGGCTATCTTGCGGCGTTTGCATTGCAGTTTTCAGAATCCGGGCCTGCAACAAGGATATATCCGCGTCCGGTTTGCGCCCTTTATCCAGTAGTTCTGCTTCCAGTAATTCTGCTATCTGTTGTTTTTCCGTATCCATATCAACCCTCCAATATTTCCGGTTTGTGACGCAATAATTGTTTGCGTAAATTCTTGCGGCCCCGTGCGAGTAAACTTTCATAAGCCCTGACGCCAATTTCCATAATATCCGCTGCCTCTATCTGCGATAATTCGCGGTAGTGGCACAGGGTAATGGCCAGGCGCTGACGCTTTGGCAGGTGTGCCATTGCTCGCTCCACCCTGGTTTTTTGTGCCTTGCGGGTTTGGTCTTGTTCAATCACCTGATTTGCCAAAAGACGTTCATCAACCATGTCTGGCAGAATTTCGGGATAAATTTCTGTTTTTTTGCGCAGGCGGTCATAACACATATTTTTGGTCACGCGGTAGAGCCATGTTGAAAATTTGGCCCGGCCCTCTTGCCAGCTTGGTGCTTGTTTCCAGGCTTTGATAAATACGTCCTGGGCAATATCTTCCGCCATCATTTCGTCCCCGACCATATGCCAGGCACATGATTTTATGGCTGCCAGATGACGGTTCATTAATTCGTCCAGGGCACTCGATTGCCCGCGCGCCAGTTTTAATAAAATATCTGCATCCGGATCTCGGGGGGCCAGATCACGCTGGAGATGTCCCGATCCGGATGCAGGCTGTGTGCCGGTCATAATAATTCCCAAACATTATACGCGCAGGGGCGTAAAGGGTCTATATCTAGCCCCCCTGTGCTTAGGTTTAGGATATATCAGTTTACCGGCGCATTCCATTGTGTTTTTTGCTGTATTTTTTATTGTGTTTTTTGTGGCGCTTTTTCGGGCGGCGCTGTTCATTTTCGCTTAACATTCCGTCACCATCTTTGTCCAATTGTGCAAACATGGCACTGGCTACGGCTCTATGCTCCGCCAAATCAACTACACCATCACCATTTGCGTCCGGTTTAAATTTTTGGCGCATTTCTTGACGTTTTACCCGCCGTTCTTGCCTGTTTTTTCTGCGAATTTGCCTGTCTTCATCGGTTAGCATACCGTCGCCATTGGCATCCATATGCTTTTTTATCTTTTGTTTGCGCAGGGTGCGTGCGGCGGTAAATTCTTCGTTAGATATCTGCCCGTCCCCATTTGCATCCGTTTTTGCAAAGCGCGCCTGGGCGCGAACATCGCGCATATGCATGCGGTAGGCTTTGCGCTCTGCAGGTGTGAGCGAACCGTTGGCATCAGTATCCGTTTCGCTGAATTTTTTGTCACCGAGGGCGGAAAACTCAGCTTGGGAAATCAAACCGTCTTTATTGGTGTCAGCCTTTTTTGCCAGGGCGGTGCCCGCAAATGCTGTGAAACTTGCCGCAACCGCAAAGCTGGCTGTGGTCACTAATGTGGTCAATAGTGTGGTCAATATACGCGTCATGTTATGCTCCTGAATTGGCGTTTATATGGGTTAAACGTCATCTCAGGGGTTTTCCGTCGCAGGAATATGTAAATACGCCTTATAAGCGCTTATTCATCCGGTAGCGTGCTTGGGTGCTTTGCTGTCTTGGCGTAAAGCTTCCAGCAAGGCGGGCGCGATCTGGGTGGCGGCATCTGGCTGGTCTAATATACCGCCGAGCGCAGGTGCGGCACCAAGAAATTGCTTAATGGTTCCGGCCAGCAGCTCATAGGTCTCAAAACCTTCCGCTTCTTTTCCGCCCGCATTGATTTGCGGAACCATCAAGGGATCAAATTTGGCCACCCGTGCCCGTACCGCATCCAGCATCCAATAGGCGCGCATAAAACGGGCTGCACGGCAATCATACAAGACAAGAGCAGCATCAGCCGCCCCGGCCAATCTAATATGGGCCGGCGTACATCCCGCCCGCGCCCCTATAAACACCCAATCATAACTTAAAGACAAAGCCGCCAGAGAACCTAGCAAGATATCCAAATCGGCATCACCCGCGCAAACAGCAGTAAAATGCTCGTTCTGGGTCACATATTTGGCATCGGTGATCAGAGCATCGCCGTTTAAGACGTCGGCCAGCGTCACACTATAGACGATGCCGGATATTGCCATCAAAGCCCCGCCCATCTGGTCAAGCATCAAGACGGTTTCGCCCTGCGCAGCCGCCGCTTTTGACAGGGCCAAAACCAATTTGGCGCCGTCAAGACCATCATCAACCGAAAATACAGGTACCAGCCGACCATCCGGCTGATTGCACATCAACGCCATACCATTCCACCCATTATTACCGCACATTTTGTGCTTATTATTTAAATTTCATCATATCCGCAAAGCTTTAAAATAAAGCTAAGTTCTTGAAAAACATCAATAAAATTTCGAACATAATGTATTTGCCTCATGGTGGGGTGCGGCCAAAAAGCCTAATCCACCCGAGAAAGCTATTCAAAATATCAAATTGAAAAGTGCGGTGCTTTAGCGGTAGTGCTGGATTCTGGTTGTACGCAAGCCTGAAATCCCGTGGGATTCTATGGAGCGCTGCCAGGATAAAAACTCTTCAGAAGACAGACCGTAACGGTTGCACGCGCCGTCCAGGGTCAGCAAGCCGCCGCGCACGGCAGCCACAACCTCGGCTTTGCGTCTTATTACCCACCTTACTGTGTCTGGTTTAGGAAGGTCAGCCAGCGTTAGCGGGGTTCCTTCAGGGCCAATCACCACATTTTCTTTTTTCATTTTTTTTCTCTACCACTGTTGTCAGGCCCATTTGAAAAATGTATCGGGCCTTCGTAGTTTTCTTATGGGTTTGTTGTAGGTGATGGAGGTTTAAAAAACCCTAACGCGGCATAAAAAAACTTAATAAAATCAGTTGTTTACTAAGGTTAACGCCAATAAACAGTGTTAAGAATTTATTACGGGTTTTCTAAGTTTATGATTCTATTGCATTTTTTTGCGGCCATTTATTAACATGTGCCATTAGAAAAGTGTCTGGACGGCTCGACTTATTGGGTGTGAATGCCTATTTAGGCAATTATGAGCGAAAATATGTCTGAAACTTATACGAGAAAACCGAGAGCCCTAAACTTAAACTCGTTAGGGTTTGCCAAATCCTGTGCTGATACGCGGGTGGTTGTGGCTATGTCTGGCGGGGTGGACAGTTCCGTTTGTGCAGCCATGCTGGCCCGAGAGGGGTATGAGGTCATCGGTATCACTTTGCAATTGTACGATCACGGTGCGGCGATAAAATCGTCCAAAGCCTGTTGCGCCGGGCAAGACATCTATGACGCGCGGCGTGTGGCCGAAGCTCACGGCTTCCCCCATTATGTTTTGGATTATGAAAGCAAATTTTCAGACGCGGTTATGGCTGATTTTGCCGATACCTATCTAAAAGGCGCAACCCCCATTCCGTGCGTGCGCTGTAACCAGACCGTAAAATTTCGTGATTTATTACAGGTGGCCAAGGATCTGGGCGCAGATTGCATGGCCACGGGTCATTATGTGCGCCGCGAATGGGTAGACGGCAAAGCCCAATTGCACCGCGCCGTGGACGGAAGCAAAGACCAGTCTTATTTTTTGTTCACCACCACCGGGGAACAACTGGACTTCTTGCGCTTCCCCCTGGGCGGGCAGGATAAATCCGTCACCCGCGATATGGCCATAGAGCTTGGTCTGAGCGTCGCCAATAAACCCGATAGCCAGGACATATGTTTCGTGCCTACGGGCAAATATACCGACGTCATCAAAAAATTGCGCCCGGACGCTGCTGACCCCGGCGAGGTGGTACATGTGGACGGAACTGTGCTGGGCATGCACGAGGGCATCATGCATTACACCATCGGCCAAAGACGCGGGCTAAACATCCCTGACGGCAGCGGCCAAGACCCGCTCTATGTGCTGCGGCTGGACGCGGCCAAGAAACAAGTGATTGTCGGGCCGCGCAAAAAACTCCTAAAAAGCCGTGTATATGTAAAGGATGTTAACTGGCTCGGCGCGGGTCTGTTCGAGCAAGCGTTAGACGGGCGCAAAATACTGGTAAAAACCCGCTCCATGCGCCCGCCAGTGGCAGCGAAATTCACGGCCATTAAATCTTCTGGGGGTAATGATATTGTCATTGACCTGGAAAATCCGGAGGAAGGCATAGCGCCGGGACAAGCCTGCGTGTTCTATGATGGGGATACGCCAAGCCGGGTATTGGGCGGCGGGTGGATAGTGCGGGCGGCTGAGTTTACACAAGATTAGCACTGTCGGTTCGGTGTAGGGTTGCCGTGGTATGTTGATCTGCTATGATCTGGCATACACCCACTGGTGATCCAGTTAGCTTTTAATAAAATCCGAAATTTCAAAACAAAATTAAAACGGTCAATTTGACCGAGCCCATACACCTGCCTGCCTGTCCGAAATAAAAAACAAGATGAATCGCTATTAAGCCGTATTGTATATTGTGATTTCCCCGCCTATATCAGGCGAGAAGTTTATGTGAAAAGGAAATCCAAATGTCCGTCTCTCCCGCCCCGTCCGATCCAGTTGTCATCGTTGGTCTTGCCCGCACGCCTATGGCGGCATTTCAAGGCGCATTTAGTAATGTGCCCGCGCCTGATTTGGGGGCTGCGGCCGTCAAAGCCGCTTTGTCCGAAAGCGGGGTTGCGCCCGGCGATGTGCAGCAGATCATTATGGGCTGTGTGTTGCCCGCCGGGCAGGGACAAGCCCCGGCAAGGCAAGCGGCGATCAAGGCCGGGCTGGAATTATCATGCGAAGCTACCACCATCAATAAAATGTGCGGCTCAGCCATGCAGGCGGCGATCATGGCCCATGATGCTATTAAAGCCGGTTCGGCGGATATCATTATCGCCGGCGGTATGGAAAACATGACCGCCGCGCCTTATGTCCTGCCAAAAGCCCGTTCGGGATATAGAATGGGTAATGGGGTGATGATTGACACCATGATGCACGACGGCTTGACCGACGCTTATGACGGCAAGCCTATGGGGGTGTTTGCCGACATGATTGCGCAGGAATATCAATTTACCAGGGGGGATCAGGACGCTTACGCTATAGAATCGGTGAGCCGCGCCAGACGCGCCGCCGAAGCCGGAGACTTTGAGCGGGAGATTACACCCGTCACCGTACCGAACCGCAAGGGCGATATTGTGGTTTCCACAGATGCTGGCCCCGAAGGGGCGCGGCCTGAAAAAATCCCGAACCTGCGTCCGGTATTTAGTAAAGACGGCACGGTCACCGCCGCTAATGCTAGCTCGATCAATGACGGTGCGGCGGCCCTGGTGCTGATGAGCAAGTCCGAAGCCGAGAAACGCGGGCTTAATATCCTTGCAGAAATCAAAGCCCACGCTGCCCATGCTCACGAGCCGAAATATTTCACTACGGCACCGGTGAAAGCTATGGAAAAATGCCTGGCCAAAGCCGGTTGGGAAACGGGTGATGTGGATTTATGGGAAATCAACGAAGCTTTCGCAGTTGTCCCCATGATCGCCATGGGCGATATGGGGTTGGATCACGCAAAGGTCAATGTCAACGGCGGCGCTTGCGTACTAGGCCACCCCATCGGCGCATCAGGCGCACGCATAATGGCCACTTTAATCGCGGCCATGGAAAAACGCGGTGCCAAAAAAGGCATAGCGTCTCTATGTATAGGCGGCGGCGAAGCTACGGCCATTGCGCTGGAGCGGGTTTAGGGGAGTAGGTCTAAGGCGTTTTTTCCATCTGCCGTTCATAGGCCGTGAATTTTGCTGCATTATCGCGTTTGCATTGGGCCAGGTTTCGGCGCACATTAGGCGTGTCTTTGACGATTTTCTCGCTATAGAGGCCAAAAAATCCGGTTTTGTGTAATTGATATTCGCGCAAGCTGGTTTGCGGCTCATGGTCAAAGCGAATGTCTACGGTAAGGGTGCAGCGCACCGGATCCGTGCATCGGGTACAGACAATTTCGTAATTAGATGGTTGCCTGAGTTTAGCCTGCCCACTAAACATAGCGCGAATGTCTTGGCTCAACGGCCCGTCGGTGCCGAAATTGAACAAAAACCCACTGTGGTCTTGTTGCCAGCCGCCCATGGCGCTGTTGAAATCTTGCTGGGCCAGGGCATAGACTTCGGGGTCAATAGGTGTGGCCCCGGAAGGTTTCACATGCCCACAGGCTGACAGCAAAACTGCGCCCGCAACCAGAGTGGAAAACAGGAATGATTTAAATATAAAGCTCATTATCATTTGGGGCTGCATCATTTTGGGCTACGCACACCATAGCCCGTCTCATGCCCGTATTTGGTTGTACCTGGCCCTGAATATGGCGATGTTACTTCGGTTATGGTTTTGCTCGATTCGGGTACCAAACGACAGTTTTCCCATTTATCGTCACACTTGTAATCTTCCCAGGAGCTGGAGCTGATCTTGCGGTAGGTGGTTCTGCCCAAACAGATGAGGCCGTTTTTTTCCTTATAGGCGCGCGCACCGCCGCCATACATATAGCGGTAAAATTTCCATTTTGCTTGGGTCGGCACATCTTGATCCGCGCAAACATGGTTTTTGACATTCAAAGGCCCGATCGGCGGATACACAGCAACAGGCGTGTTCCGAACTGGGGTATTGTCATAAACCGGCGCGGGCGGAAAAACGGGCGTTGCGGGTGAGCTAATTCGGCATAAGGGATCGCGGCTCATATCTTTGATGGTTTGGTGGATATTGCCAAGGCCCGACGCATTATGATGGCGATCCCAAAGCCATTTCTCCCAGACCACCAATTTACTCGCCAAATTTTCGGCGCGGCTATAATTGCACAGGCGGCACTTGGCGATGCCGTCATGGTTCTGGTCTACGGTTTGGAAAATATGGTCACGGGCTTTGTCCAGAGTATCCTCAACTATTTGACAAAATCCAAAATTTGCAAATGTGCAGTCCCCCTCTATCACTTTCGCCATTTCGTGTGCAGAGTTTAGAAAACCCTCTGCCTGGGCCAAACTCCAGCGGTCGCCATCAATGCAATTGCTATTGATGCCGGATTTGCTCGGCGCGGTGGACGAAACCCCGAAAGCCGCCGCAGTGTTAGGTTTGATGATGGGTTGTTTTGGCGGCGCAGGTTTTGGTGTATTTCTGCGCCAACTGGTGCGGCCAACAGACCGCAAGGCATTGTCAAACACAACAAAAAGCGGCGATATGTCTGTGACATGAAATCGATCTGCCACCAATTGATCATGTATACCGCGAGCAGCCTCTTGGGCCCGCCTATAAGCATTGCCACCATCCATAAAAGAAAACGCTATTTGGTCTAAGGCTTTTTCTACGCATGCCAAGGCTTCCCTCTTCTCGTCATTCCCTTCGGTGGCAATGGCCAGCCGCCCCAAAGCATGCCCGTAGGCATACTCTCCACCACGGCGGGCATTTGCATGGGCCTTGTTGATGTATTGGTCTTTGACATAGGCATCAAAGGCTTGCCAGACCGGAGAGGATTGCGGGTATGGGTTTGTGCATTTATCCTTGCTTTGCGCTGAGGCAAAACCCGGATGGGCCAAGCCCAGGATTATAATCATATAAAGTAGAAAACGTGTCATATTTGTCTCCAGGCCGGGATTTTTGGATTAAATTAAACCATTTTGAAAGCCCGTCCTATACGCAGTCGTGCGTATATTGGTGTGATCTATTCACGTTCTTCCGGATCATAATAATGCTCTGGAGCCCATTGCAGGCAGGCGTAAATACCTTTGCCGTATTCTGCTTCACTGAGGCCGCCCGATTTGGAAAATAGCCATCTGGGCGTTGTTGTGTCCGGGTTTTTTGAGCGCGTGAACACGAACCGGAAATGCTGCATATCATCCCCGTGGTTTTGGTTGGCCATAAGGGCATAGACATGGAATTTATCGGCGGAAACCGGCACGGCATGTTGATATTGCCAGATGTTCGGGATTTCGCCCGTACCAATAATATATTGTGCGCCGTGTTCTTTGAGGGCTTTGGATATTGTGGTGCGTGGTTGTGGCGCGAGGCGGGTAAGCAGGTCATCCCAGCGGTGTTCTTTATAGGCCAACAAGACCTGCTCGAAGCAGTCTTGGAGGTTGGCCAGATCAAGCATGGTGTCGATGATAGATTGGTTGCACATATTGTCCAGACACAGTAAATTTTACCAAATTACAATGGATCGGAATAATACAAATACGCAATACTGCGTATATTGGAAAACGGGTACTAAAAAACGGCCCCCCGTTGCCGAGAGACCGTTTTTGTGTTCGGTTTTAGCAGACTTACTTAACCGCAGCTTTCGCTTGCTCCAGCACGGCTTTAAATGCGTCTGGTTGGTTCATGGCCAAATCGGCCAGCATTTTGCGGTCGATCTCGATACCGGCCTTGACCATTGCGCCCATGAAGGTGGCATAGGTCATGCCGTGCAGGCGAGCAGCGGCATTGATGCGCTGAATCCACAGGGCGCGGAACTGGCGCTTTTTAAGCTTGCGGCCAATATAGGCATATTGCCCGGCCTTTTCCACGGCCTGATTGGCGATGCGGAAAGTATTTTTGCGGCGGCCTCTATAGCCTTTTGCCGCCTTGATTACTTTTTTGTGGCGGGCGTGCTTGGTGACACCTCTTGATACTCGAGCCATTGTTTACTCCAAAACTGATATAGATATGATAAAGGGGGTTAGCCCAGATTAGACATGGTTAGACATGATTAGCCATTAGGCAGAAACTTTTTGCGAATAACGCGTGCATCACATTCTTTGAGGATGCGGGTTCCACGCTTATTGCGGATCTGCTTGTTTGTACGTTTGATCATGCCATGCTGTTTGCCTGCTGATGAGGCTTTCACTTTACCCGATTTGGTCAGCTTGAAGCGCTTTTTGGCGCCGCTTTTGGTCTTCATTTTTGGCATTTCGTTCTCCGTTGAAATGGACGCAAAATCACGTCCGAACTTTAGAACCCCCAGGCATGCCTTTAGCCTGAGTGGTTGCGTTCCTCATATGAGGAAAGGGGCTTATAGCGAGGGGGAAAATAAATGCAAGCGGCATTTCTGATAATTCCGTAATATGCGCAGGTCATTTGCATGCATGTATAAATTGTGATATTGGTTAGGTGTGTATTGGTCAGGGATATTTCAGGGATATTTATGAAGTCTATTTTGCGTTTATGGTTGATAGCTTTGTTCTGCATTGTGTCCGCACCCGCACTCGCCAAAACCTATGAAATAAAGTCCGAGAATTTTGTGCTTGTGGGCAGTGTGCGCCATACGGACGGCAAGGCACTTTTGCTGGAATTGGAGCAATACCGACAGGCCGTTCTACAACTGCTGGGTATCGCTAACCCTACGGCGGAAATTGTTCCAGTGCGCATTTATACGGCCAGTGGCGATAAAGGGTTAAAGCTTCTGACCGGGCGTACGGATATTGGCGGCATTTATACAACCACTATCGAAGGCCCGATATTCATCTTGAATTCCAAAAGCGGGTTTCGGCGCGGTAAGCGGGCGCGCCATGTTGCCTTGCATGAATATACCCATCATCTTTTGGCCACATATTCCGGCCAGGTTTACCCGCGTTGGTATAATGAGGGTCTGGCCAATTATTTTTCCACCTTTGAGGTGAACAAAAACGGCGACTTAATTATTGGACGGCCTTATCAACCCTATGCCTATGCCCTGTCGCAAAAAACCTGGATGCCGACAAATGTGGTGGTCAATTCCATTTTGTCTTATCCTTTTAAATCCACAGGCAAATCGACAAGAGGCCTGAGCGCATCCAATTATTTTTATGCCCAAAGCTGGCTGGCCGTGCATTATATTATGTCCCATAAAGCGGAGAGCCCAAAACTACAAACATATATAAAAAACCTCAATGCAAAACGCGGCTCAGGCAAGGTATTTGAACAGGCCTTTGAGCGCACACCGGAGCAATTTGATGCCATATTGAAAGCCTATTTCAAGGCCAATAAATATGCGACGATGACAATTCGTCCTAAGGTAAAAATCAAAGATCACTCATTTCACGTCAGAGAGCTTAACAAGGGTGAGGCGGAGTTTCATAAAGCCGAAGCCATGCGGTTTTTCTCAAGCCGTAATGTCAAGACCCAGCAAGTGGTCAAGCAATATGATAAAGCTGCCGGGATACTGGGCGAAACGCCTGCCATATTGGCGTCTCGCGCTGATCTGGCCACATGGGAAAATGAATACGAGAAAGCACAAGGCTATATCGATAAAGCACTGGTGCATGCGCCTGAAAATGCAGCCCTGTTGCGCACCGCAGGCATGGTTCTTCTGTATAAAAATGAGGCCGCCGATAGCCACGACAGGGACGAACTTGGTAAAGCCCGAAAGCTGTTCAAGCGGGCTATGATAAAAAACCCGAACGATATTGCGGCCCATTATTACTATGTCAAAACCTATGCTATGATACGCAAGAAGCCGTCAAAACAGGCCGTAGCATCCGCCTTGACGGCGCTGGATTACTACCAGGCCATCAATTTTGTCGACAGCAATCTGATGCTGGCTGGAGTGCTGCTCGACGGAGGCAAATACAAGCAAGCCGAACCAGCCATTGACAAGGCAATGGTATGGTCACGCAATGGCGGGGCGCGGATGCAGGCCCGCACGATGAAACGCTATATCGAGCATCAAGATGAGTGATCAGGAATAGCCCTTGAAGGCCTCACCAGATCAAACTCGGCGAACGGGTTGGGTGCTGTGTCCTGGCCGGCATGGTGAAAGGCCAGGCCCATTTGCAGGCTTTTGGCTATGCGCTTTGCCGTAGTGTTGAAATGTGCCTGTTTTGCTGGAGGTAATGTTTGTTTGGCGGCGCGGGCAAACAGCTCAAGCCAGCGGGTGAAATGCGCAGGCGTCAAGCCGGGCAGGGGTGTGTGCTTGGCCATAGGATTGCCGGAAAACCGTCCGGTCTTGAGAAATATACCCGACCAGAAATCATTAATACGGGTAATATGAGGCTCCCACTGGGCGTCGTCTGTCCCTATTTTTTTGTTAAAGATCGGCCCCAGCAAATCGTCTTTACGTACCCATACATAAAATACCCGCGTCAAGGCCGCAATATCATCTTCGGTAATTGGTTCTGCACTCATACAGACCATGTGGGGCTTTGGGCGGGGAATACAATATATTCTCGGGGAGAAAATCCCGGAGGAAATCCCGGAGAAAATCCCGGAGAAAATCATGGTATATTCATTTTCCGCTGTTGCCCCCCTGCCAGCGCGCCTATAAGATGTATAGAATATAGCTCGCTTACTTAAACAGGACGGACACTTATGAACATTCACGAATATCAAGGCAAGGCAGTGCTTAAATCCATCGGTGCCCCCGTGTCCAAAGGTGTAGCCATTTTCTCGGCTGGCGAAGCCGAAGCCGCGGCCAAACAGCTCGGCGGGCCGCTTTGGGTGGTTAAGTCGCAAATCCATGCGGGCGGGCGCGGCAAGGGCAAGTTTAAAGAGGCATCCGCCGGCGATAAAGGCGGGGTACGCCTGTCATGGTCTATTGATGAGGTGATTGAAAACGCCAAACAAATGCTCGGGGCAACCTTGGTGACCGAGCAGACCGGGCCTGAGGGCAAGCAGGTCAACCGTCTCTATATTGAACACGGTAGCGACATTGAAAAAGAGTTTTATCTTTCATTATTAGTTGACCGCGAGACCTCGCGGGTGGCTTTCGTAGCTTCGACCGAAGGCGGCATGGATATTGAAGCCGTGGCCCACGACACGCCTGAGAAAATCATCACATTTTCCATAGACCCGGCCACAGGGTTTATGCCCCATCATGGCCGGACTTTGGCGCGGGCGCTCAAACTTAAAGGTGATTTGGCCAAGCAAGCTAACAAACTTGGCCGCACATTATACAACGGGTTTTTGGCCAAAGACATGTCCATGTTGGAAATCAATCCGCTGATCGTTTCCAAGGACGGAAAGCTGCATTGTCTGGACGCCAAAATCAGCTTTGACGGCAATGCTCTGTTTCGCCATCCCGACATTAAAGATTTACGCGACACAACCGAAGAGGACGAAAAAGAATTGGCCGCGTCCAAATACGGGCTTAGCTATATTGCCCTGGACGGCACCATCGGCTGTATGGTCAACGGGGCGGGCCTGGCCATGTCGACCATGGACATTATCAAGCTATACGGCGAGGAACCGGCCAATTTTCTGGATGTAGGCGGTGGCGCCACCACGGAGAACATCATTCAGGCCTTCAAAATCATCACGTCCGACCCGCAGGTTAAAGGCATACTCGTCAATATTTTTGGCGGCATTATGAAATGCGATGTCATCGCTCAAGGCGTGGTCACGGCGGTTAATGAGGTCGGCCTGAAAGTGCCCCTCGTCGTGCGGCTCGAAGGCACCAATGTTGCCAAAGGCAAAGCCATAATTAACAACAGCGATGTCGACGCCATAGCGGCGGACGATCTGGACGACGCGGCCCAAAAAATCGTTGCTGCGGTGCGGAGATTGGCTGATGGGTAATACCGAAATGGTCTTATATGCTGGCTTGGCAGTTTTTGTTTTTGTGATGATTTATTTTGTTTTTGGGCGTGGGGGGTCTCCTGACGCATTAGAAAAGAAAATGATGGGTGATTTTGATTGGCAAAA
This sequence comes from uncultured Robiginitomaculum sp., assembly GCA_964502015.1. GTDB lineage: Bacteria > Pseudomonadota > Alphaproteobacteria > Caulobacterales > Maricaulaceae > Robiginitomaculum_A. Next base: position 42,946 of record CAZCUM010000006.1, on the reverse strand, counting down.
AGAAAAAACTCAAGAATGCATAGACTTGGCAGACAAATCTCTAAAGGTTCAAGAAGATATGGCAAAAACGCTAACAGACATTAAAAAAATACTGGATGAGCAGGCGAGGTAAACGTGTTAATGCGGATTTTATCAGGAAGAAAAAACCTTTCCTTCCCCCATTTTTCATGGGGGAAGTGGGCGCTCTTGCGCTCGATGGGGGCCGACACTCGTGCGGCGGTACGATGGTTAGGAATTTCCCGAAAGCCTGCTACGCACAAGATGTGCGCCCCCCATCGCCTACGCAAGAGCTTCGGCACTTCCCCCATGAAAAATGGGGGAAGGAGTATTATGGCATCCCTGTTATTTTTCTCTTTGACTTTCGGCATACCCGCCGCCGCCAAAACCACCCCCGATATAACCGCGACCTGGCAGTTAAGCTGTCTGGACGCTTATAACGATATTGTCTCGACCATGAACCCGGCGTGGATACCGGACAGGTTGAAAAACGGCTTTGAGATTGTGGGCGGCGAAGCTCGCCTGACCAGTGCGCCGACCGTGCCTTGGCTGACCATTTATAATAAAGACCAAAAACCGATTTACCACGCCCTTGGCTATAACAGTTATTCAGACGCGCTATGGCAAACAATTTCCGATCAAAACCAACCGACCAAATTCGCGCCTAGCCTGTCTGAAATCGAGCCTTATACAGGTTTAAAGGCTAGCGAACTTCCATCTGCCGATTTTACATTTGTTCTCTATTATGCGTCCTGGTGTACAAATTGTAAGCTCCAAGAAAATGCGGTCGTAGATTACAAAGCCAAGTACAAAAACCAAAACATAACCCACATCCGTATCATTGCCGACACCGCCAAAATGCAAAAGAAAAAATACACATCCCAAACTTGCCCGGTGGAGGTGTGATGATGGTAATGTCAATTTTTGGAGAAAAAAATATTCGTGAAAAAATAGAGCTGGAAATTTCGTCCTGTGCTGGCATGTGTTCGGAAAAACATGCTTTGGAGAGAGACGCAAATTTGGAATCTTTAAAGGATAAAGTCTATGGGTAGATATATTTATAAAAAATGGAACGTTAGGCATGGCAGGCATTTTAGCCTTGGAGTAATAATACTTGGCCTAATGATGATAACGGACACACCCGCCTTTTCAGGTGAGGTGAAATATGCATTCACAGATGATTTTGTGAAAATGTGCAACCACTCCAATCAAACCTTCGCGGAAATTGATGCTAAATTCGTCGCAGCTGACTGGAGTGACAATGTTGACAATGATTTAAAAGATGCCTTTAAGCCCGATGACTATCTACGCAAGATTAAAAATTATAAAGTTTATGAAAACGCAAGCCCATGGTACGGCGTTGTGGCTTCTGGGAAACTTGCAAAATTAAAAGTCCATTATTGTGCCTTAAATCTATTGTCAGGTGACATTGACGATATGCGCCAAGACTTAGAACGCGCGATTGGGCAAACGGCAAGTGATATTGTCAAAAACGGACCTGAAACGCGATATATTTACCTTAAGAAAGACGATACAAAATTCTTCATGGTGCGAGAAATGCCAGTAGACGAAGAAACAAAACTGTTAATCCTATCAAAGGTCACAACGGCCACTAAAAAAGGCAAATAATATGTCAATTTTAATCAACAAACATACTAAAATTATCACCCAGGGTATGACCGGCAAGACCGGGACATTCCATACCGAGCAAGCGCTGGAATACGGAACCCGGATGGTTGCGGGGGTTACGCCGGGTAAGGGTGGCCAGACGCATTTGGGTCTGCCGAACTTTGATACGGTTGCTGAGGCCAAAGCTGCCACAGGGGCCACGGCCTCAGTTGTATATGTGCCGCCGCCCTTTGCGGCTGACGGGATTTTGGAAGCTATTGACGCGGAAATGGAACTGATTGTTGCCATCACCGAAGGCGTGCCAGTGCGCGATATGGTCGCGGTCAAGCGGGCTTTATGCGGGTCTAAATCGCGTTTGATCGGGCCTAATTGTCCGGGGGTTTTGACGCCGGAGGAATGCAAGATCGGCATTATGCCCGGCAAGATTTTCAAAAAAGGCTCCGTAGGCGTGGTGTCGCGCTCTGGCACATTGACCTATGAAGCCGTCTACCAGACCACCCAGGTTGGCCTCGGCCAAACCACGGCGGTCGGTATTGGCGGCGACCCGGTCAACGGCACCAATTTCATTGACGTACTGGATTTATTTCTCGGTGACGCCGACACAAAATCCATCATCATGATCGGCGAAATTGGCGGTTCTGCCGAAGAAGAAGCGGCGGAATATTTGGCTCATCAGGCCAAAAAGGGCCGGGCAAAACCGGTCGTCGGCTTCATTGCCGGGCGCACGGCACCGCCGGGCCGCACTATGGGTCATGCGGGGGCGATTGTTTCTGGCGGCAAAGGCGGGGCTGACGATAAAATTGAAGCATTGGAAAAGGCGGGTGTAAGGGTTTCTCCCTCCCCGGCCAAACTGGGTGTTACTTTGATGGATGTTTTGAGTAACTAGGACAATGAGCGAAAAATCAAGATCACCGCAAAATCAAGGTTTTCTGGATAGTGGATATCTGGACGGCGCCAATGCCAAATATCTGGAGCAGATGCAAGCGCGTTATGTGGATGATCCAAATTCTGTAGACGCAAGCTGGCGGGCCTATTTCGAGGGGCTTGGCGAAGACGCGGATAATGCGCGAAAGATTGCGGACGGGCCAAGTTGGGAGCGTGCGGACTGGCCCCAGGACGACCAGAGTGATTTGACCTCTGCTCTCACCGGACATGTTTTGGCAGAAGATATAAAAGCCAAAATTAAACAAGCCCGCCCCGGTGCCAGCGCACAAGATTTGCAGCAAGCGGCCAAGGACAGTATTTCGGCCCTGATGCTCATCCGCGCCTACCGCATTCGCGGGCATCTCATTGCCGACCTTGACCCGCTTGGGCAAATGAAACGGGTGTTTCATACGGATCTTGATCCGGCCACTTACGGATTTAGGAGCGCGGATTTTGACCGCCCGATTTTCATCAACGGCCTGCTTGGCTTGAAAAGTGCGACGCTTAACGAAATTCTTGAAATCCTGCGCCGGACATATTGCGGAACATTTGGCGTGCAATATATGCATGTCTCCGACCCGGCAGAAAAACGCTGGTTACAAGACCGGATTGAAAGCGCGGAAGAACGCAAGGATTTCACGCCCCAGGGCCGTAAATCAATTTTGCAAAAATTGATCGAAGCCCAAGCCTTTGAAGATATCATCCAGCGCCGTTATCCCGGCACCAAACGCTTTGGGCTGGACGGGGCGGAAAGCTTAATCCCGGCCCTTGAACAGATTATAAAGCGCGGCGGGGCTTTGGGTCTCAAGGACATTAATTTTGGCATGCCCCACAGAGGCCGCCTCAATGTATTGGCGGCGATTTTGGAAAAACCGTACCGGGCGATATTTTTTGAATTCCTCGGCGGGGTCAGCACTGGCGCGGCTGATTTTGGTTCCGGTGATGTAAAATATCATTTGGGCGCGTCTTCAGACCGGGCTTTTGACGGCAATGAAGTGCATTTGTCTTTGGCCCCCAACCCGTCCCATCTGGAAGCCGTCAACCCGGTGGTTATCGGCAAGGCCCGCGCCAAGCAACAATTGTTCTCCGGCAGTTACGAAAATCCCGACCATAAGGCTGTCACGGCTGTACTTTTACACGGCGATGCCGCCTTTGCCGGGCAGGGGGTCGTGCCGGAATGTTTAGGGATGTCGGCCATTGAGGGCTATACTATCGGCGGCACTATTCATGTGGTGGTCAACAACCAGATCGGTTTTACTACCGCGCCGCATTTTTCGCGCTCCACCCCTTATCCGACCGACGTGGCCATGATGGTGGAAACCCCGATTTTTCACGTCAACGGCGACGATCCTGAGGCTGTGGTATTTGCGGCGCGTGTGGCCACAGAATACCGACAGAAATTTGGCAAGGATGTGGTTGTTGATCTGATTTGTTATCGCCGCTACGGACATAATGAGGGCGATGATCCGAGCTTCACTCAACCGATTATGTACAAAATCATCAAGGGTAAAAAATCCACCCGCGATATTTACGGCCAAAATTTGATCGAAAACGGTACTATAACCGAAGCCGAATTTACCGCCATGAAAGCCGATTTCGCTACTTTTATCGAAAACGAATTTGAGACGGCCGAAAGTTATACCGCCAAAGCTCCCGACTGGCTCGACGGGGTTTGGTCGGGTCTGCAACTCCCCGACGATGATGTGAAGCGCCGGGGCAATAAACAATTGGCGGTACGCACACTGAAAATTATCGGCAAAAAGCTGACCGAATACCCGGACGATATTGCCGTCCACCGCACGTTGAAACGGCTCATTGCCGCCCGGCGCGAGCGTATTGAGACCGGCACAAATATTGACTGGGCGCTGGGAGAGCATCTGGCCTTTGCTTCGCTGTTGTTTGAAGGTCATCCGGTCAGATTAAGCGGGCAGGATTGTGGTCGCGGTACATTCTCCCAGCGCCATTCCCATATTATCGACCAAAACACCGAGGAGCGGTTTACACCGCTTAACAATATCCGCGAAGGTCAAGCCTGTTATCAGGTGCTGGATTCCATGCTGAGCGAATATGCGGTGCTTGGTTTTGATTACGGATTTTCCCAAACCCGCCCCAACACCTTGACCATATGGGAGGCGCAATTTGGTGATTTTGCCAATGGCGCCCAGGTCATGGTGGACCAGTTTATCTCGTCCGCCGAGCAAAAATGGCTGCGTATGTCCGGCCTGGTGATGCTCTTGCCCCACGGCTATGAAGGTCAGGGGCCGGAACATTCATCGGCCCGCCTTGAGCGCTATTTGCAACTGTGCGCCGAAGATAATATGCAGGTGTGTAATATCACCACGCCGGCCAATTATTTTCACGCGCTACGCCGCCAAGTCCACCGGGATTTCCGCAAGCCGTTGATTGTCATGACGCCAAAATCTTTATTGCGTCACAAACGCTGTGTCTCGACTTTGGAAGAAATGGGGCACGGCGCAAATTTCCACAGAGTGTTGTGGGACGACGCTGATTATAACCCCCTGGACGGCGAACTTCGCCTCAAGGCCGACGATAAAATCAAGCGGGTGATCTTGTGTTCCGGCAAAGTGTATTATGATTTGTTTGAACACCGCGAAGCCTTGCAGCGGGATGATGTTTATATATTGCGCGTCGAGCAGTTATTTCCCTATCCGGGCGATGCTTTGGTTGAGGAATTGTCACGCTTTAAAATGTCCGAAATAATCTGGGTGCAAGAAGAGCCGCAAAACATGGGTGCCTGGGCCTATATTCGCGGATTTATGGAAGAAACATTTGCCGATATAGGCACCAAGACAAAATTATTACGCTATATCGGGCGCAAAGCCAGTGCTTCCACCGCCACCGGGATTGCCTCTAAACACAAGGCCGAGCAACAAGCCATATTGGACGAAGCCTTTAAATAAGCGAGATGAGTTATGATTGATATTAAAGTACCAAATGTAGGCGAAAGCGTCGCCGAAGTGACCATCGCCGTGTGGATGAAGCAGGTCGGGGACGCGGTTAAAAAAGACGAACCCATCGTCGAGCTGGAAACCGATAAAGCGGCCCAGGAACTGGTGGCGCCCGAAGACGGTGTGCTGGCGGAAATTCTGGTGGCCGAAGGCGAAAACGCCGAAATTGGTGTGTTGATAGCGCGGCTAAAACCGGGCAAGGTTGCGGCTGGTGCGGCACCTGCCGCCAAAACGGAAACACCTCAACCTGTTGCTACCTCTACCACTAAAGAACCAATGCCGTCGGCCAAACGTGTGATTGCTGAAAAAGGTTTGGATGCATCTGCGATCACTGGCACTGGCAAAGATGGACGCATTACCAAGGGCGATGCGCTTACCGCCAAAGTGCCAGCCAAGCCAGCGCCAAAATCTGCGGCACCTCGCGAAACGGGTGTACGCCCCACAGAAGCAAGAGAAGAACGGGTGCGGATGTCGCGCTTGCGCCAGACCATCGCCAGACGTCTCAAGGACGCGCAAAACACTGCCGCCATGCTGACAACCTATAACGAAGCCGATATGAGCGAAATCATGGCGCTGCGTAAAAAATACAAACAAGTGTTTATTGACAAGCACGGGGTCAAATTAGGTTTTATGAGTTTTTTCATCAAAGCCTGTTGCACGGCCCTTAAAGACGTGCCGACCGTCAATGCCGAAATAGACGGCACAGATATTATCTACAAAAATTTCTACGATATTTCCGTAGCCGTCGGCACCGACAAAGGTTTGGTGGTACCGGTGCTGAGGGATGCGGACCGACTCTCTTTGGCGGGTATCGAAAAAGGTATTGGCGCTCTGGCCAAAAAATCCCGGGACGGCGATCTCTCCATGGACGATATGAGCGGCGGTACCTTCACTATCTCAAACGGCGGCGTTTACGGCTCGCTAATGTCCTCCCCCATCCTCAATCCGCCCCAATCCGGCATTTTGGGTATGCACAAAATCGAAAAACGGCCCGTGGTCATAGACGACGCAATTGTTATCCGCCCCATGATGTATCTGGCCCTGAGCTATGACCACCGGGTTGTAGACGGCAAAGGCGCGGTCACATTTCTGGTGCGCGTAAAAGAATGCCTTGAAGATCCAGAGAGGATGCTGCTGGATTTGTAGGTTGAGCTTAATGCATCAACAAAGCTTTGACCGCTGCGCCAGCTTTGCCCATATCCATGCGGCCAGCGTATTTGCCTTTAAGCTGGCCCATGACCTTGCCCATGTCTTTGAGGCAGCTAGCGTCCAGGTCGTTGACGGCCTTCTTGACCGCCGCCTGTAATTCATCATCACTGAGCGGCGCTGGCATATAGCGTTTAATCACGTCGATTTCGCCCCGTTCGCGCTCGGCCAATTCGGCCCGGCCATTGTCTTCGTAAATTGTGGCGCTCTCGCGGCGTTGCTTGACCATTTTTGCCAGCAAGGACAGGATTTCTGCCTCATCAATGCCGCCCGGATTATCCCCGGCCCGTGCCGCAATATCGCGATCTTTGATAGCCGCACTGACAAGGCGCAATGTAGACAGGCTGAGCTTGTCTTTGGCTTTCATGGCGGTTTTAATACCTTCGGTGATGTCTGTTCGTAAGCTCATATTGATATCCGTCAGTTTTATAGGCGGGCTCTATAGCACTTTATTGGTGCTTGTGTCTCTTATTTTCTTGACCCGCCCTTGACCTGCAAGATGCGCCTGCTAAAGCAAGCAAACGCATGAAGAAGGCGGGTATGTATGGACGACCAGTTAAAAAAGCAAGCCAAATCCTCAGTATTGCCCACAGGTGTATTGGTATTGGCCAGCGGCGAGGTATTTTACGGCCACGGTGCAGGTGCTATTGGCGATGCACCTGGCGAAGTGTGTTTCAACACGGCCATGACTGGCTATCAGGAAATCCTGACGGACCCGTCTTACGCCCAGCAAATCGTTTTATTCACCTTTCCCCATATTGGCAATACTGGCACCAATGAGGACGACGAGGAAGCGGCGTGCGGCGGCGCAAGAACGGCGGCGCGCGGCGCGATTTTCAGGGAAAATATCACGGCACCGTCCAATTACCGTGCGCAAGTCCCCCTTACTGTCTGGCTGGCTGAGCGCGGTATTATCGGCCTATCGGGTATCGATACCCGTGCGCTGACCTCTCACATCCGCGAGAGCGGAATGCCCAGTGGTGTCATTGCCCATAATCCGGACGGTGTATTTGATATAGCCGCCCTATTGGAAAAGGCTAAAAACTGGCCCGGTTTGGTGGGTGCGGATTTGGCCAAAACCGTCTCGACCAATGAAAGTTATAAATGGGACGAAACTGGCTGGCGTTGGCGCGCGGGTTTCGGCAAGCTTGAGGATACCAGTAAGCATGTGGTGGTGATAGATTACGGCACCAAGCGTAATATTTTGCGCTGTCTCGCGGACGCCGGAATGCGTAGCACCGTCGTGCCCGCCGATACGCAAGCCACAGATATTCTGGCCCTTGGCCCGGACGGGGTGGTTCTTTCCAACGGCCCCGGCGATCCGGCGGCGACGGGCGCATATGCTCTGCCTGTTGTCAAGGAGTTGATTGATAGCGAAATGCCAATGCTCGGCATATGTTTGGGCCACCAAATCTTGGCTTTGGCCCTTGGGGCCAAGACCCTTAAAATGGCCCAAGGCCATCACGGGGCCAACCACCCGGTCAAGGATTTCGAAACCGGCAAGGTGGAAATAGTCTCCATGAACCACGGCTTTGCGGTAGACGGCGATAGCTTGCCGGACACTGTGGTCGAAACCCACCGCTCATTATTTGATGGCTCCAACTGCGGCATACGCCTCAAAGACCGCCCGGTATTTTCCGTGCAACACCACCCCGAAGCCAGCCCCGGCCCACGGGACAGCTTTTATCTGTTTGAGCGGTTTGCGGCGGCTTTGTAGGCATGGACATTCATAAATAAATCTAAAGGGAAATAAGGTATGGCGCAGACTTTAAAAATTGCATTGTCGCAGATTGCGCCTGTATGGATGAACAAACAGGCCAGCCTTGATAAAATATCCCAACAAGTTGACCGCGCGGCGCTTGAGGGTGCGCAATTGATCGTATTTGGCGAAGGCGGCGTACCTGGTTATCCGTTCTGGGTAGAAGCGACAGGTGGTGCTAAATTTAATGATCCGCAGCAAAAAGAACTATATGCTTTCTACCAAAGCCAGGCCGTTTGCTTGGAAGAAGGTGATCTGGAAGCTTTGTGCGCCCAACTTAAAACCCACGAAATGGCGGCTTATATTGGCATTATCGAGCGCGCGACGGATCGGGGCGGGCACAGTCTTTATTGCTCATTTGTATATATTGACCCCCACGGCAATATTGGCTCTGTCCACAGAAAACTGATGCCGACCTATGAGGAGAGGCTGGTGTGGGCCGTTGGTGATGGCCACGGTTTGCGCACCCATAAGCTCGGGCCATTTACGGTGGGCGGTTTAAATTGTTGGGAAAACTGGATGCCCCTGACCCGCGCCGCTCTTTACGGCCAAGGGGAGAATTTGCACATAGCGTGCTGGCCGGGCAGTCGGCGCAATACGGAAGATATTACACCATTCCTGGCCAAGGAAGGACGCTCATTTGTGGTCAGTGTCTCCAGCCTGATGCGCCGAAGCGATGTCCCCCTGAATATGCCCCACGCCAAAGCGATCAGGGACGCTCTGCCCGAAATAGCGGCCAATGGCGGCTCATGTATCGCGGCTCCGGACGGGTCTTGGGTGTTAGAGCCGCTAATGAACGAAGAAAGCCTGCGCTTTGCGTTGATTGATTATGAGCATGTGTGCCGCGAGCGGCAAATGTTTGACCCGGTTGGGCATTATTCAAGGCCGGATGTGTTGTCATTAAACTTGGACCAATCCCGCCAATCCTGTTTGCATATAAAAAGCCAATAATTTGGCAAAATATGCCAAAACATTAAGGCTTATTTTGGTCGCCTAAACGTGCTGGCACCTGTGCGGATAGATCCCCAAATATCGTCTGTCTCTTTGGCGTCTTCTATGTCTTTGGTCAAATGCCACAGTGTGCGGATATAGGGCGCACCTTTGTCGTCCAACACCAATTGCCCCACCCATGCGGTCATGGAGCCGTAGGTTTTGAAATTGACTGTGAAGGTAATTTGGTCGCCCTGCACAAACCCGATGAGCGGGAAACTTTGGCTTTTGTCCGGCTGGCCCACATTGGTGCGGTAAGTGCCACTGACCTGTCCGTCTGTCACGGACAGGACGGCCACAGACCCCATATCATTATACCAGGCTCCGTTAAAGTCTACGGGCAGGACAGGCGCAGGTTTTCTTGCATAAGCATATGTGCTCACCAAAAGAAACAACGCGCCGATAATAAAAAATCTAAACACCCATAAATCCTAGCACTACATACATAAGCACCGTACCCGCGCCTGCGATAAGCGCGTAGGGGATTTGGGTTCTGACATGGTCTATATGGTCATTTGCTGTTGCCATACTGGCGATGATGGTGGTGTCGGATGTGGGCGAGCAATGGTCGCCGAACACACCGCCGCCCAGGGCGGCTGCGATGGCCATATGGGGGTTGACGCCCATGTTTTGGGCCAAAGGCACGGCAACGGCAATCATAATGGCGAATGTGCCCCAGCTTGTGCCCGTGCTAAACCCGATCAGCCCGGCAATAACAAAGACAATGGCCGGCACCAGGGCGGGCGTAATGAACCCGCTGGCCACTTCGGCCATGTAAAGCCCGGTGCCAAGATCGCGGCACAAGGCGTTGAGGGCAAAAGCCAGTACGGCCAGCAAAGCCACATTCATCATGCCGGCCATAGCCTTGAGGGACAACTCGACCATTTCGGTGATTTTCATAATGTTTTGGGCCCGGTAAAGAACCATAGCGGTAAGGATGGCAAAGCTGGCGGAATACAAAACGGCGGCCGAGCCGGAACCCATAGAGAGTGCGCTCCAGTATAATTGGACGCCGGATAATGGGTCTATCCCCATTTGGTAAGCATGTTCCGTCGTCATGGTGACGGCTTTCGTCCAGCCCGTATAAATCAGGAAAGTTGGCATCAGCGCCACCATGGTGGCGATGGGAATATACATGTTGAAGGCACGGTGGGGGATGCTGTCCTTGGCCTCCAGCATGGAGACACTGTCGTCCATCATAGGCACGGCCCCGTCGCGCAGGATTTTCCCGGTCTTGTGGGCGCGAATTTCGGCTTTTTTCATATCGCCCCAATCCTTGCCCGTCCAAATAACTACGAAAACCAAAATAATCGTCAGCATGGGGTAAAAATTATAGGCAATGGATTTGACCAAAACCGGGAAAGGTTCGCTATAGCCAACCACAATTAAAAGCCCCATAATATAAGCGCCCCAGGCATTGAACGGCATCAGAATATTGGTGGGCGCAGAGGTACTGTCGGCAATATAGGCCAGTTTCTCGCGCGGGATTTTCAGCTTGTCAAAGATAGGGCGGTACAAGGTGCCGACCGTAAACAGCGAGATATTGCTTTCAATAAACAAAACTATCCCGGTGAGAGCGGCAATGCTCTCGACAATGCGGCGATTGCCTTTATCCGCCTGTTTGTTGCCGACCTTGGTCAAAAACCGTAAAATCCCCGCGACAAATCCCTCCACCCCGCCGGATCGTTGCACCAAGGCAATCAGCGGCCCGATAATAATGGTAAAGATTACCAGCCGCGCATTGCCCGTATCGGTGAGAACGGTGACAAATGCGTTCAGCGTCTCCAGCGTTCCCGCGAGCGGATGCCAGCCCGACAGGATTAAATAGCCAAACCAGATACCAACGGCCAGGGCCAAAAACACCTGCCGCGTCCAAAGTGCCAAACCAATAGCTATCAAAGGCGGCAAGACCGACCAAAACCCCATAGTCTGAACTGCACTTTCCATAATATCCCCTAGCTTGGTTTACCTATATACATGGCGCGAAATCAAACAGGCCGCAATACAAAATTGAGAGGATAAAAATGTGTGAGCGCATAATTTCATATCTGACTGCCTAATTTCTACCTTTAGTACGAAATACAAAACTAGTTTTATATTTTAATATTATTGTCCTTTGGGTGGTAAACCCGCTTGGGTGTGTCGGAGGTGCATGTCGGATTTAACCAGCGCGAAATTTGCCGCGTCCTTGGGGCGCGGGGTTTTATTTTTCGTAGAACATCCGCGTAAACAGCGGGACGTCCGCGTGGTCTTGCCCCTCACCGGAATACCGGATTAGAGCGCTTGGTTTTGTTTCGTGAAGTTTAAAACCACACGGCGGCGTCTTTTCACATAGGGGGCCCGTAGATCAGTCTAGGATCAAGGACCTCACCCGGAGCCGGCCGACCACTCCACGTTACCAGAGCATCTACACCGACGAAACACCGTCTCCCATCCAGCCAGCCAACGATCGCTTGCCTGTCCCTGGTGTGAGAACATTTGTAATATAGGGCCGTATGGATGATCATGGACTAGATTTTAGATAAGAGTTATAACACCCAATAATTTCAACAACTTGACTACGCTTTACATGGATCAAAAACAGGGACAAGCAAGTGTACAGCTTGCGTATTTTTCCGCCAAAAAATGCAGGCACCCGTTCCAATTTAAATCTCCCTCTCGGCGCGGCGCCAGACATAGTTTGACGGCATGTGGGTATTGCTTGAATAACACCTTTAAGGGTTGTATTGGTGGTTTAGGTGTTTCAGGGGGACTATATGGGACTGCGCTTTATTGACTTTAAGGGGTTTATTTTCGCTTTCTTTATCATCATGCTGTCGGGCATGTCCGCAATACGCGCCTCTGCGGCCCCACCGCCGTCTGCCTATGATTTTATGAAACCTTCCAGCTTCAGCAGGGTGGAGTTATCACCGAGTGGTCGCTATGTTGCCTTTATCCGCATCCAAACCGATAAATACTGCATAAACAAATACGGTGCTATGGTGAAGCAGGAAAAATCATGGTGTAAGGCCAAGAAAAAATCTTACCGCAGTACACACCAGATAGTTATTTTTGACCTGGATATTTCAACGACTATAAAGATATTTCCCCTGCCGGAAAACTATTATGTGTCCTGGCTCGAATGGGCGGGTGATGAGCGCTTTCTCGCTGCGATATATACGCCGACCACAATCGGTGAAAGAGGGCGGGGGTATGTGCTCGGCGGGTCGCGCATTATCTCATTGCAGATCAATTCCGCGGACTATGTTGCTTTGTTTGCGGATCAAAAAGGCATAAGGCGAAACAACAGAAACCTGACGCGTATAACCAATATGCTGAGACATGATCCCGACCATGTTATTATGCCAGCTAATAAAGGTGGTGACCTAGATCTATGGAAGGTGAATGTGTTGTCGGGACAGGCCGAGCAAATTGCCGAGGGCAAGAGCGGTACATTTTACTATTATACAGATAAAGTCGGGAAACCGATTTTACGGTTTGATTGTGTCGGTCGTATATGCAGTAAGATCAAGGTTTTTGCCCATGACAACCCAGAAGAAGGCTGGAAAGAAATCAAAACTTTCAAGGTCAGGCCAGACGAGGATGAAGACGATTATGATTTTTGGCCTATTGCATCCGCTCCTACGTCCGGGCAATTTTATGTCATGTCGAACGAGGACGAAGATGAACGCCGTTCCATCAAGCTTTACGATATTAAAACTGAAAAATACCTCAAGACAGTGTTCGCACATCCAAATGTTGATGTGGGCGGCGCCGTGCTTGATTTACAAACCGGGGTGTATGCCGGAGCCTGGTATTATGAAGACCGTTTGAATTATAGCTTTGAAGATCCAATACTGCAAAAACATTATAATGGTCTCAATACATATTTCGGAAATAAGGAAAATGTAGATTTGCTTGGGTTCAATGCGGACGGCTCCAAGGCGGTGGTATATGTGACGTCTCCAAACAATCCGGGGGAATATCATGTATATGACATGAAAAAACGTCATATGCAGCGTCTGTTTGGCCGCCGCGATGATATGGATGCACGCTTGGCGACCCGTGCGGATATATTGCAGATACCAACCCGCGACGGCAAAACAGTGACGGCCTATCATATTTATCCGGCAGGTAAAAAATCGGCAAAAACACCTTTGCTGGTCATGCCCCACGGCGGGCCTGAACGGCGGGATTTTTATGACTATGACATGACGGTGCAATATTTCGTCACAAGGGGTTATCAGGTCTTGCAGGTTAATTTCAGGGGCTCGTCCGGGTTTGGTCGTGCATTTGCCGAAGCCGGTTACGGCGAATGGGGCGGCTTGATGCAAAATGATGTCATTGATGCGGTCAAATACCTGTATGATAAAAACCTGGCCAGTGCAGATAATACCTGCATGGTTGGCTATAGTTACGGCGGCTATGTGGCACTTTACGCCGGGGCGACCACACCGGAAATGTTCACATGTATTGTCAGTGGTGGTGGGGTGAGTGATATATTGGCGGATATGAAACAAACCAGGAAAGACTATGGTAAAGATTCGGAAAGCTATGAATATTGGGTAAAGTCCATGGGCGACCCCAAGCTTGACAAGGACAAATTAAAGGCTGCCTCTCCCATAAATATGGCTGCAAATTTCACAGCCCCTGTACTATTGCTGCACGGTGAATATGACGGCGTCGTCGATATTTCCCAATCAAAGAAAATGCGAAAAGCCCTGAAAAAAGCTGGAAAGTCTGTCGAGTTTTTAAAGTTGGAAGGCGAGGGCCATTCAAGATGGGACTTGGATAAAAGAGTGTTGTATCACGAAACCATAGAGAAATTTTTAGGCCAACATCTTTCGAAAAATACGGATTGACCGAGGGTTCACGGCTCCATTGGTCGGTCATGCGGCCTATAAATCCGCTTTGCATTTTCCGTGATCTCTGTTTTGTCCCGCAAGGCCTTGCGCCATTTGTGGGTGGCAAACATTTTTGCTTGGTCGGCGTAGTGGGGTGAGGATTTTAGAGAGGTGGCGGCGCCGAACTGGTGGATGACATCGGCGGACATTTTGCCGTTTTCGTCCCATTCCACCAGGGCGATCCAGGTGTCGCCAGCCGCCGCGTGCAGCTTGCCGTCGTCTCTGATCTCGGCTGGATATATGGCCCGCATCACGTCCGGTGCGCCGTCTATGGGAATGTTAATTTCGCCGTGTACCAAACGGTTGACCTCGCCCCACTCAGGATCAAGACGGCCATAATGTTGCAGTAAATATTTCGCGGCGTCTCTAAAAGCCTGCTCAGGTTCTGGGGCGGGAATGCGGGTATATTTTGCTGTGATTTTTTTGAGAGTGGTAAGCACGCCCAGCGCCGCATGACGGTTCTCGGCGTCCGTGTGCATGTCCCAGGCCCGTAAATGTTGGGCAGCCTCGGCCAGTTCGGGATCACCGCTCCAGTCCGTAGCCAGGATTTTCTTGACCAAAACATCCGCCTTTGACCCCACCGCATATTTGTTGTCAAATTTTAAGGCCAGCAATGCGTCTTTGCCAATGGGGGTTTGCCCGTCGGTCATTTCCGCCATGCGCATGGCGCGGTTGGTCTGGTTGGTTTGCAGGCCCATGAATGTCGGGAAACTATCTGGCGATAAATTATCCGGCCCGTCCGTGGCGCTATAGGGTGAATTGTTGGAATTATAGACCAGGCCGGAAGCCGGATTGATCAATTTGGGCACGGCTGCAAAGGGCAGATAATTTTGCCAAATTAAATCCGAGCGGTCGCCGGGCAAATATTTTTTCCAGTCCCAATTTGGTTTTCTGTCCGGGTATTGGGCGTTGTGGATCAGCGCCGTATTGCCGTCTTTGTCTGCGTAAACATAATTGATGCTGGGCAGGGCGCCCAGAGACATAGCATCTAAAAATCCGTCCAAATCCTCGGCTTGATTGAGGCGGTAATATTGCTCTAGCTGGCGAATTTCGTCCATGCCCGCATAGCGCACCGCATAAGTTCCGTGTTTGGCCTCAATTACAGGGCCGTGCTTTGAGCGCAAAACCTGCCGTTTGGCTTTAAAGGCGAACGGCCCTAACAATTTAACATAAATAACCGCAGTGCTGGTTTCGAAATCAACCCATTTTCCGTCCAGCTTGTACTGCATTTTATTGTCGGGATTGCGGGTCAGCACATAAACGTCGGCCAGATCCTGCTCGCTGACCGTATTGGCCCAGCCAAGATGATCGTTAAACCCGTGCAGGATAAACGGTGTACCGACAAACACCCCGCCGGTCATATTGATACCTTCGCCCGACACCAGATGGGCTTCATACCAGGCCACGGGGCCGGTCATGGGCTGATGGGAATTGAGCATCAGGCGTGTGGTGTTGTCGCCGGAACGCTTTGGGGAGACGGCAATACCGTTGGAGCCGCGCTTGGCCATTGATTTTGGCCCGCTGTGGAAGCTTTGTCGGTCACCCGCCGGGTCAAGGGCGATTTCCTGCACGCGCTCATCGCCGAACAATTCCAAAAGTGTGCCGTCAAGTCCGTAAAACAACGGCGTCTTGAACACAAAGCCTGCCACCACGTCCTGGCCCGTAAACGGCGCCAGACCTCGCCATGTGGCGTCCGGGTTTTGGGACGCATACAGATTTAGCCCCGCCGCATAAGCCTCTGCCACCGCCTTAACATTGGCCGTTACCTCCTTGGCATAGCGTCTGTCTATGGTATCCCACACCCCCATAAATGCCACCAGATAATCCGTAACCGCCGCGCCTTTGCCTTGGTAGTGGGCCAAATTCCCCCGTGCTGCCGCCACTGCCACTTGTATGGTCTCGAAGTCATCTTCGGCGTGGGCATAGGCCAGACCAAAAGTTGTATCCGCGTCGGTTTGTCCGTAAATATGCGGCGTGCCCCAATTGTCGCGGATGATTTGGGCGTCATAATCTTGCGCTTTTGCACTTAATTCATGGGCGTCTGGATTGGGCGGCAAAGGATGCCACAAAAAAATTCCCGCAATTATGAGTAAAGCAAATGCTAACCCGGCCCAGATTTTTACAATTTTATTGGTTTTTATAATTTTTTTCATGGCTTGCGATAGCACATATATCTCATTATGCAACACTTGGAACATATATAGAACAAATATTGCTTTTCATTTCGGCCTGGTTTAGATATAGATGTAAAGCAAAAATGGAAGTTCTATGTCTGATCCAACACTCGTCTGTCCCGATTGCGGCACATCTATCAAACTTAACGAAAGCCTGGCTGGGCCGTTACTGGCCGAGGAACGGGCAAAGTCTGCCGAAAAACTGGCGCGTAAAAATGCGGAAATCGCTGCCGAGAAAGCCAAGTTGGACAAAGCCCAAGCAGCGCTGGCCGAAAAACTGCGCTTAGGGTTGGAGGATGCTCGCGCCGATATAGCCCGCGAGGAGGCCAAAAAGGCAGCCGCCAGCTCGGCCCGCGAAATTGCTGCCAAGGCCAAAGAGGCTGATGAGCTTCGCGAAATTCTCAAGGACAATGACGCCAAGCTGGAGCGGGCCCAGGAAGACCAGGCCATGATCATGAAAGAGCGCCGGGCTTTGGAAGAGCAAAAACGCGAGCTGGAACTGACCGTAGAGAGGCGCTTGTCCGAGGAAGTAGATGCAATTCGTGCCAAGGCCAAGGCTGAACAGGAAAGCACGTTCTTGCTCAAGCAAAAAGAAAATGAGCAAACCATATCCGCCATGCGCACCCAGATCGACAATCTCAAACGCCGGGCCGAACAAGGCTCGCAACAACATCAAGGCGAAGTTTTGGAGTTGGAGCTGGAAGACGTCCTGGCCCGCAAATTCCCTTACGACGACATCAAGCCCGTGCCTAAAGGTGTGGCGGGCGGTGATATTGTCCAGACGGTTATGTCGCCCAACGGCAAAATGTGCGGCGCTATTTTGTGGGAGACCAAACGGGCCAAGAACTGGAGTGCGGGCTGGCTGCAAAAACTGAAAAACGACCAACGGGCAGCCGGGGCAGATATTTGCGTTCTCATGAGCACCACCTTGCCCAAGGAATTTGAAAAAACCACATTTAAGCAAATTGATGGTGTTTGGGTTACCAGTTATGACAGCGCCATATCTCTGGTTGAAGTGCTACGCCTAAGCCTGATCGAGCTGGCCGGATTAACCGCCGTGCGCGACGGCCAGGCCAGCAAGGCTGATTTGGTGTATGAATATCTGACGGGGACAAAATTTCGCCACCGCATCGAAGCTATTGTCGAGAAGTTTGACGATATGCGCAAGGATTTGGGCGACGAGAAAAAACGCATGGTCAAAAGCTGGGCCAAACGCGAAACCCAAATCGACGCGGTTATCGCCAGCACCCTGGGCATGCACGGCGATTTGCAAGGTATAGCCGGAAGCTCAATGCCGGAAATTATCGGGCTGGAAGATGGGCTTGAAGATGGACTTGAAGATGATATGGACGACGAAACGCCGCGCCTGGAGGAGGGGTGAGGCTGTCAGTTTTTGACCAGCCCCAACTTGCCCAATATAGCATGAAATCTGATTTTTCCAACCGCGATGATCTGGGCGGGGAACAGATAGTATAAATACCCGTAGCCGTGCTTGCCTGCGAGAATGTCCAGATAGCCTTTTTGCAAAAGTATGCCGCCTGGGAAAAATTTGGCAAAAGATTTCTCGGCACCTTTTGGAAAAATAAAATTTCTAAAAAACATGGCATGCCTTAAGGCGCTGATTATCGGTTTGATTTGTGCAAAATAAAGCTTGTTGGCGTCTGCCGCTCCCAGGTCTTTTGCTTGCCTTATTGCCAAAGCGGCTCGATAACCGCTGTCCATTGCATAGGCTATCCCTTCGCCTGTAATCGGATCAACAAAGCCGGCGGCATCGCCGCATAACAGCACTGATTTTTTAGCTGGCCTTGATCTGAAATCCCGAAACGGAATGAAGTGCCCCTTGACCTTGTAGGCGGATAAATCCAGGCGCTTGCGCGCAAATAGCTTTGCTAGATTGGCACGCATATTTTCGTTTTTACCGTTAAGGCCGCCGACCCCGATCGTGAAAGTTTCACGTTTTGGAAACACCCAGCCATAGCCCCAATTGGCTACGCCAAAATCTATTTCGGGTGAATTGCTTTGGTTGGGAAGATCGCGTCTTGGCACCTCAACCTCCAGACAAAACCCGACGGTTTTGGGATTGAAACTGTGTCCATACAGAGTTTTTGCCACCTGGCTGTTAACCCCGTCCGCGCCGACCAAAAATGTGTATTCAATAGATGTGCCGTCATCAAGCAGTGCAGTTTTTGCCTGAATATCCAATTTTCTGATTTTGTGACCCAGCATGGTTTTTGCGCCTTGCCGCCTGGCAAGGTTGAGCAGGTGGAGGTCAAAATCCTTGCGCATGGTAAAATACATTTTCGGACTGTCCGGTGGTGCCATGGCCAGTTTTTTGCCTTTTTGCAAAAACATAATATCCGAACCGGTTATGAACAATCGCTCGTCCAAATCCCGGTCAAATATTTTTAAAAATACCGCCCGGCTTCGTTCACTGAGCAAACCGCCACAAAGCTTGCTTCTCGGGAATTTGCGCTTGTCAACGATGATGACGTCTATACCAAACTTAGCCAATGTTAGCGCACACGAGCTTCCGGCAGGGCCGCCGCCAATAACAAGAACTTCGACTTTGGTGCTCATATCATTACCATCCTGGGAAAAGCGATGTGTCCCCACAACTTAGCACATATTAAGTTTATAGGAAATATACTTTGGTTGCCTTATCTACAGGAAACATCAGCTCTATTTTCAGGTCGTTTAGCACAATGTCTTGAACCGTACTAAAGTTTACGATTGTTGAGAATAATGATATGGTTTTAGCGCCAATTTTAAGGCGGGTCGGGATTACCGCCTTTGTGTTGTCAATCTGGGTTGACCCGCCGTAACGAAGATAATGTTCGGATAATTTTTGCACCAGGTTTTGTAATTTAGGATCATCACCCCTCGCAGAAAGCTCCGTTTGTAATTGCTCCAAAAGCAGCCCTATGGTTTCGTCCCAATTTTCAATCGCGGACTGCTTTGGTGATTGGTCTATCAGAGCCTCAATCATATTGGTGTATCCGCCCAAGCCTGCTTCGCTCAGGAGTTTTACAGCGGCGGCGTTGTACATTTTGATATTCCACAACCCGTCCAGACCTATGGCCGGGTAGGGCATGTGATTATCCAAAAGCATGGTAATGGCTTGCTGGATAGGCGCGAGATCAATATCACCAGACGAGCGTGCCAAATAAGCGGGCGAGAACCCGGCCAAGAGCAGTGCCCGATTGGTTTCCGCCTTGGGCATGTTCAGGCATTTGGCCAGTTTAAGCACCATAGGGCGGCTGGGTTTGGCCCGTCCTGTTTCCAAAAAACTGATATGGCGCGGCGAAACATCGGCATAAAGCCCGAAGGACAATTGACTGAAACGGCGTTTTTTGCGCCATTCCCCTAGCAATGTCCCGAACTTGTACTGTGCAATCTGATTTTGTCTCATAGATTACCCTACTCACTTTTAAAGATAAATACACCTACCTGTGAGGTAATTGTTTTAATTATAATATGCCCTTAGCTTGTGCCTGCATCAACGCATTATCAAATTATCAAAAGGAAATTATCATGACACCGAAAAGCAGCGCAAAAATGGTCAGGCTTGTCGCCTGGGGCTTTATTGGTTTCGCTTTTATTTGGGGTCTGGCCCCTTATCAGGCCGTGAACGCACCGTCGCGCATGTTGCTTGACTTGCTGGATTTGCCCTACGGCGACGCGGCACCGGTTTTGGATAAGTCCCAAATGTGGCTGTCGTCTATTGGTGCCGGGCTGGTGGTGGCTATTTCCGTCATGCTCTTGGGTATAGTGGCCCCGGCGGTTGCAAAGGCCGACAAGAAAACCATCCGGGTGACAATATGGGCTTTTATTGGCTGGTATGTGGTTGACGGGGCTGGTTCAGTCGCATCGGGTGTGGCGTCCAATGTGATTTTTAACACTGTTTTTCTGGCGGCAATCCTGGCACCTTTATTGCTGGTGAAATATGAGTTTACGGACTAGCTATTTGCTCTATACATCCAGCTATGGTGAAACGACATGTACATTGGGACAAACTTTCGACGCTGGCGAAGAACGGCGCTCCGAGGCTTGACGTATTATTTGAAGATGACCCGAGCCGTGCGGCTCGGATGAGCTTCACGCAAGGCGGACTTTATGTGGATGTTTCCAAACAATTGATTTCGAAAGACGTTTTGCAAACACTTTTGGGTTTGGCAAAGGACGTGGATATAGAAGCCCGTCGGGCTGATTTGTTTGCGGGCAAACCCATCAACACCACGGAAAATCGTGCAGTTTTGCATCCGGCTTTGCGCGGGTCTTGCGGTGATGCGTCTATCAATGCGCAGGTCAAGGCTATGAGTATTCGTACCCGTAAATTTGCGCAGGCCATAAGGAAAAGCGGGCAATACAAAGCCGTGGTTCATATCGGTATTGGCGGCTCGGATTTGGGGCCGCGCCTGTTGGCGGACGGGTTTGCGGCGAGCGAGAAGCCTGCGCTTGAGCTGCGGTTTGCCAATAATGTGGACGGAGCGTCGATCAATGATGCCCTGTCCGGGCTTGAGCCGAAAAGCACATTGGTGGTCATGGTTTCCAAAACTTTCACCACTCAAGAAACCCGTATGAACGGAAAAGCTGCAAAAGACTGGCTCGGGGAACACGCTCAGGACAATATGATAGCCGTTACCGCCAATCAGGATGGTGCCCGTGATTTCGGCGTTGATCCGGCACAAATATTTGAGTTTTGGGATTGGGTCGGCGGGCGCTTCTCCTTGTGGTCAGCGGTCAGCTTGTCTTTGCAACTGGTTTACGGCCCCGATATATTTGATGAATTATTGGCGGGTGCGGCGGATATGGACGCGCATTTTCAGGATGCACCTTTGGAGAAAAACCTGCCAATAATATTGGCACTTGTGGATGTATGGAACCGTAATTTTCTCGGGCTGGGCACAAGGGCCGTCATACCTTATGCCCGGCGCTTGCGAAAGTTTGCCTCATTTTTGCAACAATTGGAAATGGAATCAAACGGCAAATCTGCGGCTCTGGACGGGACTAGCCCACCCCAAACCAGCCAGGTGGTATTTGGCGATGAGGGCACAAATGCCCAACATGCATTTTTCCAACAATTACACCAAGGCACGGATGTTGTGCCAGTTGATTTCCTTGCGGTGTTAACGGACAACGAAAACCGTCCCGCCCACACACGCGCCCTGCTGGCCAATTGTTTTGCCCAAAGCGAAGCCCTGATGCGCGGCAAATCCGAAGCAGACGTGCGGGCGGAACTCAAGGCCAAAGGTATTGCCGAAAGCATAAATGGGGCGGATGTTGACGCACTGGCCCCCCACAAAACATTCCCCGGCAACCGTCCTTCCACCACAATTGTGCTGGAGCGGCTGGACGCCCATACGCTCGGGGCCTTGATTGCCCTTTATGAGCACAAGGTTTTCGTCGCCAGCGTAATCTGGAACATCAACGCCTTTGATCAATGGGGGGTGGAGTTGGGCAAGGAATTGGCCGCAAGCATATTGGACGAGCTACAAGGTGGTGCAGACGGGGGACACGACAGCTCTACAGCCGCGCTGATAGCCCTTGCGAGAAAAGCTTAGCTATTCTCATGGTGACGAATAGATTGTATCTGGAAAATATCAGGTCACAGGTCCTCCGCCAGAGTAACACCCCTCACCTTGTTCCTCTCCCAAAAGGAGAGGAGACGGTGTAGCAAGTACCATTTTCAATTGGTGCACCAAAGAGTTACGAAGGCTTTATCAATAAAATCCCGTAATCCTAAAAGGCTGTGCTTGGGTCTCCTCTCCTTTTGGGAGAGGAACAAGGTGAGGGGTAAAGGGTTATCGGGGAAACACCCAAGCATACGCCTCTTGAAAACTGGATTGTTTCCTGCGATACCGCATTTGGATTTGGCTCAATTGACCGAAACTTTAACGCACCCTTATTCGGGGACAGCCTTTAGGATGCTTTTATTATGTCAAAAAAGAATAAAATACGACGACCAAAAGCGAGACGGCCACGCGGATTTGAAGATAAATCCGCCGATGTGCTACGGGCTGAAAACCGCCTGATTGAGGCCGCGTTTAGCGTCTATGATGCAAACGGGTTCGAGCCCTTGCAAACGCCCGCGTTTGAATATGCCGATGCGCTCGGTAAGTTTCTGCCCGATGATGACAGACCCAATACCGGCGTGTTCGCCCTGCACGACGATGATGAGCAATGGATGGCCCTGCGCTACGACTTAACCGCGCCCTTAGCCCGGTTCGTGGCCGAGAATTATAACGATTTGCCTAAACCATACCGCCGCTATCAGGCGGGTTCGGTGTGGCGTAACGAAAAGCCGGGGCCGGGCCGTTTTCGCGAATTTATCCAGTGCGACGCTGACAGTGTCGGCGCACCCGGCGCGGCGGCTGATGCGGAAATGATCATGTTGGCGGCGGATGTTATGGGTGCGGCGGGGCTGGACTTGGGCCAATATATGGTGCGGGTTAATAACCGCAAATTATTGGACGGTATTTTGGAAAGCTGCGGTGTGCCGGGCACCGAAGCCGGGGCCGAGCAACGTTTGCAAGTCCTGCGTTCCATCGACAAACTTGACCGGCTCGGGGCGGACGGCGTTGCCGCTTTGCTCGGCGAAGGCCGCAAGGACGAAAGCGGTGCTTATACGAAGGGTGCAAATCTGGACGCCAGTGCCATCAAAGCCGTGCTAGGGTTTACCAGCGCCAGTGATACCGATAGAGATAAGACCTTGCTTACCTTAGAAGCATTGGTCGGCGCATCCGCCCACGGCAAGGCCGGAGTGGAAGAACTTATATTGATCGACGATATTCTCACCGCCTGTGATTACGGGCCTGACCAGGTTGTGTTTGATACATCTATCGTGCGCGGGCTTGGTTATTATACCGGGCCGGTATTCGAGGCGGAATTGTTGGCCGACATTAAAGACAAGAAAGGCCGTGCCGTGCGTATCGGCTCGGTCGGCGGTGGTGGACGCTATGACGGACTGGTGTCGCGCTTTATGGGTCAGGCGGTTCCGGCAACCGGATACTCGTTCGGTGTGTCGCGCTTTGCGGCCGCATTGTCGCGCATGGGGTTGGCGGAAGCGGCGGGCCAGCCGCCCGTGATCATTTGCGTGTTTGATAAAGCATTGCTGGGTGCGTATTTCACTATGGCGAGCCAGCTCAGAGCAGCGGGTATTCGCGCCGAGGTTTTCGTCGGCTCTGGCAATGTTGGTAAACAGCTCAAATACGCCGACAAACGCGGCGTCAAGCTGGCCATATTGATGGGCAGCGACGAAATGGAACGCGCAGAGGTGACGATTAAGGATTTGGAAATGGGTGCCGAGATGGCCAAAGCCATTAAAGACAATAAAGAATGGCGCGAAACCAGACCAGCACAAAAAACCGCCGCCCGAAGCGATATTGTCGCGGTGGTGCGCGAGATGCTGGCAAGCGGGTAAATTTATTGCGCTGCTGCTGGCTCGTCTTCGGGTGCAGGTGTATCAGCTTTTTTAGGTTTTTTGAGTTTCTTTTTAACAGGCTTGTTTTCTTTGCGCGCTTCGCTTTCACTGGCCTCTTTTAATTTACTTTCAGGTTCTTTACTTTCAGGTTCTTGGCTTTCAGCTGCTTCCCCATTGGCAGGGCGGCGGCGGTTTAGATAACTGCGTGAACGGCCGGCGGGTTTATCCTCCGCGTCCGTATTGGCCTTCTGCTCGCCAGACTGGTTTTGTTTTGGGGTTTGCTCTTGCGCATGCTTTTGCGCCTGTTCTTGTTTTTGCGCTTGCAGTCTTGCCTGCTCTTTTTGGTGCAGTTCGGCTTTGACGGCGGCTTTTTCGGCGATTTCTTGTAAAATACGGAAATAGTGTTCTGCGTGCTGCAAATAGCTTTCTGCTTTTACCCGGTGTCCAGAGACGGCCGCATCATGGGCCAATGACGTATATTTGTCATAAATTGTCTTGGCCGAACCGCGCACCCTGACATCCGGGCCATTGCTGTCCAAAGATTTGTTTGGGTTTTTATTGTTGTTATGTTGTGGCTTGCGGCCGCGTCCTCTCGGGCGTCTACTCATGAAATAGTCCTTATATCCATATTACCGTGTGGGGTATTGTTGTTATCGCAATTCCGTCCATCCCCGGCCAAACGGTGCGCAATGTAATTTTGTAGTTTTATCCCCAGTCCATCATTTCTAGCCTACTACATTTAGTCTGCCATCTTTAGCCTATAGGGGGTTATCCAATATAATATCTCGTAAATAATATCTGTGGTGCGGCAGATGTTTATGTCCGCCTGCGAACCTTGAACTACAAGCTAGCCGCAAGTTGGCAATTGTCCAAGCCTTTTTTGCATTTATTTGTTAACAAAATGCCGCACTGATGATCCGGTCATGTCCGGCCAGGTCTTGTTGGCACAGGATGCTGGTGGCGCCAGTAGCCGCAAGTAAACCGCTGACGGCAGTTTTCTGGTCATAGCCGATTTCAAACACCACATGCCCACCCGCTTTCAACACATTTGGCAGGTCTTTGATAATAGATTTATAGGCGCTCAAACCGTCCGGGCCACCATCTAAGGCCAGGTGCGGTTCATAAAACTCCACATCAGGCGCAAGCTCCTGCATGGCCGGGGTTGTAATATAGGGCGGGTTGGCAACGACAATATCATACTGCCCGCGAACGCCTTGTAAAAAATCTGATGTTTTAAAAGTGCATCTGTCGGCAACGCCCGAAAGCTGTGCATTTCTTTGGGCCAGTTCCAATGCGTTTTCAGATATATCAACGCCGCAGCCTTGGGCAGTAGGCAGTTCGTGCAAGAGCGAAATCAGGATTGTGCCGCAACCCGTCCCCACATCAAGAATGCGGGCGCCCGCCTGATTGCCCAATAACTTTAAAGCTTGTTCCACCACGCCTTCGGTTTCCGGGCGCGGGATTAACACATGGGTGTTGAGCTTGAACGTTAATGACCAAAAACCTTTCTCACCGACAATATAGGCTATGGGTTCATGGTTTTTGCGCCGCGCTACAAAGGTTAGAAATTTCTCGGCTACCTTCGGCGGCATAATATCTTGTTCCGACAGGATCACCTGTGAACGGGATAAGCCGCTGGCATATGACATCAGGCTGCGCACATCTATCTGCGCGTCTTGAACACCCGCATTTCGCAAGGCGACAATAGCCTGCATCTGTTGTTCGCTATAGGTATAATTAGACATGATGAGCCATGATTAGCCGTAATTATCAATGATTAGCCGTCGGTTTCAAGTGCGGCCAGTTTTTCCGCTTGGTCGGCGGCGACCAGGGAATTGACCACCTCGTCCAAGGCATCACCTGTGATTATTTTATCCAGATTATATAATGTCAAATTTATCCGGTGGTCGCTGACCCGGCCTTGGGAGTAATTATAAGTTCTGATACGCTCAGAGCGGTCCCCGGAGCCCACTTGTGATTTGCGGTCCCCGGCCCGCTCGGTGTCGAGGCGCTCGCGCTCCATGTCGTAAAGCTTCATTTTGAGAATTTTCTCGGCGTTAGCCCGGTTTTGGTGTTGGGATTTGGCGTCGCAGACCACAACAATTCCGGTTGGTTCGTGGGTCATGCGCACGGCGCTATCGGTTTTGTTCACATGCTGCCCGCCTGCGCCGGATGCGCGCATGGTGTCGACCCGTACATCGGTCATGGAAAAATTGACCTCTATATCTTCCGGTGCCGGCAGCACGGCTACTGTGGCGGCGGAGGTATGAACCCGGCCCTGGGTTTCGGTGACGGGAACACGCTGGACACGGTGGACGCCGCTTTCAAACTTCATTTTCCCAAATACACCATTGCCGGTAATAGAGGCGATGATTTCCTTATACCCGCCCATTTCGGCTTCGGATTCGGTCTCTACTTCCAGTTTCCAGCCTTGTAACTGGGCATAGCGGGCATACATGCGAAACAGATCACCAGCAAAGATTGCCGCCTCGTCGCCGCCTGTTCCGGCCCGGATTTCAAGCACCACAGAAGCATTGTCATCTTTGTCTTTGGGCAGGAGCAGAATACTAACCTCATGTTCAAGTGCGCCAAGACCGCTTTTTAGCTCAAACAATTCGTCCTTGGCCATTGCCCCCATTTCCGGGTCCAAAGCCAGTTCTTCAAGTTCGGAAATTTCATCCAGACGCTGTTTAAGTGCGCGTACACTCTCAGCTACGGGGCGCAATTCGGCATGTTCTTTAGCCAGTTTGACAATTTCGGTGGGATCAGAGGCCACACCCATACGCGCTTCGATGGCATCGAATTTGTCCAAGACTTGTTCAAGCTTTTGCTGTGGTATTTTCATAAAGCCTGTTTAGTGATTTTGCCAACCATGTCGAGACATACTTGCTTGATTGTCCAACCTGTTACCACCTTGCTAACAACCATACTTAACGTCAGCTAAACACCCCCTTAATAGTATTTTAGCCCCTTTGCGCTAGAAAAGTGTTTCATGGCGGGACTGTTGATGAATTTGATTTCAGACTTGTCATGACCTTGGCATCGCGTTTAATGTGGGGTCAGGTTTGGTAATGTGTAGATGCGGCCAGATGTAAATATGGTCGTATTGGTAGAAGGAGGCATTGATGACAAATCCTCCAAATGCCGCGCCAGGAAAGAAGCTTACCCCGGAAGCCCGCAGGGCGCTGGAGGAAGCCGCGAAGCGCAAATGTGCGGTGCACACCGAACCTCTCCCACGCGAAAAAGCAGGACCCAAGGGGGCTGAACCCACTCGTTTTGGAGACTGGGAACGCGGCGGCATTAGTTATGATTTCTAGAGTGCTTACTCTATAAATCCTAGCCAGGATCGTTTGGCCCACATGGACAGGGACTTCATACCTAAAGATAGGATGTGGTCGGGAATTTTTGGTGGGGTTCGTCGCGGGTGCGCACGAACCGTTTATGGGAGAACGCATATGCGTATCTATTTTGGTGTCGCACGAACATTGAGCAGTGTTGCTTTGACAAGCGGGAGTGTTGCGGTGCTAAGTGTTGCGGCATTGGCAGGCACGCCAGGTGTCATGAATTATCAAGCGGTACAAAACGCTAAATGCAACAGGGTTATCGGTTCAAATGTCGGGATTAGACCCGCGCCTCGTGTTGGTTGTTCTGCGTATGTCATCAACCACGCTGGAGGTGCGGATGCTCTAGCGCCCGTAAACGCCTATAACAGTGTGCCCTATGGGCATTTGAAAACTTTCGCCTATAAAAACACACCCAATGTAAATGTCATGCGTATTCACAGCCGCGCCCCATTGGCGGGGTTAAATGATGTGCCGACCGGGTTTACGGACGGGTGTGCGCCTGCCTCCACGGGCTATTGCCGCTCAAAAGGGGCGGCTTTGCCAACATTAGCTGCGCCCGTGCCGCGCCCAATATATGCGCCAGCACCATTGTCAATTGTCAGAGCGCCTGTTGCTCCAGTTGTGCCTCACATTGCGCCTCGTGTTACACCCATGTACAAAATGCGCCCGCCCGTGCCGTGTCCGGCCGTGCGGCCCCCAATTGTGCGTCCCATGCCCAGATATAACCCGGCCAATATTTCGCCCTGTCAATTTGCTAGACCGGCGCTGCGCACATATGCACCAAAACCTATTGTTGTTAACCGTGGGTATAACCCAGCTCAACGACGGATAGTTGTTCAAAAAAAAATGACCCCCAATGTGTCTATGCCAGTACCCCAGGGCGGGAATATCTTGGGATATGTGCCTGCGGGCGCCCGCACATACCAACCTCCAGGCGGTGGTAGATATTGGGAAAAAACATCAGGCCCTACCAGAGTGGAGGGTCTTGCGGCCACACAGGTTTTGTGCCGCCGCGCTGCACCACAGCCTGTACCCGTCGCCGTTAATGTGGTGCGTCC
Source organism: uncultured Robiginitomaculum sp. (assembly GCA_964502015.1). Lineage (GTDB taxonomy): Bacteria > Pseudomonadota > Alphaproteobacteria > Caulobacterales > Maricaulaceae > Robiginitomaculum_A. Next base: position 14,593 of record CAZCUM010000006.1, on the reverse strand, counting down.
GGTTATTGGTGTGCCCTACGCCGTGCCGACACCCTTTGCTGTGCCGCAGCCGTCCACATGTGGTGGTGCGCCAACCCTGGCACCACGGCCAGGATATGTGCCAAGCTATAATATGCCAGGATATAATATGCCAGTATTGGCAGGCGGTCGCTGGACCATGTAATATTCATAATTGTTAATTTTCCCCCCCCACGGGAAGCACGTTGCGAAACGGGGGAAAAATGTGTTGAATTGTCTCCAAATGTAACTTGGAGCCCGCAATATGCGTATTTCGTTTTTTACCTTACCCGTATCAACTTTCGCGTTGACCATGGTCGGCGCAGGTTTATTTACGCTCAGTTCACCTGCTTATGCAGGCTCCAGCGCCACAGGCCCGGCAATTGTTTATGGATCGGGTAGCTATGGCAATTATGATGGGCATAAACATAAAAAACAAAAGAAACATCATAAACAGAAACAACATCAGAAACATAAACACCACAAGCAGCATAAAAAACATAAAAGCTACTATATCACCTCTGTGGATAATGACGTAAAAAAGCCTCACCATGCGCCAGCCCATGCACCAGCTCATGCACCAGTGCCCATGATTTCCCATGCCGCTCGTGCAGGCCACGCCAGTTACGGGCGTTTACCTGCCTGCCCGGTTGGTTCCAGCCGCGCCGCAGGCGGGTTGTGTATGTCCACAGGTTCCAGGGCACATACAACGGCTTCACACACAACGGGACTATCTCACTCGTCCCGTAGCCATTATGCATCTACACGCACAAATATAGTGCCGTTTACAAGGACGGTTAACAATATTTCAGGTTATAAACTTTCTGGCATGGGGAGACGTGCGCCTCTTGCCAAAATCTCTTGCCCGACCAGTGTGTATACCCCCCAGGGTGGGCAAGTGCAGGGATGTTATCCCGTGGTCAAGCCAGTGGTGCCGCCAAGACCAATTATACACCGCCAAGCGCATTATCAACAAATCCAGGTCGTTCGCCCGGTGATTTATGTGCGCTACCCGGTGCCGACACCGATTATCATACCCCAAATAGCCACATGTGCTGGCGGTTTGAGATATTCCAGATACGGCAATGCCTGGCCCCGCGCAGGCGGTGGCTGCGGCGGTTGGTAAGTTGAAAGCACACCACTAAATGCTGTCTTAATCGCGATCCCTGTCTTCACGATCCCTGTCTTCACGATCCCTGTCTTCACGATCCCTGTCTTCACGGGCCTTGTCCAGGAATATGCGTATTTTGGTCAAGGTTTCGCTCACGGCCTGAATTTCGTCCGGGTTAAATTGTGCATTTAATCCGGCAAAGTGCGGCTCTGTGTTTTTTAAAGCCAGTCCAAGAATATCACGGCCCCTATCGGTGATATACACATGTTTGGCGCGGCCATCTTTCACATCATCAACAATAGAGACAAACCCGTTTCTCTCCAACAAGCCGAGCGTATGGGTCATGGCCCCTTTGGTAACCTGGAAAGCCTTGGTAATGCGGCCCGGCGTGTTGACGGCCGGTACACGGGTGAGGTGGGTGAGCACATAAAACTGGGCCAGGGTCAAAGGTTTTGGCAAGGCCTTGCGCAAAGCCGTGCTTGCCAGTTGGTGAATAATGCTGATTTCGGTCAGGGTCTGATACATGCCTCATACATACGCTATTTGACCCGGCTTTCAAGCGACCATCTTGGTGATTGGGTGCGGGCTTTACCATAACCAATTCGTGCCAACATTTGTAATCTGGCCGGGGATTGTATGTTAAGCGCCCTGTGGACTTTGGCGAGTTGCTCCGCCATTTCTGGGTATTCTTGCAAGGCCTGGCTGAGTGGATGTACGGCCAAACCAAGCTCGGCAGCTTTCAGATTGGCGCGGGCATAGGCCCGCCCGGTAGCGATTTGGTCATAGCGACTATTGCCGGGTGTGGTGATCCAGAAAAAACTGTTCGCAGTTTCAATGCCCGCAAGATACATTTTCAAGCCTTGCTTGAACGCCGCCTGGTCATGATCCGACAGGGCTTTCGGGCTCATGGCACCGGTAAGATTGAGCATTTCCATCAGTGGGCCTTCGATAGATATGCCGTCGGGATTGGCACGTACTGCTTTGCGGCCTACCCGCATCAAGCCAACACTTTCTGCGTGCGTACGCGGTGTCATAAATTCTATGCGGGCCGCATCCGCGCATATTTCTCGCAATTTTTCGCAGGCTGTATTCTCGCGGCTACTAGCCAGTAACGGGCCGGCGGCCATTTGCAAGTCCGCAAGATTTTGAGCAGGCGGGCGTTGTGATGTATACGGTTTACGGTCAGTACGCCGCTTTGTAATCTGCGAAAACAGGGGTGCATAAGCTTGTTTGGACGGGGTCAGTTTGAGTCTGGCCACCGGACGTGCGTCGAGGCGCTTGGGATGGGCGCCTTCGGGGAACACATCAATATCGGCGCGGTATTGGTTGTTTTGAGCCGCCAAGTCGAACAATTCAAGAAAGCAGCCAAGCCCGATGGTGATCTGGCGGTCAAATGGGTCGGTTACGGGGAGGTGACGATCATCGTCACAATACAAGAGAGCTTCTGCCGTACTCAAAAGCTCCACTTGCCAGGGCTGGCGGTTATGGGGGTTGGGGGCCAACAGGGCATAGGACAATGCCTTGCGTATGGGATCCGGGTAATTGCCTGCATTTTGCCAGGATGCCCGCGCATCTTTAGCCGTGGGTGCCGCCCAAATATATGACCCGCCTGTGAGTAAAACCGCCGAGCCGCCAGCTATTTTCAAAAATTTCCGTCTGCGCATATGTATTTCCAACTTGTTTAATATTAAACTATATAGAAGATAGTTTAATATTAAACAAGGTGTTTTTGTATCTACAGTTTCCCAACCCTGCAGATTTTTAATGAAATTGTTGCACTATGGGCGGAATAATGGCTTATAACGGGGTTATGCCACAAACGCCGCCCAAATCTGTCTTGACAAAACGTGCCGTAAATTTGACCCGCCGGGCCTATAGGCATTTGTTATGGGAAACCTATGCGCCGGTTTTGGCCTTGGCGGTTTTGTTTGTTTTGCTGTTTATCATTGCAGGCGCTAGCGGGCTTTGGCAGCGCATTGGTGATCCCTGGCGGCTTATGGGCCTAGTGTTTGCCGTGTTTTTTGTGGTCAAAGCCGTGCTTGCAGCCCGGCGCACAATGGCACCAACGCGTTCCCAGGCCCGTAGACGGGTTGAGCTTGATAGCGGCCTGTCCCACCGTCCACTGGATACGGTGGTGGATACCCCCGCGCTTGACACACTTGAAGGTCTGGCCAAAAACCAAGCGTGGCAGAACCATTTGAAAAATGCCAAAGAGCAAATCCAGCGCGCCGGTACTTCCAGCTTGCGTCCGGCTTTGGCCCCCATGGACAAATATTATTTGCGCTTCGCTCTGCCGGTTATGGTGCTTCTCGCCTTCATGGTCGGGGCAGGGGATAATTATGAACGCTTGCGCGCCTCCTTGACGCCGGGCTGGATATCTGGTGCCCAGGGGAGCGCCGCCCATTATGAAGCCTGGATTGATCCGCCTGCTTATACGGCAAGACCGCCCAGTTATTTCAAGGGGCAAAAGTCTTTACCTGTGCCAGAGCTTTCGCAATTTGTCGCCCGGATTTCCGGTGTAAAAACCGCCCCGCGTTTGATCTTGCGCCAAAAAAACGGCAAAACCCGGCGCATCACCCCCAAACGCCTCGGCCCTGAGAGCTTTGAAGCGCGGGCCATTATCGAGCGTGACAGTACGGCGATGTTTAGGCTCGGTAAAAGTGAGCAAATCTGGGGCCTGGACGTGGCCATTGACCAAGTGCCCACGGTGACATTTGATCAACCACCAGACGCAGGCAAGCGTGACCGGTTGGAGTTTAAATATTCCTTGGAAGATGATTACGGTGTGCAAAGTCTGATCTTGTCAATGGCCCTGCAAAGCGACCCACAAACCAGCGAGCAAATCAGCATTCCCTTGCCGGGCTCATCCGTGCGCCGTGCCGCGCAAGAGCCGGGCGGGCTGGATCTGACCAAGCACAAATGGGCCGGCAAGAAAGTTACGGGCCGTTTATTGGCCGTGGACGGGAAACGGCAAGTTGGCTCCACTGCCATGCACGGCTTTATCATACCAGATAAAATATTCGTCGAGCCATTGGCCAAGGCCGTGGCCGAGCAACGCTTGCTGATGCTGGCGGGTACGGACGATTATGCACCTATTGGCTCTGACAAGCCCATCGCCGAAAAACACCAGCCAATGTTCGCCGTAGACCGTCCCGATCTAACCATAGAGCGCGCCCCGCAGCCCGTGCGCCGTACGGCTTTATTGATAGACGCGATTACTGATAAACCGGCCGGCGTGTTTGAAGACCCCAGCGTCTATATGGGCTTGCGACATATTTACCGCCGCCTCCAAACAGCGCGGGAACAAGACGAGTTGGGCGGTATTGCCGAAGATTTATGGGCCATTGCCTTGCGGGCGGAATTTGGCCTGCTCGGCGATGCGCTTGAAGACATGAAACGGGCCGAGCGCGCCTTAAACAATGCAATGGCAAGGCGCGCACCCCAGCGCGAAGTGGACGCATTGTTTGAAAGATATAATGGAGCGGTGGACCGTTATATGGAGCAATTGATGCTGGAAGCGGTCAAAAACGCCAAAAACAACGCCGATGGCAGGGACGACGGCGGTGGTGATAGTTTCCAGATGGACGAAATTCAGGCCCTGCTCGATGCCATTGAAGAAGCCAACCGTATGGGCGATACGGCCGCTGCCCGCAAAGCGCTGACCAAGTTGGCGCAGCTTTTGGAAAACATGCAAATTCAGTTGGCGCAAGGCGGTGGTGGTAGTGGTTCAGGTGTTGGCGGAAGTATGAGCGAGGAACTTAAAGAGGCTTTGGAAGACCTTAATGATATTCTCGGTGAACAGCGGCGTCTGCGCGACGACACCCAGGATGCGGGCCGGGCCGAGGCGGATTTATGGAGCGGGCAGGACGAAGCGTCTAACGGGCAAGACGGAGACGGGCCGTCAGGCCGCGACCTGGCTGATAAACAGGGCGAAATTGGTGAGTTGTTGCAATCTTTAGAAGAAGGTGCGGCTTTAGAAGAAGGTGCGGCGCAATCTGGCGGCGGTACTGATGGGGGTGATGAAGAAAGCGGAACGGGTGCGGGCAGCGATATTAAAGACGCGCTCAACAACGCCAAAGACGCTATGGAGCGTTCCCAAAGGGCTTTGCAAGACGGTGAATATTATAGTGCAGGGCGGGCGCAATCAGATGCTATAGATGCCCTGCGCCAAGCCGGGGAAGGTTTGCTGGCCCAAGAAGCCGAGCGGCTGGACGGGAACAAGGCGGGCGGTAATAATGCGGCGTCCGGTCGTGATCCATTTGGGCGCGACGAGGGCGGCGACGGGATCGGCGAAACCGATATAGACGTTACGGAAAAATCCGATCAACAACGCGCACGAGAGCTTTTGGAAGAACTCCGCAGGCGCTCGGGAGAACGCGAACGTGAACAAATAGAACGGGACTATCTGGAGCGGTTGCTGGAGAGGTTTTAGAGGCTGTGTATGCATTAAGTGTTAGATCAAGTCGAAACTCTTACTGCTTAAGACCTATTAATCTCTATATTGCGCGTTTTGATCACGGCTTTAAAAATGCTGATTTTATAGCTCATGCGCACGGGGATATAAAGTCCAGCCTCATCAAATTTGGCCAAATAAATTTTCACCGGTGTTGAAGCTTCTTCCTGGCTCGGCAAATCTTCCGGATCAAAGCCCGACACCGGCACATAATAAACACTGCAACCAATTGTGTGACCTTTAAAACCTTTTTGCTTTATATATTTATTGCCGATGCGTTCCATGCGCAGCAAATAATGCTGCTTGGAATCAAACACTTCTATGGTGCCAACACACGGCTCGTCTGTAAAACGAAACCCGCGCATCATCATATTGAGCAGGGCCGATAAAGTATCGTCGCTTTCAAAGCGCTGGGCTTTGGTCGCCGGCGGTTTGCCCTGGGAGCCAAGCTTGGGTACGATAGAAATATCAACAGTATCCGCTTTGTAATTCATTTCCACCCGTCTGTTTTTTTTATTGAGGTTTTGCTGAACATGGTAGACCGGATTCAAACCGTTTTCGTCAATGGTTCCGGTGGTTGTCGCCCAAATCTGAAATTTCTTGAGCAGCGCTCCAAGACCAGAGGTGAATAAATCGGCCCGCATTGAATATGAATTTTCAGTGATCTCACCAGACACATTGGCTTTCATCACCCTGAAACCGAAGACATAGCCTTTCAAATTGACCTTTACCGTAGTGGTTTGTCCAAGTTTGATCTGTGGGCCTGTAGGCGCGTTTTTTTGAGCGGCATAGGCAATATTGGCTGAAGCCAGCATGGTTGCACCGAGGGTCATGGTCAGTAAGCCGGTTTTGACAAAATCACGCATTATTTTTCTCCATTTGCATCATGTTTATAGAGAGTTTTTCGTGTGCGAAACCTGAACATATCAGTAAATTGCATGAAATCTTGGTAAGTTTTTGAGTTCAGGGCTCGGGGAAACCTGCCAAAATCACCACACCAAATTCACCTTTAATGTAGAATAACTATTGGGCCTTTTACTTGCCCATTCTCACCAGGCGGCCTGGGCGGGCTTTGGTGACCTGGTTGTCTATGACAACTTGCTGTCCGCTGACCAGTGTGGCTTTATAACCGCTGACGGGTTGTAGCAGGCGCTGACCTCCGGCGGGCAAGTCTTTGACCATTTCCGGTACGCCGAGAGACAGTTCTTCATAATCAATAATATTAATGTCGGCTTTCAGGCCCACCTCAATCCGCCCCCGGTCCGACAGGCCGAGAAAATCCGCCGCGTCGGCGCTGAGCATTTGTACGGCGCGAGCTACGGATATTTTTTTATCGCCCCTGTCGCGTGTCCAGTAGGACAGTAAATAAGTCGGGAAGCTGGCATCACAAATATAACCCACATGGGCACCCCCGTCCGTAAGGCCCGGCAAAGCCAGCTTATGGGTCATCATGGTGTGTACGGCGTCATAATTCATGTCGGTGTAATTATAGATCGGGAAATAGATCAAGGCTTTACCGCCGTCTTCCAGCATCCAGTCATATAGCACAGACCAGACGCTAACGCCTTTGGTTTGCGCTTCGGCGGCAGCGGAGCTTGCATAGCCTTGCTCGTAATTGGCTTTACCGGAACCATCTGGAGACAATTTGAACATTTTGCCGGCAATCTGCTCGGTCATGGCAATCATTGTGTCGGTCATGGGCGGGACGGATGTACCGCTCCCTGCCAGTTTCACAGGTGTTTCTGCCAGCATTTTTGCTTTCAAAGCCGGGTCAGTCATACGCTCAACCCGGTCTTCAAAAGATAAATCCGCAATTTCAATATAGCTGGGGAAAGCCATAAGAGGGTGGAAGGTAGATTGCAGGCCGAGAAACAAACCAATACCGCGCGGCGCGGCTTGCAAGCGTAAATCAACGCCGTCTTTTTGCAAATCCTCGGCCCGTTTTATGATTTTGCGCCAATGGTCCGGAACCAGATCGCGCTGCATCAATGTCATGGAGGCTTTATGACCGGGCGCGGCGCGAAAATAGGTCTCGAGAATATCAAACTCTTTGTCAAATTGGTCGCCGGGACGTTCTTGGTCAAAATCATTAACCGCGTGCAAGACGCCGTAATCAAAATCTTTAAAGGCACTGGCTATGCCTGCCAGTTCTGACGGGTGAGCCTCGCTGGTGGGTGTCCACTGCCCGTCGGCACTGCGGTGGGCATCGGAACGCCCGGTGGAGAAACCCACTGCGCCAGCCGCTAACGCTTCATGGGTTAGGGCGCGCATTTGCGCAATATCATCATCTGTGGCTCTTTCATTGTAAACGGCCCGATCACCCATCACATAAACCCGAAGCGGGTCATGGGGCACCATAGCCAAAAAATCCACCGTGTGCGGGCGGGCGTCAAGGGCGGTCATATATTCGGGAAAACTTTCCCAGTCCCAGGTCAGGCCTTCGGCTAAGGCCGTGCCGGGAATATCTTCAACACCCTCCATAAGTCGGATGAGCTTTTCGTGGTCAGCCTCTCTGCACGGCGCAAACCCGACACCGCAATTGCCCATGACAATTGTGGTGACGCCGTGGTTGACCGAAGGTTTTAATTCTTCGTCCCAGGAAATTTGTCCGTCGTAATGGGTATGCAGATCAATATAGCCCGGCGTGACAATCGCACCGTTCGCATCAATGGTTTGTTTGGCGTCTCCGGTACATGGGCCTATTTCGGTTATTTTACCGCCCAAAATACCTATATCAGCTCTATAAGCGTCGCCGCCATTGCCGTCGTAAATAAGTCCGCCCGTTATTTTTACATCATACATGTTGTTGCCCTTTATCTGCGTTTTGCCGCAAGTCTGCAAATTTGAAAAGTCCGATGATTACACCGCCTGCGATTATATGCCATAATCCCCATGTGGCAACCAAAATGGCCGCCCCGCCCAAGCCTGAAATTTGCGTGACCAATATGACAAAGGCCAGGGCTGAGTTTTGGATACCGACTTCAAAGGTCAATGCCCGCCTGGTGGGTTTGTCCGCCCGCGTCACTAGCCCGCTAAAATAACCTAACCCCAAAGCACATGCATTATGGATCATGACCAAAGGCACCACCAACAGGAATATTTGCGGGATTAAGTCCCGGTATTTAAAAAAACCGAACAGGATAAGCAATATCAACAGGCTGGCGCTTATGAGTGCCAATGGCTTTTGGATGCGGGCCGCCAGTTTTGGGGCTTTGCTGACGACAAACATGCCCAGCAAAATAGGCAAAGCCAAAATCAATAATGTTTGTTGCAAAAACCCCCAGACATCAAAGTTGATAGAGGTCAACAAAACGCGGGTCGGGGGATAGAGAGAGAGCCAGAACAAGATGGAAATGGGGGTGATAAATGCCGCCGCCAAGCTGGAGGTTGCGGTTAAGGATACGGACAAAGCCGTATTACCACGTGCAAATAATGTCAGGATATTGGAGATATTGCCCCCCGGACACGCCGCCACCAATATCATGCCAAGGGCCAGGCTCGGCGGGGGGGCAAGCAGATACACCAGACCAAGGGTCAAGAGCGGCAAGCCTAGTATTTGCGCCGCTACGCCCGCAATATAATGCTTGGGGTCGGTTTTGAAAAAGGCAAATTGTGCGGGCCGCAAACCAAGGGCCACGGCAAACATCATCACAGCCAACATGGTCGCCAAGACCATTTCCCATGAGCCGCCCATTTCTATATTTATCTGGTCTATATTTATCTGGTCTATATTTATCTGGTTAATCGCTTCAGCGTCCATGTGTACCCCTTTTTATGTATAGGGGTAGTCTATTATGATCGAATTGGGAAATACTAAAATGGAATAAATTGAAAGCCGATTACCGCCTCGCGGCACGTCTGTTTTTCCGGTGGATGGGTTTGGCGTTGCCTTTGACGGTTTTGGCGTTTTTCTTGACTGACTTGGTCAGCCCCAGCCAGTTTCGTACATGTTGGTGGACGGATTTTGTGTAGCGGCTATTTGGTTTTAATGCCCCGGCTGGTGTGCCCGTATTGATAGCGGCGCGGAGTGTCTCGTCGTCCACACAGATTTGGGCACTGGTCGTGACCGTTAAAACTTTGTGGGCATCAATAAGGTTAAGCCCGCCGCGTAAAGACCGGCGCTCATATTTATTCAAGATAATCTCGGGCGTTTGGTTTAAATTGAGCAAAGCCTCAATGTCGCTTGCAAGCTTGCGAGCCTGATGCAAGGCTGGGACACGGGCTTCGGTGACAAGGGCAAATTTATCGGCCGCCCCAATGGCGGCTTGTGTCCACGCACGCCACATTGGCGGTATGTCGAGAATGATAAATTCAAAACTGGTGCTCACATTGTCTAAAAACGACAATAGAGCCCCGGGTGATATTTGATCATTGCCACCAAGCTCGCCGTGGGCACTGAAAACAGACAAAGTTTTTTTCGAAGATTGGGGAATTTTCCAAGTTTTGATAAAGGTAGCGGCCAGGTCTTCATCCATCCGCCCTTCCGCCTTGTTCAGTTCGGCGATATTCAGGGTTGGCGGCATATCGAGATAAGAGGCGCAATCGCCGCGCTCAAAATTAAGATCAATCAGCAAGACCCTGGCGTCGCGTTTGCAAAGCTCCCATGCGCTTTGTACCGCAAGACTGGTCACACCAACACCGCCAACCACGCCAAGATAGGCCCATATTTGCGCCTCTTGAGGCAGCGAAGTTTCGGACATCTTTGTTTCGTCTGTCTTTGTTTCGTCTTTTGGCTCAGGAATGGCCAATTCACCATCCGCCATATGCACGAGGTCGAGAATAGTGTCGTCAGTAGGCTTGTCCGCCACGGTTTAATTTCCGTTCGCATTGACAGGCACGGGGTCTTTTACTTTGCCGTCCCGGTAATTTTTAAGGGCCAATGCCGCCCGGTGTGGATCGGACGGTATATAGGTGTTGGCTTTTTGCTGCGCTGTTGGGGCTACGGCCTGGGCCTGGACATTGGCGCGTATTGCGCCGCCAAGGTTTGGATCCAACTGGCCTTCAAGAGCCGGCCCGGCGGTGGCACAACCCCCTAAAACAAGGAGGATGGCCCCGCCAAAGAACAAAGAAATGGTTTGTTGTTTCATGGTATTTTCCTAATTTAATACATGTCCGTAGCGAGCTGACAAGCTCGCCGAGGCTTTTGTTTTATGGGAAGACGGCTTCGTATTTTCCGGGTTTGTGGTGTCGGTGATTTGGGCATTCGTGTTTTTGGATTTTGGCCCGTCAACTTGGCCACCTAGAAAAAAATCGACCTCGCTTGGCGTGTGATTACCGTCCAGCGGGGTGGCCAATTTGCTGATGTCGGACACGGGTTGCACAAGGCGCGGTGTCACAATAATCACCAGCTCGGTTTCGTTATTTTTGTAGCGCGTCGAGCGAAATAATGAACCGAGTATGGGTACATCCCCGAGCCACGGCACTTGCGAGGCGCGGTTTGTTGAAGTGTTTTGCAACAGGCCGGCAATGGCAAAGCTTTGGGAATTGCGCAGCTCAACCGTAGTGCTGGCCCGGCGAATACTGAGGCTTGGCACTTCAACACCGGCAACGCGCACCGAATTGGTCGGGTCAAGCTGGCTCACTTCCGGGCTGACTTTTAAGTTGATAATCCCGTCGTCCAGCACCGTTGGCGTGAACGACAAGCCAACACCAAATTGGCGGTAGGTGATGCTGATTTGTCCGTTTTGCCCGGACACAGGAATAGGAAATTCCCCGCCGGCCAGAAAACTGGCGGTTTCGCCGGACATGGAGACAAGATTGGGTTCGGCCAAAGTGCGAATCACACCTTTTTCTTCCAGGGCGTCAATTCTGACATCAACATTTGTCGGGCCAAAGCTGTCTTGTAATATGGCCGAAAGGGCTGAGGAGCTTCCAAGCGCCCCAACGCCGCTGGCCACAGAAAATTGCCCGGCCTGTTGTATCAATAAACCAACGCCCAGTTCTTTAATAGCTGAGCGGGTGGCCTCTACAAACCTGACCTCCAGCATAACCTGGTGCGAATCGCGTACAACCAAACCGCTGGTGACATCGTCCTGGGTACCTGCGTAAGCCCCTGCGATTTTCCCCGCTTGTTCCGCCACTCGTGATGTGGACACATCACCGGACAGATAGATTTTACCAGCCAGACGCCGCACTTCAATCCGCTCTTTCGGGAAAGTTTCGAACAGGCTTTTTTTGAGGCCTTGTATATCAAGGTTTACTTCAACATTGATAACATCCAACAAGCGTTTTTTGCTGTCATAGATCATAACGCTGGTTTTACCCCGCGCCTTGCCGTTAATATGAAAAGCCCGGTTGGTCAAAACAACCACATCAGCGATTTTGGTGTCGGCAACGCGGACTTCTGAAAACGGCTCGTCCGACCTTAAAGTTATATTACCGTCTTTAAGCACCTGGGCGTTGACGGATTTTGTGTCCGCACTGGCCTCGACCCAGGATTTGGCGTTGGCGGTAATATTAGCGGACATAAATATGGACAAGAGCATGATCGGCCACACTATCTTAGTCACGCCGGGCAAGTGTTGTGTAAAATATTTCATTATTGTGCCCCTCCGGCCAAGTTGTGCTGTTTAAGTGTATCCCGGTAGACATTGACCAGACGTGGTTGCCCGTCGTCGCGAATAACCACAACTTGTGCAGTTGGGTTGACAGGTGGTTTTTTACGTATGGCCCGGCGCTTGACGGCCTGTTTGGCTGCCAGATCAGCGGTTCTTAACGCTCTTGCATTGATCCGTTCGTCTGAGCGCGGCGCACGGAGTGCCAATGTCATGGTTCCGACAGATTGGGCCAAAGCCAATTTTTGTGCCTGTACGGCGCTCACTTCCAAAGTGATGGTTTTGGCCAATTGTGGCCCGTCATTTTCACTACGCGATATTTGGTCGGCTGCCAGAACTTTTACGTCCTGTAGCAATAACTCCGCTAAAAATACTGGTCTGGTACCCGGCCCTTCGGCCTTTTTACCGTAACGGGTAATGGTTTTTGGCTCGATTTCCCGTGTCAAAACCACGTCCACCCGATCTTCAGGTCTCACAAATCCGGCCACGCCGCTCACATCATTGACACGAATGGACACCGCCCGCATATGATCTGCCAAAGCGGACGACAAAGAGGCCCGCCCGCCCGGCGCACTTATTTTGAAAGCCAATATAGGCTCACCCCTGGCAATTTTTGTCAAAGCGACCGATGGATTGTTAGGCTCTAAAATTAATGCTTCATAGGTGCTATAACTGCCAACGGGCACGGACGATATGGGAAATTGGACAATATTAACGCTCTGGGCGCTTATGGGTTCGCCGGGCATTAATTGCATATCAGCAACGATCACCGGAGCTGTTTTCAGTTTGGCTTTTGATAAAGGTGCTGCCGCCATATTCGCCCGTAATTGGGCATTTTGTGTGCTGAGCGTGCCGTCAATAAAACCGCGTGCCATGACAATGGCCAAAACGCCAAAGGCGACCGATGCGCCCAATGTTAGAATAGTAGCCCGTCTCACAAGCGTCCCCTATATTATTGACTTTTCCCAATTCTTGATTTTTCAAGCATGGGCAAATGTGTCAGTGATGATTTTCAAGATAAAAACACACTGAGCTAAAAATGCTGTGAAAGAACGCGGTTGTTAATGAGTTGAAAATAGAGGTTAGCAAATTGTTAATTTTGCGCTAATGGACGCCTAGCGAGTAGGAACTTACAAATGGCGCGACGCAAAAAAGGCAATCCGGTACATGGTTGGGTCAATTTTGACAAACCACTGGGCATGACATCCACCCAGGCCGTGGGCAAGGTGCGCTGGTTGTTTGGGGCGCAAAAGGCCGGGCATGCTGGCACGCTTGACCCTCTGGCTACGGGTATCTTGCCCATTGCGCTGGGCGAGGCCACCAAGACCATGCCTTATCTGGTCGCGGCTGCAAAAACCTATGAGGTCGAGATCAAATGGGGTGAACGCACCGATACCCTGGACGCAGAAGGCGCGGTGGTGGCCGTTTCGGAAGTGCGGCCCACAGGCCAGGAATTGGCCGATATATTACCGAATTTCATGGGCGAAATTAGCCAGATACCGCCAAAGTTTTCCGCCATTAAGATAGACGGAAAGCGCGCCTATGATTTGGCGCGGGCCGGGGAAGAACCTGAAATGAAACCGCGTTTGGTGCAAATAGACGGGCTGGATATATTGGCAGTAAACGGCGATAGGGCTATACTCCGTGTTGATTGCGGCAAGGGTACATATATCCGCTCCCTGGCCCGCGATATCGGCTTTGCGCTTGGGACTGAAGCTAGCGTTAAAACTCTGCGCCGCACGCGGGTGGGGCCGTTCTGTAACGATGCGTTTTTTTCACTGGACGGGCTGGAAGATTTACGCCATAAGGCCCGCGCAATGGAAGCATTGCTCCCGCTTTCGACCGCACTGGACGACATCCCGGTGCTGGCCTTGGGCGAAAATGAGCAGTTTGACCTGAAGCAAGGACGGGCAATCGTCCTGCATCCTTCAACATTCGCCAGCTTGAGGGCGGCGTTTCGTCCCCGTATTATCGGCGGGCAAGATGCTAGCCGGATGGTTTTGGCCAAATTTGAAGATGCAGAAATTGCCCTGTGTGAGGCGCGGGCCGGGCGGTTAAGTCCGAAACGCGTATTTAATTTGTAGTCGTAGTATAGGAGAAAACGATGTCGATTACACCAAAGCGCAAAGCTGCGCTCATAAAGAAATATGCTCGGGTCGAGGGTGATACAGGTTCACCGGAAGTGCAAGTCGCGATTTTAACAGAGCGCATTGTCAATCTGACCGAACATTTTAAAACCAACAAAAAAGACAACCATTCCCGCCGGGGCCTGTTGGCCATGGTGAGCTTGCGACGTAAACAGTTGGATTATCTCAAGAAAAAAGATCAAGGTCGTTATACTGACCTGATCAAAAGCTTAGGGTTGCGCCGCTAGGCGCTCCCAAAACGAAAGGCCGCCATGGGGGTGGCCTTTTCGCGTATCTACAAAACCAAAATAGGGTACGCATTGTAAGAAGAAAGGTGAATTTTAGGAAGCGG